>CACWOS010000069.1 GCA_902762565.1 uncultured Prevotellaceae bacterium
CTGGCAGATGCGTTGCACTATTCTGTGGGGTATTTTGGAGATTTGATTAAGAAAGAGACCGGTGTTACGGCACAACTGTATATACAGAACAATATCATCGACCGCTCCAAGCAAGAGCTGTTAGGTTCCGAACAACCCGTCTCAGAGATTGCATACAAATTGGGATTTGATTATCCCCAGCACTTTGCAAGACTGTTCAAGAAAGTAACCGGTCAGACGCCCAGCCAGTTCAGGTTGGCATTGGGAGGGGAGTAGGAATATGAAGATTATTGATGAGGTCTTGCTAAATAGCGTCTCTGCGCAGGCGAATGCATCCCCGAGGCTAAGGAAGAACTATAACTTTCATCAGTCGCTGGATGATAAGTGTCATCGGTTCCTGAATGCGGTGGAGCCTGGGACCGTGGTACCCATCCATCGGCACCCAACGAAGGATGAGTCTTTCGTTATCCTGCGAGGCAAGGTTAGGGTGACTACTCACAATGATGATGGCTCTATCATAGAGGATGTGGTGTTGAGTCAAGAGAGTGGCAACTATGGGGTTGACATCCCTAAGAATGTGTGGCATAAACTTGAAGCGATTGAGCAAAATAGCTACATTTTCGAGTGCAAGGAGGGACAATTTGTACCACATGAAGAAGGTGGAATTCTAAATTTGGACAAGTAATGAAGAGTGAAAAGTTGAAATCAATCCTAAAAGGCATATGGGCTTTTTGCTCTTTTGTGTTTGTGCCACAAAGACGGCCGAAGGAAAACTAATAGTTCATGGTTAACGGTTAAAAGTGGAAGATGTCTAGGGGCTGAAGGATGATGGATGAAGGCTGCTTTAGCTTAAGAGTTATGGATACATGAGGTATATATTTTTAATTATTGTATGGATTGCTTCGTGCCATCTAACTGTTGTGGCACAGGATGAGAATCTAGTAGATTCGGATGCAGTAGTCACAAATTCGTTTTGGGACAATTGGTATGGGCAGGTTGGTATGGATATGAATCTGCTTTTCCCATCCCATCATAGTGTGAAGGATGTATTCCCCAATGGGAAATCTTTTGGTGTAGATATTGCTGTCGGGAAATGGTTCTCACCAGAGTTCGGAGGTAGATTTAAGGTGGTTTGGAATAATGGCATATTGCCTAACGACCACAATACATGGCTGCAGCCGTATGGCATTCCTGGTGAGAATCACCGAAAAGGGGGATTCCTAAACTTTATATGGGATGTACAGGTGAATATGCATAATCTGCTGGGGGGATATAAACCTGACAGGAAATGGGATCTGATTGTGGCACCCCGCGCAGGAGGATGGTGGGATATAGGAACCCGAAAGGGCTGCCCCATTTTAGGTGTGGGTATTATTAATACTTACCGGTTAAATGATAAATGGAGCCTGTATGTGGATGCTGGCTATCAGTTTGTAGCAAGTATCAATGGTGTTGCATCTGGTACGGATCATGGTGGTAATAGTTTTGCAGAGATCAATGTCGGTGTACAATATGACATAAGAAGAAAGGCAAGTGACGGAAAGTGGAAGAAAACTAGCGAACCTAATCAAAATAAAGATGGTGTCGCTTTAAACCACTTTTGGGATAACTGGTTTGTACAGGCAGGTTTAGGAATGTCGTTGATTAATCCATACGGGACTAATTTCTCGCATGTTTTTCCAAATGGTAGTACATATGGCTTGAATGTAGGCTTTGGCAAATGGTTTACGCCGGAAACGGGTATACGAGGAGGTGTGAATTGGCAAAATGGAATCATGGTTAACCATCATGCCTCATACCTGGACTCCAATCCAGAATATGATGGTGACCCAAACAAGCATGGATTTGTTTCGTTGTATGCTGATATGTTCTTTAACTTGCATAATGTCATTTGCGGATATGATGAAAGCAGGAAATGGAATGCGATTGTTTTTCCAAGAATGGGATTAGCTGAGAACTTTTCTTCGAGCTATTCAGAATGTCCAATACTCGGAATTGGAACGGAACAGACGTACAAAATTAATAATCGCCTTAAGTTATATGCAGATTTTTCATATCAGGTGACAACAGGTGGCTTTTTGGATGGAAAATTTAGTGGCGACAAAGGGTTGTCTCATAATGGCTGGTTTGATATCAACGTCGGTGTTCAGTATGACTTAGGGCTGAACACGTGGCATAAACCGGGAGAAAAGCGTCAGGCTGCTCAGTGGGAAGGAGGTCATAACTGGCCTCGCTTCATTGTTAACACAGGAGCATCGGTGGTTGTCGCGTTTGGTGCAAAGACAGCATTGAAGGCAATGATTAAGGAGGAACGACCTGACCACTCAGATAATAAGTCATTCCCGTCGGGCCATGCTGCGATGGCATTTGCTGCTGCGAGGTCGATAGATAAGGAATTCCGCAAAGAGAGTATCTGGATTCCGATTGCAGGTTATGCCGCTGCTACGGCTGTGGGCATAGAGCGTGTGGCTAATAAGCATCATCATTGGTATGATGTCGTAGCAGGAGCTGCCGTCGGTGTGGGCTCTGCGGAACTGACATGGTGGCTTTCGGACAAGATGTTTGGCAAGGGTAGCAACATTGCTGTTGGCAGTAGTGGAAACACGGTGGATGTATCCGTACGCTTGTAAAGATGAAGCATATTTTTAAAGCCCTCTGGCAATTCTGCACTTACATCTTCTGGCCACGATGGGGCGGGAAGCATAACAATAAAACCAGCGATGCGGATCAGTTTGACGACTGACCCGCATCTTTCTTTATATTCCGAACGCCACTCGCATCAACTCATACCGATCCTTTAACTCCAAATTGGTATATCTGAACACGGCATCCGAGCCTGCCCGATGCAAGCCCGCCGCATAATAGTTGATCTGCACTTTGTTCAGCATATCAATATGTGTCTTGCGGGCCAATTTTGACGAGGCCACTTCGCATAGCGGGCGATACTCGTTATTACCTGACTCGGGATTGAATAGACTGACTTGGCGTGTGATGTCGCAGAATTTCAACAAATCACGTAGTGCCTTGTTATACCGCTGTTTTCCATAGTGATGATTCATTCCCATCAGTTTCAGCCCTGTACGATTGATAATGTCGACGGCCGGTTCTATTAAAGGGGTCGTCACTTCGAGATTCGTGCTCTGCAGACGCGCTGTTTTTGATGGCATATAGTGCACATACGGGATTCCGTCGTCTGACATTGCTATATTCGCCATCGAAAGCCGCAGAAGATCGCTAATTCTGCAACCAATGGCACAGTTCAGCACAAAGATGTTCTTCGCCCATTGAAGATTCGCTGGCGCTGAGGATTTCATCACCCTTTTGAGCTCTTCGCATCGTAAAAATATCGGTGCATCGTACATCACATGCATCAAAACACGCCGCTTCTCCATGGAAATCTTCCTAAATGGAGAGCGGCGTATTTCGTCTGTATTCTCAAGTTCAGCAAAGAATGCCTGCAGCAGTTTCAGGTCGTGTACCACGGTGGTGTCGCGCAGTCGTTTCTTCGGTGCTCTATGTCCAGCCCCACTGGGGTATAACCCGGGATACAGCGTCACATACTTGTACTCGTCGTAGATGAATTGACGGAAGTCCAGCAGCATGTCATTTGTAAATTCATCGGCCGTCATCGCTGAGCGGTCTGTGATTACCAGAAATCTTCGTAATTTCTCTGCTTTGCCTAGGGCTATAGCATATCGACCTTCGCCCATAACACCGTCGCGGTGTGACTCGTTGATGTACCGTAGAAAACGGTCGTACAATGTTTCAGGATTTTTTAATTGAATGACTCGAAAGCATTTGTTGAAAAACGTTCTTATTGACTCCATAGTTTTCTTTAATAGAAACGGAGCCGAGGCGAATTTATTGTGTGATGTCGAGGTCTATAAACTGTATTGTGATGATTGTTGTTATTGAAAAATCGTCAAACGAAAAATATGATGAAAATCACCGTCAAACGTCATAGCAGTAGTTATATTCTTAGTAATCAATAGGTTAACCTATGACGTTTAGTGTTTTAAAACGTCATACTAATGTCATAGAAATAAGCGGCAAAAACTGGATAAAGGCTTCAAAAGACCAGCAAGATACGTGTAAGTTACTCGTTTACTACGAGTTATCGAGTCGTTACCACGCAGGGAACGAACCGTTTCCATGGAGGGAACGAACTGTTCCCACGGAGGGAACGGACTGTTTCCACGAAGGGAACGGACTGTTTCCACGAGGGGAACGATGTGTAACCATCAAGGGAACGACGGACAAACTCCTATCAAAAAGGCGACTTATAGGGACATTATGACATTAGTATGACGTTTTAAAACACTAAACGTCATAGTATAAACAGCTGAATATAAACCGCTTAAGTATCAATATGACGTTTGACAGTAGTTTTTGAGATTTTTTGCGAGAAGTTTTTGAGTCTCACATCATAGCAGAAATATATGGACAAGAAGAAGTAGTATAAAAAGATTCATAAATCCCTCTTTCCTTAGTTCCTTCAGTCCCGTTGCGATTTCCTCAATCGTCACAGTACCGCCCCACATTCGGTGCACAAAGAATCAGGGGACTCCTTGATCCTTTCCATTTGAACCTTTGAAAATTATAACTCTATAACCACATCATTCGAAAGTGCCTCCACCAAATTAATTGGAGGTAGAATAACTTTGGCTAAAGGACTATTGTTCAGTTCACAACGAGCATGTAGTTCGCCTCTAGCAGCGCCAACATTGATGGTAGCCAGATACTGTGATAGGAAAGGCTCGATAACAAACCTGTTCTCGCGAATCATTTCTCCAAAAGCCTGTGGCTCTATAGCAAAAATACAAGATACCATCAATGACATGATTTTCTCACCTTGACGAACATAAGTATAATCAATTAAACCACCCCGCTCCCTCAAATGCCAACTGCTGTATCATTTGATAAATATCTTCAGAAGCGGATGGAATAGCTTTAAAGTACTCCCTGCTTACAGGTTCATAAGCAGAGAAGTTAATACTGTCATCAGGGGTAACGAACATAACCCAAACATTGGCCTCTGCACGTTCTTGTGAAAAGTTAAAGAGGTCTAACTGAAAATCCTCTCTACCCATAGCGGCAGCATTATCAATCTTTATGATATATGTTTCCGACACCTCATTATATCCATAAGAGATAGACGAATTAGGCATATCATAACAGCTATAGAGATGCTGCAAAAACTTTTCTATTTCATAATCCCGTTTCATACGCCCAAACTTTTATTTATTAATTTTATAGTATCACGAGCCTTGTCATAGAGGTCGTCGGTTTGCTTTTTTGTAAAATCCACTTCCTGATAATCAGCTTCCACTCTGGCTTCTTTCAGTAGTTTTATATTATAATCTATTAGGAAAGAGTTACCTACATGACCTGTTTTCGCAATGCAACTCATAAATTGCCTAATCCAATATTCATGAGACCCCAATCTCTTGCCGCCACCAGTATATGACTTTAGATAATTATCATATTCAGCTTTTCTTTTTGTCTCGTTATATGAGAAAATCTTATCAAGGTAGTATAATTTTCGTTTTAGGGTGCAAAGTTAACTATAATTTTTTAATCTATTGCAATTTTTATGCCAAATTTTATTCATTTTTGCACTTTCCCATCATTTTTGTGCACTTTTACTCGCATTTTCGGATAAAGCCATCAAGCTTGTCCCCTGAACCAAAAATAGATCGTGAACCGCAAGCGCTGCCGATAAAACAACAATGACCAACCCCAAAGGGGCACAGGCTCTGTTGGTCATACAAAAAACTTTGCGTAGGGCGGTCTCTGCCCGTAGCAAATTTAGTCCTTGCCAACGATTGGCGAGGATTTAGGAGTGGTTCGAAGCCCTCCTTAGGACAAGGAGGGTTGGGTAGTAGTGACCCTTGCAGGGAACCCTGCATTATAGCCGCCCCTTAGCAAGGGGCTCTAAATCTTTGCGACAAAGAAATGAACAAACTGGGTTCTGGGGGTATCCCCCAGAACAGAATAGAAGGCTACCTCGAGTCACTTCGTAAGCTTGTCAGCCCGAAGTAATAAGCACAAAAAAGCAGCCACAACTTCAACACTGAAGTTATAGCTGCTTTTGCAATTATTTGTAGTTACTAATTGTACTACAATGTCATAGTCCAAAGGCTCCTTGTTTCCTTAGTTCCTTCAGTCCCGTTGCGATTTCCTCAATCGTCACAGTACCGCCCCACATTCGGTGCACATACTCTGCCGTCACGCACCCGAAATCCATACTGCAACTCCGTGCCTCACTCTCAATAAAAGATTTCAGCCTATAAAAGACCTCTTCCTTCATACTTCAGCCATCTTACATCTTCAGGATATCGCAGTCCTGAATTGGTTCAAACTTTCCGTCTTTTACCTCCAAAATCACGCTACCCGATTCCAGCGAACGAAGCGTATGCCATTGGCCGGCAGGAATGTTCAACGCCACTACGGGCCCGCCAGGGCGCAACTCTATCGCCTCCGTGCAGGTTCGCTCCAGTTCATCATAATACTCCTCTACTACACGCCCTCTCAGACAAACTACCGTCTCAGAACTATTTTGATGGCGATGGATGGGCACAACAGAGTCTGGTTCTATCGCATTCAGCATGCGCTGGCTTCCATCCTCAGCCGAATCCCTTAGGTCAAGATTCATCCTCAACCTCTCCGATACCTTCGCCTTAGTCGTTAAATCATCTAATATCGCTTGCGTAATCTTCATAATATCTCTTTTTTGGTACAAACAAATATGAACAGAATTGCCACACTGATGCTAACGTTTTTACTTATCCTTCATCTTCACCACCTCACAGCAACATCCACCGTGTTTCCACTACTACCAACAGCAATGTTGCTACCCTTGCCAAACATCTTGTCCGAAAGCCACCAAGTCAGTTCTGCAGAGCCTACACCGACGGCAGCACCAGCCACCACATCATACCAATGATGGTGTTTATTGGCTACACGCTCAATACCCACAGCCGTTGCTGCAACATACCCTGCTATGGGTATCCAAATGCAGTTTTTCCTAAACTCCTTATCTATCGACCTCGCTGCAGCGAAAGCCATAGCCGCATGTCCCGATGGGAACGACTTGTTATCCGAGTGGTCTGGCCGTTCCTCTTTAATCATCGCCTTTAGGGTCGACTTACCAATATAAGCCACGCCCACCGAAGCGAGAGTATTTACTGCGAATCGTGGCCAGTTATGCGAACTCTGAACCGTTAACCGTGAATCGTTAATCCTTTCCTCTCCCGGCTTATACCACGTATTAAGCCCTAAGTCATACTGTACACCGACGTTGATATCAAACCATCCTGTACTTCCACTATGATGACTAACGACTTCCCCTTGTACAAATTCATTAGGCGTAAACTGATAGGCCACATCTGCGAATAACTTCAGGCGGTCATTCAACTTAAAAGTCTGCTCAGTACCGATGCCTGCAATTGGCGAAGCCGTACTATACTCGAAATTGCTGTTCAATCCTGCACGCGGGAACACGATGGCCTCCCACACACGGTCTCTATCATATGCGCCAAACAGATTGTGCAGGTTCAGGAACAAATCAGCATAGGCTGCCACCCATCCTCCACCATCATGATTGCTACCAGGCTGTCCCTTCGTATCCATCCAGCTATAATAGCTGTTTCCCACAATACCATTCTGCCAGTTCAAGCCTCCACGGATTCCGACGCCGGGTGTTATCCATTTACCCATACCGAGGTTGATGCCAAACGTCTTTCCGTTGGGGAACACATGAGCAAAGTTCTCGCCATATCTATTCAGTAGCGACATACCGAGACCAGCCTGAATAAACCAATTGTCCCATAAGCTATTATTAAGGATTACCGCATCTTTTGAATGCTCCACTTTGTCTGATACTTTATGGAAGCCTTGCTTACCAAGGTTCATCTGCACTCCAACACTGATGTCAAAATAGCCATTGCTTCCGGATCCCGTGTCTGTAGCACTGCCGATAACACTATTTGTAGCCTGATAAGACACATCAGCATAGAGGCTCCATTTATCGTTCAGACGGAATACGTTCCCAATGCCAAGACCTAATATGGGCGAACCAACGCCATTCTTCAACTCGACAAAAGCGCCAGCTCTCGGGAATACGATCAGAGTATATTTCCGGTCAGGCTTATAGTCTCCGAAAAGATTCAGGATGTCAAACTGAAAATCCTCCACCACTGTGAAATAGCCTTTTTGATGATGTATCCATTTAGCATGGTCGCTCTGCAGAAAAGTGTTTTCCAAAGTCAGTTTAGCCCTCATGCCAAACCCTGGCGTGAACCACTTTCCCACAGCCACATCAACACCATAGGATTTACCGTTTGGAAATACGTTCTTGAAATTGGTGCCATACGGGTTCTGCAACCACATATCTACACCGACCTGAGCATACCAATTATCCCAAAGTGAATTTGTGACAACGGCATTAGAATCGACAGGCAATTCCTCCTGTTGTGCAAACGCATCGTTTTCCCATACGACTAATACAATAGCAATGACACAGAAAACAAATCTTTCTATCATATATAATCCTAGTTTTACATCATGTCCGCATCTGGCATTTGGTGGTCAGACTGTCGAATATAGCCTGGATTATCTTCAGGCTTTAATACGATCTTAATACTACCTCAAACGACTCAGCGTAGTTTACCCCCCACTGGCTGCCACGAACAGCTGCTAGTCCGGCTATATATTCAGCAGAACGAGGATGCGGATAAGGTCGCATCACGCCACGATACATACCCAAAGCCTTTATCTTTGCATCAACGCCCTCCTTTCCGACTTCAACATAGCAATTGGGTACAAAATCCTGCATGGCATTGTTGATTTTCCATTCTGTGCAGGATGGAACCTCCATATACCAGAACTCCTTCACACGCTTCACCTCCGGCCTGCGCTGGAACAGACGTATCGCCTCCTGGCAAGCCATCGATGTCTGCAGGTGGTCGTTGTTCGTGTCTGCAGGATGATGTGTTATGATGACATCAGGTTCACTCTCTTTGATGGCCGACTCAATAAATTGGACCAATTGCAGATGGGGCACTGTGTTCATCTCGATATTCGGGAATGTCCCCTCAAACTTCTGGCTAATTCCGAGGTATTCTGATGACGAATTTAAATCATCGTCCAGTTCCTTGTCCTCCGGACGGAATGCACGTGCTTTCGCCTCCGTACTCATGATGCATACGTCCACCTCGTCACCAGTATGTGACCATTTCCAAATAGAAGCTCCAGCTCCCAGCACCTCATCATCAGGGTGCGCAACTACTATTAAGTATTTCATATTTATTCTTGTATTTCGTAAACTACTTTTGTTTATATAATCAAAGATATCCATTCCACTTCCTCCAGAGCCAATGACATGGTTTCCATATTGGTGCCCAGAGGACTTCTGAGGGACATAAGGAATACACTTTTCCGAGGCGTTTGAGGTTCTTCAGATACAGATTAAAACTGCTACCGCTGTGAGCGGATTCGTATTGATCTCCAAATTTTCCGAAGTTACCCCCTGCAATAATCTCTTCCAAAAGATATTTGCCAGTCTTTTCCGAAGGGCTACACAACAGATACTTGTCATCCATCAAGAAAACCGCTTTCATGACATACATCACGGCACTGGTCACCTTTCCGAGTCCCAACCATTTCAGTTTGCCATATGCCCACTTACGTTCTTCGTCAGTAAGGTGTGTCAAAACAAAATAATAGTCCATCAACTGACGCAAACCTATTCCCTCATGAAAAACATGGCGGAATATATGCATCATCAGATAAACAGCATTAAACCTATTCGTGGGATATGCAAAACCTACTTGCTCGTCAAAATGGTCGAACTGCTGATTTGCTTCCTCCTTGAAAAACTTCTTATATTTTATATACCGTAAGTAATTGTATGAATATGACGGCAGGAAATGAACTTCTGTCTCTACACCATCTATGATGCTTGTATCCACATGATGGATGACAACCGTGCCAGTTTTCAAGAAGCTACTCTTTAAAAACTGCAAGACCTTTTCTCTTCCACCTTCCACCCACAAGTCAATATCTCCAGGCTGCCTCCGCAAACTCAACGACCCACTTGCCCCCTTGAACTCTTGAACTCTTGAACTTTCCGAACTTTGCTCTGAGTTCTGACTTCTTACATCAGACTTCTTACATCTTACATCGTACAACCTCGCTACTCCCTGTCCTTTCAGCACACAGCTACGAAGCCCTCCATTCTTAAAGATTCTTGTTAAATGTTCAGCGGCCTCATTTAGTTTATTGTTCCGCTGCTCTATCATCTGCACCTCGCCAATCCATTGCAGCAACAGTACCTTTGGTACATTTACTTCAAAGCCCTTCGCTCGTAATTTTTCTATTCCACTAAGCACAATACCCACTAAAGATTGTTTGGCAGCAGTATCATATATCTGCCGCCAATCATTATCTGAAGGGATTCTGCTAAGTACTGTCCTAGTTCCGAGTGCTACTTGAATTAATTCAACGAATAAACTCATCATAAAAATCTACAGCTCTTAGTTCTCTAGCCCTGGAACTCCTTGAACCCTTTGAACTCCTTGAACTTCTTGAACTAAAGGCTATTCCGCTGTGCGGAAAGGCCACAACGCCTTAAAAACCAAGTACGTTTTATTGCTCTTACCAAACACCATCTTGATACAATAATACCCACAGACAACTAGCCAGCGAGGAATGCGAAGTACATGCTTCGCCCTTCCCTCCGCCTTTTCTTCTGCAATCACCTTAGCACTGTCCAGCAGTTCCTCATCTTTGATGATGTGAATGGTATTATCTACTTTCTTGTCCACCCAATCAACCATAGAAGAAACTGCTTTTCGTACATTAAGTACTTCAAACTGCTGTCCACCACCAATCAGGTATGCCCAATCAGGATATTTCAAGTAATAACGCTTCTCAATGTCACGCTTTACGTCTTCTGTGTATACAGGAGAGAAACGATAGATGTTATAGAACTTACATATCTCTTTCAAACGGCCTTCTTCCGTTTCAGGAGTAATTAAGCCTTTTACCATTCCGATGGCGTCAACAGTACTAATAAACAATACTGGAACATTGTGCTTAGCACACGCCTCAAACAGATTCTCCGCACAATCCACATTCACCTTTTTAAATGCCTCCCATGAAGTATCTGCAACACCTTTAGTATGAGCCAAAGCTGCAAGGTGAATCACTCGATCTATCTTCTTATCATCAAACAACTGTATAATTGCTTCTTTTGATGATAGATCCAATATAATTTGGGTAAGCCCGTCAAGCTTTATATCTTTTGCTATTCGGTCTACGCCAATAACTTTATGCCCTTTCTCGATTAACCCTTTAACAACATAGCTGCCAATCATTCCGGCAGAGCCAGTAACAAGTATATTCATAGCAACATTATTGATTCTTCGTTTTGTTGGCATCCTCTATTAACTCATTGAGGATCCATGTGCATTCTTTCCCACACAATGAGTATAGAATACAGATAACTGTGTATATTATCATCTTCAAGTCATAACCTAAACTGGCCTTCTGCACGTAAGTGTATTCCAATTCACGTCGTGTGGGATACACTTTCTCCATATACTCCTTTTCGTCGGTTATCTGGTCACCATAGATATAGTCGTACAAAGCCGCCGGACCACTCAAACCAACTGGTACTCTTGCCGCTTCATTCCACTTGCCATAACGGAACATATCAAACTGATCTTCCGCCACAGGACGTGGGCCAACGATTGACATAGTTCCATTCAGAATATTAATCAGCTGAGGGAGCTCATCAATTTTAGCTTTGCGGATAAAATGACCAAACGGGAATATACGGTCTTCATCCGGTCTAAGGCTTGCCTCAGAACCCCTCTTTGGAGCCTTCAGCACTTTCATGGACCTGAACTTATACATCTTGAATGGTTTGTTCCCCTTCCCTATGCGATTTGCTTTATAGAATATGGGGCCCCAATCACTAATCAAAATTCCTATTGCTGTCAATAGGAATATGGGCGACAATATCATGAGCGCTATCAACGCACTAATAAAATCAAAACACCTCTTTATGAATGTATACATAAAAAACTATCCTTTAATATCGTTTAATCCACTCTCAATAATTCCACCATTCTTTACTTTATGCCATACACGACATATAGGCTTTAAGCATTCGTCCCATTTGCTATCAAAATAAGCCGCATCCACTACAGAAACCCCATTACCAACAAGAGTGTCCACCTTTTCATGGTAAAATGGATGCTGTTTGACACCTCGTATTTTCCCATCTTTAATGTTAAATGTAGTTCCATGAATTTCTACATCCATTCCATTAAACACAACATTCAAGAAATACTCAGATGAGGCAGAAAGGACTATTACCTTATTCCCTTCAGCTACATCCTTTTTCAGATTATCCATAATAGGAGAAAACCTATATTCTTTAGCTTGTTTCTCACATGCCTCTCTAAATGCCGCCTCATCTGCATGAAACAGAAGCTTTATCATCTTCTCCTTTTCCTTCTTGACGGTACTCAGTTTTAGCTTTGATAATACTTTCAGGAAATAATAATAACATCTATACACAGATTTCAGTCCGCACATTTCAGAGTTAAACAACTCTTCCATGCTATCCCCATACGAGAGTGTTCCGTCAAAGTCATATACCACAATCTTACTCATATTCTTCCAAACAAGCTTTTCAGGTTGTGCAAATTAAAGACAGATGCAAGAATAAAGAACAGAGCGCTGTCTTTCCTGGCATAAGTCCAGTTGATAAAGCAAGTATTCTTAAAATTCCAGAAGCCCTTCATCTTTCCTTTCTTCTTAACCCAGTTCAGCAAATCCATCGGGAATAACCACCTGATATAAGCCTCTTTCTTCATTTCCGGAGCCACTATCTCCTTCCCTAAACATACCCTAATATAATTAGAAAGCAGATTAGCACCGCAATACTCTGATAGCATAATAGATCCCCAACTACGAGGATTCGCCTCTATTAGTTTATACTCCCCGCTTCTTTCATCATAGATATATTCCAGCATAATCAGACCTTCCCACCCGGCAAATTCAAGAAGTTTCTTACCCTGTTCTATTAACTGTGGATTTTCATTAAGGCTTGATAGTACCGTCACGCCTCCTTCTTCTGGACTGGTTCTAATTCGCTTATGTGTGTACGCTCCTATCACTTTTCCGTCATGACACAAGTAAAAACCACCTTGTACATCCTTTCCATTGGGCAATAGTTCTTGTATGAGGTAAGGATCCTTTACCAATGCATCTTTTATTTCATCAGAATAATCGTCTTCCTTGTATAGTCTATACAGCCCGTGGCTCCCCGAGCCTATCTCTGGTTTCAGTAATACAGGATAATCTACATTGGGTAAATCCTCTACATTATACTCTCTTGGTGCAGGGAAACCATTCTCAAGGCAATAATGATTCAGCGTCCGTTTATTACGGAACATCTTATATAATGAGTAAGAAGGCAGTAAACTTATGATATTTCCCTTTCCATTTTGCTCAATATAATCAACCACATAGTCCGTTGTCTGCTCTTCCCCTGGAAAATAAATAATCTGATCTCTGCTATACTTATCCTGCAAAGCATTGAAGTCCTGAAAGAAAATATCCTTTCCCTCCTCCGTTCTAAGCCTTTCAACCGTACAACGACCGTAAGCTAGTTTGCAGAACAGCGCGCCCTTAGTGGTTCCAAGTATTAGATGTTCGTTCGGAAAAAAACGTTTAATCATTGAAATATTATCAAACTCCTTCCTATATTGAACATCCGTTATCAGTATATGAATCATTTTCCTGCTTCACGTTGTTTCTTTCGCTGTTTCTCTTCCTTCTTCAATTTGGGTATCACCATCAGAAAGTTCCAGCAACGACGCAATTGTTTTTTAGGTTCCTCAAATATGCGTTGCAACCAAATCAGACGCAAACCACCAATCTCAGTTTTGGTCTCTTTTATCTGACCAGAGTAATAGTTAAAGGCTGCCCCGATGCCAAACATCACCCCTTTATCAATAAAGGGCAATAATCTGCTCATAAAACGCTCCTGCTTAGGAGCACCAAGCGAGACCCAGATGATATCAGGGCTGATAGCCTTCACCTGTTCAGCAATGCCCGCATAATCAAAATCCTCCACATTAGCAAAAGGCACGGGTAGATACTTTAGGTTTTCTGGATGACCACCATCTTCCTCCAATTTCTTAACGATAGTTTGGTATGTCTCCTCAGTATTCCCAAGAAGCAACTGCCTATATGGCTTTTTGATATACTCTCTAAACAACATGGGACCGTTCAGCGAAACCAACCTTTCTCCGTAAATATCCCCTGCCATCTTAGCCACATAGCTACTGTCACAAGTATTCACCAATGCATTCTTCACCACTTCCCTATAATCAGCATCTTTGTATGTCATTGACAGAACGTTTCCATCTACAACACATACATATCCCTTTCCTTTCTCTGCGATACACTTATCCACCGCAATACGGAAGGCATCATGATTAAACTCCAGTTTTATATTAAAGATTTCCATAATCTCTTATGATTTTCGAATAGTAATTTTCCTTATTATCAGTTATTGATTTGTCAACCCTAAACGCCAACTTATGAAAACAGACCTGACAGGTCAGCTTATCCCATTTCTTTTGATTAAACTCTTCTCCCCAATGATGCAACAACACCAAGCTATTCTGACTTTGTCCATAAGGCATTGCAGTAATCTGTTCTGGGTACTCTTTGCTTATCATCGCAAAGAACAGGTGGAAGATGTAGTAATCCAACACGCAATCATAATCCTTCCAGTATGCATAGAGCATATCTCTTAACACTATCAACACCTCATTGTTCGAACAAGCTGATATAAACCAGTTTGAAATACTTACCGGAATACTCCCCTGCTTGGTGTATTGAAACAAGAACAAATCCGCTTCCAAGTATTTCTTGAACTCTTGAACAATTGAACCCTTAAACCCGGTACAAAGTACCGTTGAATCTATCCACGTTCCTCCATACTTTATCAGCAGTTCCAACCTCAACAGATCAGAAAACAAAGCAGGCGGTATCTGTTTCTCCTCCCATTTCTTTACAATGTAGCTAGGTAATTCAATATATTCTTTCCAGTTCTCCTCATCAATCACCTTTATCTCATAGACCCCACTTATACCCTGACCTTCTGAACTATTGAACTTCTTAAACTCTTGAACCTTTGAGCCATATTTTTGAATCAAGAACGGCTCGATTTTGCGCAACACTTCTGGATAAATGGCCTTGAACGACTGCCGCTTCAGCAAACATCTCACACCCGCTTTAACAGCTAGCCAAAGCGCACCCAGTTTTGCATACTCAATGACCAGGCTGAATCCTCCAAATTGTTTATAACGAGATGCGAGTTTGTGGTAATCCATCACATCTTCTGATCCAGATTCTTCCCCTTCTCCTCATGCTCAAAGTTTGGAATGAACTCCTTGATGGCCTCTACCACCTGAGCCTTGGTAAAGTCCTCCTTAGCAAAGATGCCTTCCAGCTTATCAAAGAATCCATTCACCTCACTCATCTCGTGGCGAGTGGTCTGGCAGACAACGCCCAGAGCCTTGAACCGCTGCATATCAATCTTTTCTCCAGGAACATAGAACTCCTCGTAAGCCTTCTCACCGGTGGTGTCCGAACCGAAGTAAACCGTAGGATACTTATTGTCATCCCAACCCAGTGCAGCGGCCTTGCGCTTTGCTTCATCATCACTGCTGCAAGGATCTTTCACCAGACCGTTGGCCGTTACGAACTTGTCACAGATGGAAGAGAACGTCAGCATCTGGTCTTCACCCAACTTCGGGAAGAACACTTCTCCACCATTACCAAGAATGCAAGCCAGCATACAAATCTGGCCGCTTTCCTCAGGTGAAACAAAATAACGCTTCACATCTGAAGGTGCTGCCAGCGGCTGCTTCTTCTGCAAACGATGAATCCAACCGTCAGGTAAAGAACCGTTCGAGAAAGCCACATTAGCAAAACGAGCGGTTGTCACTTTGAAGTATTTGTTATATGCCATCACCAAATCTTCCATGATGCGTTTGCTGGCACCCATGATGTTCACAGGGTTAGCCGCTTTGTCCGTAGAAACACAGAAGAAATGCTTCGGAGGATATACTGTCAGCAAATCCATCAGTTTCTTTGCCTTGATATCGTTGTTTTCAATGAGTGCTTGCACACTATAACGGTCTTTCTCTGAACGCACATGCTTATGTGCTGAGAAGTTGGCCACAATATCAAAACCCTTCTCCTCTCGGAAGATGCGTTCAAAGATAGGATCCGCAAAGTTAAGCGTATAGCAACGGAATTCATCTGGGACATAAAGGCCGTTAGTACTACGCACATCGCGCACCAACTCAGCCAGGCCGTTCTCGTTCAGATCTACCACCACAACGCTTGCCGGCTCAAAGCGCAGCACCGCCTTGATGAAGCTGGAGCCAATACTTCCCGCTCCACCAATCACGCAAACCTTCTTACCCTTAATCTCCTGGGTGAGCTTCGCGGCATTTGCCTCGATGTCACCCTTAAACATGCTCTTCGGTCTGAACGTCACCGAATCACTTATAAACTTATCTAAATTGAACATACTCTTATGGGGTATTTTATTCTATGTTTATACCTATTTGATTTTCTTTATCACGAACCTCTTCATTCCATCCCAATTAGAAGACTTTTTAATTCTATTATAGCTGGTTTTGGAGACACCAACCTTCCCCCGTTTTTCTCCCGTGTAATTTAAAATAATATCCTCGCCTGTTATATTAACATTGTTAATTACATTAATAGGCTTCGTTTTATCTAACCCTACGAGAAAATAATTGGTTCCATATTCACAGCCATTCCCAACGACTTCGCGTCCTTCTATCTTTATTGTGCCATCAACGATATTGTCATAAACCATATTCCCAACATTTGATGGTCCAACTTGCGTCTCTACAGATGCAACCCTCCGCGAATCAATACAATAAGAATTGTCTATATCTGAAATTACATTACCATATATCTTCAAATTACTGGCTCCGTCATCGCAAAACACCCCACGATTATCTTTCATCCCGGTATATCCATCAATGTAATTGAATCTTATTTCAGTGTCATCATTCTGCGTAAAAATGTAAATAGCCCCACCATCCATCAATGTATGTTGGTCTTTACATTTCTTGTAGTCTTCAGTATATCTTACCATATTGTGCTCCACAACACCAGATATTCTACTAGATCTTTTATTACCATAACCACAACCAATGCCAATAGCAGAGTAACCAAAATCTTCAAAAGTATTATGACCCACGTGAAAATCAACACCAAAACATCGAACACAAAAGCTATTTTTCATGTCCGTTCCACACCTTACAAACTTACAGTTACTAATAGTCGTATTTTCTGCCCCTAAACTTGAAATAATACCCGACTCTGAACAATCCTCAAATTGGCAGTTCAATACACTGACATTATTCTTGTTACCAATAGAAATGACACGGCTACTCTGTATCCCTTTAAATTGGCAGTTGTTTATTACAGCCTTTCCATGAGGTGAAAGGAAGCTGAACACACCTAATTCTCCTTTATAAGAATTACCCACAAACAAAACCCCATCAATTTCTACCCACCTTAAGTTTGTTTCATATCCCAATACTAAAAACCTTGTTGCATTGCATTCATATATAGAACGGGTACTACCTGATATTTCAACACCGTCTTGACTAATATAGAAGTTATTGTCCTCAGACTGCACATTTGCCAACCTGTAACGAGGGTAACATTTCCCATAGTTATAATCGTTGTTTACATTCCAGCCTTCACGATATCCCTTAGCCAAGTTATCCGCAGTAAAGTAGATATATTCGCCTTCAATTCTATTAATCTTGTAGATATAACTCTGATACCAACTTGTTATTTGAATATAGGAGCCTGTAGGGCTTATATTACTCACGTTTGAGATATTTTTAACTCTACACAGTTTGGAATTAGTCGCAACAACATCTATCAACTCATTAGTCTGATACCACGGAGACCATACTTCAACAATATTATTCTTTTCGGATAATATTGCATTATCTGGCGAGAACGAAGTCCAATTAGAATCTGTGGTATAATGTTTTATACCTTGTGCCACAAGAGTTGCACCATTTCCCTTTATTATTATTGATGCATCAGGATAAATCTTACCGGACATATCTATGTGATTATCATTGTAATAATATGTTCCCGGATAAATTTTAACAATAATTTCTTTTGCTCCATTTGAAAGAGCCGTATTAATAGAGCTAGCAAGGCCGTCAAAATCGTTTTGAGACTGAATCTTGATATCTACATTAGAATACGCATAACCTATGTTATTAATAGTGCATATAAATAAACACAAAAGCAATTGACACCTATAAAAAACTCTACTCATTGGAATAATAACCTATATATCACTTATTACCAACTATACTTACCACGTCCTTATACGCATTTATCGTCTGTTCGTAAACAGCTTCTGGCGAATACTCCTCATGTGCCTCTTGATAAGCATTATTGACTAATTCATCCCGATAAGCCACATCATCAAGCATCTTGCAGATGCCATTCGCCAAGCCCTCTAAATCTCCTAATTCCACCAAATGGATACAATGGCGATTCTCATTAAAGCTAGGGATGCCACCCACGTTATTTGCCACAACAGGAAGTTTCATAAACATAGCTTCACGAACTGTATTGGGGATTCCATCATTATGCGTAGGTAGAACCATCAATCTTGCTTGTGCTGCGAGTTTATAAACGTCATCATGTTTTTCAATGAAACCAGCGAACTCTATAATATCATCAAGACGTTTATTCTTGATTATTTTTTTCAGTTGCTCTACATACGACTCACTTCCCCTTCCCATCACAAGCGTTTTGAGTGAACGCCCTTTTGAACATAAGTATTCTACCACATCTATTAAATCCTCTATTCCCTTGTTTTTGTCAATACGCGCATAATAAACAAGATCAAAATTTTTATCAATTAAAGAGGCGTCTAGGTGCGGAACTTTTGTTATTGCGGTCACATAGTATAATGCTTCACAATTATTGAAATAATTAGGCATACTATCTTTAAACTCTTGTACTGTCCTTTTTTTTACTGAAGTGAAATACTTTGTATTATTATTGAGTAATGATTCGAATTTTACTCTATAATTATAAAACATTCTCTCCAAAAAAAATTTATCAGGTGTTTGCAAATAAGCATAACCCTGAATAGTCAGGAGTATTGGATAATCCTTCATCAATGCGACAGCCGATGATGAATAATCAGGATTTTCAGACCCATATAAGTGAATCAAGTCTGGGTCAATCTCCCTGATAATAGCAGAAGCGCTCTTTGCTGGTGTTTTGAATCCTGTCAGTGTATTTGCTAACCGTTCTGCAATCTTATATGTTTCAAGATGCTTCACGAAAAGTTTTATAAGAGGTGCCGCAAGAACGGATATCCATGTAGGTGAATAATGGTAGAAATGAAAATGTATGCCATCTTTAATACATGTCAAATACGTGTTAGACGCATAGTTTGGTGCTACAACGTGTAATTCCACATCATTTTTGTTCTTAAAACCATTCAAGGTCTCTTGAATCCATGGTGACAGTTCTTGAAAATAATGTTTCCTTCCCACCATTTCCGCCATTTCGTCACTCCAATAATGGCATAGAAGCACTACTCTTATTTTTCTGTCCATAGTACTATTTTTACAACACATTAATCATTTTCAAATACTCTGGCCATTCACCCATATCTTTCCAAGAATGCTCGCTTACAGGAAAACAGCCTACACGACCTCCACGAGCCTGTACTTTCTCCATTAAATGAGTGATATGAAAGAACTCTCCCTCAGGTATCTCGTCAATCAACTCAGGATTCAATATATAAACACCAGTATTCACCTGATAGGTCTGTTCCGGTTTTTCCTTCAGTGCGGTCATCAAACCATCCTCACCTGTTTCAATTACGCCATATGGAATCTTGAAGCTCTTAACCATGGTCACAATAGTCATATCATTGTGGTTATTTAAATGGTAGTCCCATACGTCACGATAATCCTGCTCGTTGATGCTATCACAGTTTGAGACAAAGAAAGGTGTTGTTATCTTCCCTTTCAATAGCGATACACTCCCTATACTCTCAAATTGGTCCAGAATAACTTCAAGAATGGTCTTATCTCCTACTGGAACAAGTGGTTTGGGGATTACATTTGTGATGGGTTTCAAACGGGTTCCTTTAACACCAGCCATTATGACAACAGGAAGGTCTATCTTCTCACGCTGGGAAAACTCTGTTTTTTTGAAAAGATCATTCCAAAACCATACGTCAACAAGTTCGCCTTTCTCATCAAGGATGGGCATCACCTCTGCACGCATTTTGCGCATCTTCTCCTTGATGCTTTCATCACCCTCTGAGACATAACCATATACTTTGTTTCTATCGAGAATACGGCTTACAGGTTCAGTTAGGGCAATGTTATTAATGATTGCTCGCTGAATGTCACCCAATGTGACAATACCCTCAAAATGCTCACCATGAAGCACAAAAAGGGTTTTCACCATAATCTCATCCATTACTTTCATCGCTTCCAGCAATGAAGTGGAGGGCGCAATTATTCGATTTGTTATTATATCTAACATAATTAAATTACAGTATCTGAACTTTGTTTTTTTGATAATCTCCCCGGATTGCCATAATAACATCCTTCATTTATACTATTATGAATCATATTACACCCGCAACCAAGTATGGTTTCATCAGAGATATGAACTTCACTTTTTACAGTGCAGTTTAATCCCAAGAAACAATAATTTTCTACTCTTACCCTTCCACCAAGAACAACTCCAGGGGCTAGGTAATTAAAGTCGCCAATTGTATTGTCATGAGCCAAAGTACATGTTGCTTGAATTATGTTACAACGACCAATGCAGGTTCCTGGGCCAATATACACATTGGGCCATACCATAGATCCTTCTCCGATTCCATCAGTATAGCAAAGGGCATTAGTTGATATATACGTACCCACCTTCATACCTGCAGACTTACATTCGTTATAGACCTTTTCTCTCAGACTATTCATCTTGGTATAACCATAAGCAAGAAGAACCTCAAAAGGAACTTCAATAGTCCTGATAAGTTCATCAAAAGGTATAACCCGCAAGCCTCTTATAGCCTCTCTGGTCATAAAGGCTTTGTCGTTGGTAAAGGCAACAACACAATCCCTCCCTTCAAAGGAAATAATGTTGAATAGTTCCTCTGCAAA
>CACWOS010000070.1 GCA_902762565.1 uncultured Prevotellaceae bacterium
TCCAGCTGCCGCTTCTTTCTGGCTTCCTTCGCTTTCGTCTGACACTCCTCGCAGCAATATTTCTGCATTCCGTTCCTTGCCACGAACTCCTTCCCACAATACTTGCACTTTCTAACTTGCTTCATTTTCTTGTCACTTTTGATGGTTCAACGTACATTTTCTTTTTCCCTACCGTTGAGTCAACCTTCATGCACCATTGTCGCCATTTGTCAACTCTGTCCGCTTCGTAACTCTCTCCGAATCCGTCCGTCCTGTTTTGTCACCATTTGCACCCCGTCGTAACCCATTGTCAACCGAGTCCACAGAATGACGATTTTCAGGCCTCGTAAATTCCTCGCGGTAGAAATACGTTGCAAAAATAAACTGAAATTCGGTTACTACCAAATTCCAGCCATCAAGTGTTAAAAATCAAAAGTTATTGAAAATGAGCGCTTTATGCGCAGTTAGTATTAGATATTCCTGGTTGTTTATACCCGTTTAGATACAGTAATAGAAAGCGCCCACGCCAATACTTGTCACACTGTTTGGGATGGTGATGGACGTAAGGCCAGAGCAAACGTAGAAAGCATAGTTGCCTATATTTGTGACACCGTCACCTATGACAACAGATAAAATCATTTGACGGTACGTGTACCATGGAGCATATGAACTAGAACTGTAATCTTTCATAGCTCCACTTCCCTCAATAGTCAAAGTGCCTGTTGATTCGTTAAGTGTCCATGTTAAATTGTAGCCACATGTACCGCTCTTGTCTGCGTGAGCTATCATCGGCAGCAGCATCAAAACGAGTAATAGTAATTGTTTCTTCATAATCATTATTATTATTATTTGTCTGCAAAGTTAATACAAATATTTGAAAATACAAAAAAACGTGGACAATTTCTTCGTCTACGTCTCCCAAGCGTCGCCAAACGCCTAACAATCTAAACGAGTATTGCCCACGCCAAACAGCGTGAACTCCTACCTTCGTTCTTGATTGTCTCTTATATTTGGCGATATTAGGGAGACAAGAATCTAAAAGTGGATATTCATCCTATATGTCCTTTGTTATATTTCTCTCAGCCCATAGGCATCAACGGTTTTAAGGGTTCAACATTATTATATGTTACTTGACAAGTCTTGTTTCCATAAACTCGTCGAGGGTAACAAGGTTCAGTTGCGGGAAGGGTGTCTTACGTAGCACATCGAAATGGTTGTCTTCTGACACCAGATAGTCGGCACCAGCAGCAAAAGCACAATCAACGAATTTGTTGTCATCTGGGTCGGCCGTAATAATAGCCAAGCGGAAATGCGGATCAACAAGTTGTACGTTCTTCTGGTTGAGAATGAGTAATACAATGTTTTCGGCAATGGTGGGGGTTATCTGCTGTTCTAATATCTCTTGATACTCTTCAAGTATTTCATTCGATACACAGAGGTCAAAACGCCCTGCCAAGAAAGCATCCCATATTGGACGGTAGGGACTGTGACGGGCGATAATCTGCAACAAACAGTTCGTGTCAATGACAACCGGATTCATTGATTACTTGTTATAAGGGGTACGAAAATGGGAGCCACGAAGTTCTTTCATCCGTTTCTCATCAAATTGGCCACTCTCCCAAAGGGCATCCATCTCATCGTCTACTTGCTTTGCGTAGAAGGCAGCAAGCTGAGCCCTGAGTTTATCCAACCCAAGATCTGACTTGATATGCGACACGAGGTTGAACACATGCACTTGTGCCGGGCTAAAGGTGATTGCTTCCATATATCAATATTTTGTTTCTGTCTGCAAATGTAGATAAAAAAAACGAAAGTTCCAAATAATTAGGCGAAAAACTACTTCTAGAGCCCAACGCATGGGAGGATAGCTGGAAAGGAGTCAGCAACGTTGTCTAATACTCTTAAAGTAATCGGAAATACTCCAAGAGTATTCAAAATTTCTTTCGGAGTAATAACTCAAGCAAGTGTTTGAGAGGTAGCACGAAGGCTTCAAACTAGTAGCGCGAAGGAAGCAGAGGCATGCTCCGAAGGAAGCGGACGCCCCTTCCGCTACGTGCGGACGGGGCACGAGAAGGAAGCGGACGTGCCTTCCGCACGGAGCGGATGCGAACCTTAGATGATTGTGATTATCCAATGACTTGGACGCGAAAAATCAAGGAATTCGATAATGTCCCTCACTTATTCACACGACCCCTCTCAAAGGCCGATGTACAAAGGGCTGAGGGTACGTGAGGGACATTCGCTCTCCCTCACGTCTCCCTCACGTTTTTATCTTCAAGCCCTCACATCCTGTAAACATATCCGTTCAGATGCATGTCACTATGCGATAGGAGTGAATGTGACCCAAAATGTGAGGGTAACGTGAGGGACATTGTTGATCCCTCACGTCCTTCAAATGCCCAGCACATAATGGTTTGAGGCCTGTGACGTGAAGATGTGAGGCTTAAATCGTTCTATAAGGTCAAAATACATCAGTGTAATTCTCAAAATCAGAGCTTACTTTTTGGTGAATTCAGTATTTCTTTGTACTTTTGTATCAGATTATTGAATAGAGACCAATATGATGAAGAGAATTGTCTTTGCCTTGTTGCTGTTAGCGTCCTGTTTCGGAGCGTATAAAGGACATGCTCAGGGGACTAATACGGAAAGCTATACCGATTACTTCAAAAAGCCGGATAACGGGAATATTTTTGAAGCGAAAACCAAGTATGACTATAAGAAACTGGCAGAGGAAATGACGGCAGGCTGCCAGAACGACTATGAGAGAATCAAGGCTATCTATGGCTGGATTTGCAGTCATATACAATATGACACGTCGTACAAGATACGTTCGGCAGACGAGTGTATGAAGCAAGGAAAGGGTGTCTGCCAGGCTTATTGCGAGTTGTTTTATCTGTTGGGAAAGGCTCTGAATATCAGGGTTGAGACCATAGAAGGCAAGGTGAAGGACCAGACGGGGTATGTCAATCCTGCAGGTCACGGCTGGTTGTTTGCCTATACCCGTGAGAATCATGGCATCTTGATGGATCCAACCTGGGGCGCAGGCTCTGTGGAGGGAGACAAGTTTGTGCCTGAGGAAAACTGCTGGCAGTGGTTCAATGTTGATCCAGAATGGATGATACTGAGTCATCTGCCCAATAAGCAGTCGTGTCAGTTGCTGAAAAAGCCTATTTCTGAGAAAGAATTCCTGGCTTTTTCGCCCTTCAACCCTTTGTGGTTGGAATACGGGCTTGATTTGCAGCAGATATATGAACAGACAAGAGGGCAGACACTTGTTCTTCCTCAATTCTATAATGATGGAAATGGTATCATAGCATTTCAGGACATTCCTCATTTGACGTCATTAAGTATTGGTGTGCAATATACTTTCCGCATTAAAATGCTGTCTGACAGGGAGTTTGCCATCAGAAACGGTTCTGTCATCTGTGGGAAGAATGAATGGACAGACGAGGGCGGTGGCGTGTTCTCAGTCAAGTTCGTTCCTCGCGAGACAGAGTCGCTTAGTATTTGTATTAAGGATGCTGCGGAAGGCGCATGGAGTACTATCGTGAAATATCAGATATCGCCGCCTACTCAGACCGAATGGGATTTGTTGGCAACTTATTATCCGTTGAGCACACCAGAGATGAAAGCTGTGAAGAATCTGAATGCTGTGGAGTGGGGCAAGGCTGGCGTGACAGAACTGAGCTTAGCACAACTGATCAAGGAGAATGGCGTTACGGAACTGCCGCTTCTGTATGACGGACGTGGGCAGCAATTGGTGATTACTGCCGTCCCCATGAGCAGACAACTGAAACAAAACGAGACATATGCATTTAGCATCAAGCCCCAAGCAGGCTATAAATGGGCAATTGTCAACGGACAAGATTGGTATACGGACTGGGAGGTGTCGGAAAACGGATTGCATAGCATGAAGGTGACGCCAAAGACACCAGGGAAATTGTCACTATTTGTGCAGATGGCAGATGGCGAGGGCTTTTGGCCTTGCCTTGAATATGTTGTGCAGTGATAAAAACTTTTAATTTCTTGCGCAGTTGTGATATTTTTCGTAATTTTGTAGCCCAATTAGTATGTTAATGGTTTATGGCTGCTCATAACGAATTAGGCAAATGGGGCGAAGACTGTGCGGTGGACTATCTTCAACGAATGGACTATGCCATCGTGGCGCGTGACTGGAAGTCAGGCCATCGCGACATTGATATCATTGCCATGGACGAAGGGACGATGGTGTTTGTCGAGGTGAAGACACGCCGCAATCGTGCCTTTATCGATCCGGAAGAGTCTGTTGACTATCGCAAGCGTCGTAACCTGCAGGGTGCCATCAATCATTATGTGAAGTTTTTCCATGTGGATTCAAATATCCGTTTCGATATCATCACGGTGGTGGGCACGTTGGGTGACACTCATCCGGAGATAGAGCATCTGAAGGATATTCCGCTTTTTTAGACTTAACTGACAATGAGAAGAAGAATAGTAGTAAAAGTAGGGTCGAATGTACTGACCCGTGCTGACGGAAAACTGGATGTGACGCGTATGTCGGCACTGGTGGACCAGATAGCATGGCTTCGTAGCCAGGATATTGAGGTTATCTTGGTGTCCAGTGGTGCGATGGCGTCAGGACGTGGTGAGCTGAAGGTCAATCATGACTTGGATTCGGTGGAACAGCGTCAGTTGTTCAGTGCCGTCGGTCAGGTGAAGTTGGTAGGATTGTATTACGACCTGTTCCGCGAGTTCCATATCCATGTTGGTCAGGTGCTGACCATGAAGGAGAACTTTGAACCAGGTGAACAGTATCGTAATCAGCGTGCTTGTATGACCGTCATGCTCGAGAATGATGTGCTGCCGATTGTCAACGAGAACGATACGGTGTCCGTCACGGAGTTGATGTTTACCGATAACGATGAACTGTCGGGACTGATAGCCCAGATGATGGAGGCCGACACGCTCATCCTGCTTTCAAACATAGACGGCATTTACGACGGACACCCCGACGACCCAACATCGCGTATCATCCCAGAGGTAGAGCCAGGCAGCGACCTCTCGCAGTATATCAAGGCTGAGAAGAGTGCCTTCGGCCGTGGTGGCATGCACTCCAAGTATACCACAGCCTCGAAAGTGCAGAAGGCTGGCATCCGTGTCATCATTGCCAATGGCGAGCGAGACAACATCCTCGTAGACCTCATGCAAAATAAACAAAACGTACCACATACAGAATTCATACCTTATGGAATTGATTGAAACATTTAAGCAGGCCAAAGCTGCCAGCCGTTCGTTGGCCTTGATACCAGAAGACCTGCGCAACCAGATATTGCAGGCTGTAGCCGATGCAATCGTAGACTTCAAAGAGCGCATCCTTGCCGCCAACGAGAAGGATTTGGCCAAGATGGACCCCAAGAATCCATTGTACGACCGCTTGCAGTTGACTGACAAGCGTCTTGACGATATAGCCAGTGACATGCGCCACGTGGCGGAACTGCCTTCTCCCTTGGGACATGTCACCAAGCAGAAGACGCTGCCCAACGGCCTGCGTCTGCATCGCGTCTCTGTGCCTTTTGGTGTCATTGGCATGATTTACGAGGCCCGTCCTAATGTGACTTTCGACGTGTTCTCGCTCTGTTTCAAGAGCGGCAATGCCTGTGTGCTGAAGGGCGGTTCTGATGCTGACCTATCGAACCAAGCCTCTGTAGAATTGATTCATGAGGTGTTAAAACAGTATGATATAAACCCTGCTGTCGTGACATTGTTGCCTGCCACCCACGAGGCTACTGGCGAAATGCTGAATGCTGTAGGCTATATCGACCTGTGCATTCCTCGTGGTGGTCGTCGCTTGATAGATTTCGTGCGAAATACAGCTCGTATTCCTGTCATCGAGACGGGTGCTGGTGTGGTGAACACCTACTTCGACGTGGATGGCGACATGGAGAAAGGCAAGGCTATCATCTGCAACGCCAAGACACGTCGTGTTAGCGTTTGCAATGCCCTCGACTGCTTGATTATCCACGAGAAGCGCTTGGGTGATTTGTTGGAACTGGTGCAGCCTTTGCGCGACCATAAGGTAACGCTTTATGCCGATGGCCCAGCATATCAGTTGCTGACAGGTCATTATCCTGATATCTTGCTACAGCCAGCAACGGAAGAGAGTTTTGGTACGGAATTTATGGACTACAAGATGTCTATCCGTACCGTTACCTCACTTGACGAGGCTTTGGCACATATCGACCAGTTTGGCAGTGGCCATAGCGAGGCCATCATTACTGAGAACGAAGAGACGGCTCGCCGTTTCCAGGCGCATGTCGATGCCGCCTGTGTCTATTGGAACGCGCCCACATCGTTTACCGATGGTGCTCAGTTCGGTCTTGGTGCCGAGATTGGTATCTCGACTCAAAAGCTGGGTCCTCGTGGTCCGATGGCACTCGAGGAAATCACTACCTACAAGTGGATTATCGAAGGAGAAGGACAAATTCGTCCATAATATTAATTTAGAAAAATATGAAAAGCTTTATAAACGTACAAGACCTGGGACCATTGGATAAGGCGATGGCCGAGGCATTTGAGATTAAGAACGACCGTTATAAGTATCAGCATCTGGGCAAGAACAAGACCCTGATGATGATATTCTTCAATAACTCACTGCGTACGCGCCTCTCCACTCAGAAGGCTGCCATGAATCTGGGCATGAATGTCATCGTGCTCGACGTGAATGCTGGTGCTTGGAAACTGGAGACCGAACGTGGCGTCATCATGGATGGCGATAAGAGTGAGCACCTGTTGGAAGCTATTCCCGTCATGGGCTGCTATTGCGACATGATTGGTGTACGTTCGTTTGCCGGACTGACCGATCGTGAGTACGACTATGCCGAAACGGTGCTTAACCAGTTCATCAAGTACAGCGGCAAACCCGTCTTCGCCATGGAGACGGCTACCGTACATCCTCTGCAGGCCTTTGCTGACCTGATTACCATCGAGGAATATAAAAAGGTAGAACGCCCCAAAGTCGTTCTCACTTGGGCTCCCCACTGCCGCGCGTTGCCTCAGGCCGTGCCTAACTCGTTTGCCCAGTGGATGAACGCTGCCGATGTTGACTTCGTCATTACGCATCCTGAGGGTTACGAACTCGACCCGAAGTTTGTGGGGAATGCCCGCGTGGAGTACGACCAGAAGAAAGCCTTCGAGGGTGCCGACTTCATCTATGCCAAGAACTGGTCGAACCCCGGCGTGACGAATCTGGCCGACTATGGAAAGATTACCTCCAAGGATATGTCGTGGACTGTTGATACCGAGCACATGTCCTGGACAAACGATGGTAAGTTTATGCACTGTCTGCCCGTACGCCGTGGCTTGATTGTTACCGACGACGTCATTGAAAGCCCCAATTCGATTGTCATTCCTGAGGCTGCCAACCGCGAGATCTCGTGCTCGGTAGTCATCAAGCGCATGCTCGAAGCACTATGATTTCCTTTGAGTGCGACTATAACAACGGGGCACACCCCAAGGTGCTTGAAAACTTGGTGCGCTACAACGATGCCAAGCCTACGCCCTACGGTTTCGACGAGTTCTCTGAGCGTGCCAAACAGCGCATTCGCGAGGCTATCGGCATGCCCGATGCCCAGATATTCTTCCTGACGGGTGGCACGCAGACCAATGCCACCACCATTGACTCCATGCTCTACCAGTACGAGGGTGTCATCTGTGTGGGCTCTGGTCATATCAACGTCCATGAAGCTGGTGCCGTTGAGTTTACCGAACATAAGATTATCACCATTCCCGACTCGCTCGGTAAGATGGAGGCTAAGACGCTCGACAAGTATCTCGACGACTATATGCACGACGGCAACCGTGACCATGCCGTGCATCCCGGTTTGGTGTATATCACGTTTCCCACCGAACTGGGTACGCTGTACAGTGCGCGCGAACTGGATGAGCTCTATCAGGTCTGTCAGCGCTACGATATACCGCTATATGTTGACGGGGCCCGTTTGGGCTATGGTCTGATGGCTGACGGCTGTGATATCACAATGCCCTATTTGGCTCGTCATTGCGATGTGTTTTATATTGGCGGTACCAAGATAGGTGCCCTGTGTGGAGAGGCAGTGGTCTTTACCAACCGTCGTGCCCACAAACACTTCTTCAGCATCCAGAAACAGCATGGCGCCGTCATCGCCAAAGGTGCTTTGATAGGCCTGCAGTTCGAAGCTCTGTTTACCGACAACCTCTATCTCAACCTCGCGCGTCACGCCATCGAGATGGCCATGCAGATGAAGCAGATCTTTAAGGAGAAAGGCTTTGAGTTCTGGCTCGACTCACCCACCAACCAGCAGTTTGTCATTCTGCCCGACGAGAAGGTCGATGCGTTGGCAGGGAAAGTAGAGTTCACCCATTGGGGGCAGACCAGCGGTCACCGAACCATCTGCCGTTTTGTTACCAGTTGGGCTACGACGGCCGATGAGATAAACGAATTGAAGCGCCTACTTTAGGCGCTTCATTAGTTTCTGGGCTTTCCGTTCCATCTTCGTAATGATCTTGTCCGGATGCCAGTTGCCAAACACATTCTCTATAGTATAGCTGGCTGCTTTCTCAGCGCTGAGGATGGCCTCGTCCGTATAGCTGCTCTCCGTCACAATTTCCTTGTCGCCCTCCTGTTTCTTTTTCGTCATCGTATAAGTGACGACATTCGTCTTCGGCGTGATGTCGCGACTTTGTGCATCCATTGTCGCGTATTCCTTGAAGTCGTTCTGCACCGTGTTCATGCCGTGATAGTCGAAGCGCGTCTTGTTTAGCTTCTCGGGCGAAAGCAGGGTGGTATGCAGCCAGATGCAGTGGGGTGTGCCATTCCAGCCGCGGGCGTACTCAAAGTTCGACACGATGTTCTCTACCGTACAACGGTTAAAGATGTAGCCCCAGGGTGTCTTCGACGTCTTCGGCGCCGCTATCACGTTGCGACCACTACCGTCTGTCGTCCGTTTCTCGGTGACAATCTTGCAGCGCTCAAACCATACGTCGCCATCACCGCAGATGAAGTCCACCGTACCGTGAATCTCTGAGTCTTGAAAGTAGTGCACGCCTTGGTCGTTGTCCGAGTAGTACGTGTCCTGATACGACAACATGCACACACGGTTACAGATGGTTCGTGTGCCCTTGTCCTGTAGCGTCACGGCGCGTCCTGCTGCTCCTGCTGCGTAGTAGTCCAGCGCATTTTTCAGCGTCATGTCCTGAAAATAGTTGCCCGTTCCGCGATTTTGGAAGATGGCCGTCTTGCTGATGCCTTCCTTCTTCACGTCGGGTTTGTTCTGGATGATGGTACCCTCCATGCTTTGGCCTATCAGGGCTATGTTATGACCTGTAATCTTCGTCAGTACCGTTGCACCCAAATCATAGAAACCGTCAGGAATCATGATGAAGAGTTGTTTGGCATCCTTGTCGGCATTCTTCTTGTTGGCTACCTCGATGGCTAGCAGAAGTGCCTTAGCATCGCCCTTGGGTATCCACATAACTTCTTGTGCTTGCAGGGCTGTCATGCTCAGCAGAAATAGTGCTGTCAATAATAGCTTTTTCATTGTCTAGTTTGTTGTTTTAATGATGACTTAGGCCGTAGGCCGCTTTTAGTTTCTTACTCTCTTTCTCCAACTTCTTCAGAACCTTGTCGGGTCGCCAGTCACCGAAGACGCGCTTTAGCGTGTATTGTTTAGCCTCCTTGCTTGTCATGATGGTCTCTGCCGTGAAGGGGTGCGTGTGGTCTCTCAGCGTAAAGGTCACCACGTTCGACTTCGGTGTGATGTCATTCCCTTTGGCATCCATCGTGCCGTATTCCTTGAAAAAGTTGCTCGACACCTTCATGCCCTCGTCGTCAAACCGCGAAGCCTCCAACTTTTCGGGAGTCATCAGGGTTGTGTAGAGCCACACACAGTGTGGATCGGTATGCCACGAGCGTCCGTAGTTGAACTGCGACATACGGTTTTGTATGGTGCAATGGTTGAAGATGTATCCCCACTTGGTGTCCGACGTGCGGGTGGCTGTGATGATGTCTACGCCATCACCGTCTGGCGTACGCTTCTCCGTCACGATTTTGCAGCGCTCAAACCATACGTCGCCCGCCCCGCAGATAAAGTCTATCGTGCCGTGAATCTCCGTGTCCTGCATGTAGTTCTGGCATTTCTCGTTGTCGCTATAGTACGTGTCCTGGAACGACAGCATGCGCACGCGATTGCAGATGGTTCGTGTGCCTTTGTCCTGCAGCGTCACGGCCCGCCCGTCCTCGTTCGTAGAGTAGTAGTCCAGCGCATTCTTCAGTGTCATGTCCTGAAAGTAATTGCCCGTGCCGCGGTTCTGGAAGACGGCCGTCTTGCTGATGCTTTCAATCTTGACGTCAGGCTTGTTCTTGATGACGGTAAATCTCATGTCCTGCCCAATCAAGGCAATGTTATGTCCCGAAATGCGTGTCAGCACCGTCTCGCCCAAGTCATAGAATCCGTTTGGAATCAGGATAAACAGACGCTCGGCCGTCGTGTCGGCATTCATCTCGTTGGCTTTCTCGATAGCGTCCAGCAGACTCTGTTCGTTGCTTCTTTCCACAAGAATAACCCGCTGGGCTAAGGTGCTCAGCGACATCATCAAGCATGCAACAAACAGAACTATTTGTTTCATTTCGGTTAGTTTTCAGTCTGCAAATTTACGAATAATCAATTGAAAAAGGTAATAAAGTATCGTCTTTAACTCCTTTTAACTACCTTAACTTCTTTAACTTCATAAAAAATCGTACCTTTGCAGTCGATTTTTAAAAATCGGGATGTAGCGCAGTTGGTAGCGCACTACGTTCGGGACGTAGGGGTCGGGCGTTCGAGTCGCCTCATCCCGACAACGCAAGGTTGTCAATCGCAAATTTTTGGCGTGTTTTTGGCGTGATAACATTATTTAACGAGCTATCGCCCCATTTATACTGAATTGAATTGTATTAGTTTGCAAAATGATAGGCAAACAGATTTGTTCTGATAATGCTGTTGGCGTTTGACTCTCACCTTACTTCATTAGCGAACGAGGCGTTCATTCAATTATAAAATAGCAATAGACGCTTTTAGGATTGTTCTGCCCTAACTTGAAAAACTCTTTGACGATGCGGTATTCCTGTCCTCGCTCGAAGTCGTATTTATCCGGCTCAACGTGAATGGTGAACTGGCGGGTACTGTGTGGGGCAAGTTCGTAGCCAATATCGTTAAAGGCATAAACGGTTCCGTCTTTCCTTGG
>CACWOS010000071.1 GCA_902762565.1 uncultured Prevotellaceae bacterium
GCCTAAGTCAAAGCCCACCAAAGCAGGATAGTCGTTGCACACCCTCTCCACATCCGATCGGTTCTCGTTGCCACTCCACCCCACTCCACTGACTGCGTCGTCCTGATGACCGAACAGATACACACCGCTATCGCCCAACTGTTTCAAGTTGGTCAGCAAGTTCTCTGTACGTTGAGTTCTTCCCGTATCTGCCAAGGGGTCGTCGGCTTTAGGCTGATTGCCGCTGCACGAGGCAAGAACCAGGGCAGCGGCAATGATTGTTAGATATTGTTTCATTTATTATTATTCAACTACAGGAGATTTATCCCAGATAGTCTGGAAATCGTAAGAGGCATCAGTACTTGTGCAAGCCTTAATCATCATAGGAACTGTCTTCTCACTGTCATTCAGCCAGCTTCCATCAGCATGATCGATGTAGCCAAAAGCTTCATCACCACTGTCCTTGGAGTTGTTATCCCAAATCATCATAGGGATACCGGCAAAATTGGCTGCACGGCAGAAGAACTCCAGATAGTAAGCACGGAAGGCATTGGCATTAGCGGTCGGCTGGTTAACACAGCCATATTCACCCAGATAACAAGGAATGTTCTTATTGATATAAGCTTTGCGTAACTTATAGAGCTGACTGACGACATAGCTCTCTGCAGCTGAGTCAGAATGATCAGGATCTGCATTATGTCCCCAACTGTTCTGTCCAGATTTTGCAGGTACAGTACAGAAGTTGTATGGATCATAACAGTGAACAGCAACCATAATACGCTTTGCAGGATCCTCTGGCAAAACCAAACGAGCAATAGTGAGGTCGATATTGGCTGCATAACCGGCAACGCCAATCCAACGGGTAGCATTGTTACCGCCAGTAGCACGGATAGCGTCAACAGCATACTGGTTCCACTTATTCAGCAAAGCAAATTGTGCATCCGATCCTGTGCCCCAGTCATCACCAGTGTGAACCTCGTTAAAGGTTTCGAAAATCAACTTGTCAGCATCGTAGTCCTTGAACTTGGTGGCAACCTGTGTCCACAACGTCTCAATAAGTGCTTTGGCAGCGGCTGCCTTTTCTTCGTCACCAGCAGCGTCACCCAATGTTGTCTCAAATGAATCGTGGTGAGTATTAATGATAACATTCAAGCCTGCAGCAATCACCTTGTCAACAACACCAGCCACCTCATCGAGGTAAGCAGCAGGAATGACATTGCTATCATCCATATGGTCAGTCCATGTCACAGGAATACGAACAGTCTTGGCTCCGGCAGCAGCAAGGGTTGTGAAAGGTGCATCAGTTATGGTGGCTACTTTATCCCAATAACCCCAACCTTTAGCAATGGCATCACCATAGGTATCGAAGTGGTTACCTAAGTTCCAACCCCAACCTAATTTGGCTGTAACAGCTGTTGCGTCGTTAGTGGGCATTGCCGCAACCGTCCAAGTTTCATCAATGTCCTCGTCATAGGTTTTTCCCTGAGGGCCGATAATAAGACCTGCGGGAATATGCAAAGACAATGAGTTGCAGAAATCAAGTGTCTTGACGATAGTCAGTTCGTTACTGGCGCCAGCAACCCAAGCCTTATCAACAGCCTCTCCATTGATAGTAACCTGACTGGCGTTTTTGCTCGCAAAATTAATTTTCTTGTCGAATGCCACCTTAATGGTCGTCTCTCCAAAGAACACTGGCACTTCCTTTGTCAGAGTAGCAGAAACGAACTCTGGTGCATCTACCTCAGCAATGTCAATCTGAGCATCCGTGTCTTGGCAGGCTGTGGCAAAGAATGCCACAGCTGCTAAAGACAGTGTATTGATTATATTTTTCAGTTTCATAATTCTAATATATTAATTAAGGAAGAATTGTCATCTTTGTAATACCACCAAGATCACCTTGAATAGCGAGGCCATATGTAATAGCCTGTGCTGCTGTCTCACTGGTAAACTCATATGTGAGAACCTCCAATTTTGGATCCCAGTCAGCAACAGTGGTAACATTAGGCCAGCCGTCAGTATTATAGTTAATTTGCACTTGTCCCTTAGCAGATGTGCTCTTATAGAAACTTAAAACAGAGCCTTGCTTCAGTCCTGCTGACTTCAATTTATCTCCTGCTATGAGGAAGCGGCCATCATTATTCCATGTAAATTGATATGGGAATGTAATAGCAGTACCGTCCATGTTCGTCAAGCCAAACTCTGTAACTAAATCCTTCTCCTGAGGTATTTCAATCTCAAGTACAATCTTGTTGAATGTGACATTCAGTCCATTGATGAACATACTGCCACCCCAATCAAGAATGCTTGGGTCTGTCAGATGAGCAATATCTTCTGCTGACAGCGGAACATATGCCTTTGTTTCGTTGGGATCGAACTCAAAGAAATATTCAGAGTCGCCCACGCAGCCTTCCAACTTGATATTTTTCCAGTGACCGTCGTTGAACTTAATCTTTGCACCATCAGCTTCTACTGCATAATACATAACCATTGTCACCTTTCCTTCAGGAAGATCCTTGAATGCATCAACAGGTATGGTGATATTATTGCTCCAATTACCGACACTTACAGGTCCTGTCAATATAACCTTTGTTTTGGTAGTAGCTGGCTTAACAGAAATCTTATATTCAATCTCACCATTAGAAGAGATCAGTTTAACAACAGATGTTGACGTCGCATCAGCAGGTATACCGAATGTCAATGTACCGTTCTTTTCAGACAAGACGAAATTAACTTCTGTACCGTTAACTAATACGTTAGTCAGTTTGTCACCGTTTGCTACTGGTACCGCCAATATATCACCTGCGTCAGGTGTAGTATCATCGTCGAATACTGGCATCTCAGTAATGTAACAGAATACAGCCTCGTTGATGGTCAAATCAGGACCTTCGATAGAGGTGCCATTAGCAAGGTTGAAGACAGGCTTGCCACTTGTACCTTCCATAGGAACAATAACTGTGATAGTAGTACCATCAGCAGACACTGCCTCCTTATTAATAGTAGCAGTTCCATCACCGAAGTTGATGGTCTTCACGAGGTCAAGGTCTGTACCGGTAATCTGTATTGCTGCACCAGCGCTAACAGGATTAGCGTTATAGGCTGTCACTGTTGGCTTCACCAAAGTGAATTCAACGTCAACAGTAGCACCATTTGCCATGACAAGCTTCAGCTTACCCTCTGTTGCAGTCTCAGGTACAGCACCTACAACCACCTTATCGGCAGCCACGGTAATCTTGTCACCACTCAAAGCATCAGCACCCTCGAACTTCACACCTGTTACGAGATCCATGTCCTGACCACTGATAGTCAGTGCTTTAAGAGCTTTTACAGGATTAGGAGTAGCTGTGCAGTTTGTTGGCTTAATAGTAGTCAATGTAGCAACAGGAACTTCCTCACCAGACTTACAAACCAAATTGAACACACCGTCAGGAGCCGTTGCTGGAACAACGAACGACAAGGTCGTGCCATCTTCACTTACTTCAATTTCACTCACCTCAACATCACCAAATGCTATGGCAGATACTACATTGTAGTAAGTACCAGTCAGTGTAATCTTCTCACCAGCCTTGGCTGTAATCTCACCCTCAGCGGCTACTGTTCCACGAGGAGACTTCACCTCTTCAGTGGTAGGAACACCAATCTCGATAGCCTCATCAGTCTTGATAATCTGATATTCAACGCTATTCTTGTCAACAACAGTAAGGTCGGCAGTGTAAAGCTCCAACTTACCAGTCTTAGCTTCCTCTGGCACCTTCACCTCAATAGCGTAACGATCGTGTGAAACGAAGTCGTCAGCAGATACCAATACGTTGTCAGCAAAAGCGAGAGAATAGATAAGGTTCAAGTAATCACCCTCAATCTTGATAACATCACCAGGCATAGCAGATGTTGGGAATGCAGTGATTTCAATACCCTCTATATAATTCAAATCTGTCTTGGTTGTAATTCTTTCGTCAGTCTTAGACACCAGAATCACTTTACCAGGAACAGGACCATCCTTAGGAATGGTTACACGAATCTCACTGGGTACACCAGACTTTACAACCTCAATATTAGTAATAGAGATGCCATCAGGAATGATGACCTCACGTATCTGGTCAAGATTGCTTCCCAAGAAGCGCAGCTGACCGCCACGCATCACTGGTGAAGGACCATATACATTCAAGGACACACCACCTTGATACTGATTAGTGCCAAGATCGTCTTTGCTGCACGCTGTCAGCAATAGCCCGGCAAGGGCTACCACCAACAGAGAGAATATATTCTTTATCTTTTTCATTGTCGTTTACTTAATTGATTAAAGATTAGGAACAACACGTATGTTGTCATAGCGGAAGATAGGAGTACAGGTTGTTCCAGCAACACCGCCATTGATAGGCCAGATAATGAAGCTGTCGAACGATTCTATGCTCATTGTCGAACTAACCTTAGTACCATCATCGTTGTAGACAAAATCTGTAAGAGGAATAGTTACTGTAATCCACTCGTCGCCAGTATCAAACGAACCGGTAGCTTCCCAAGGACGATAGAGAGCGCGTGGCAAGTCAAGACCGCCATCGGCTTTAGTGTGGATGTAGGTATTGTTCTGCCAAGAGTCGTTTGCGCACTGTTTATAGTTCACAAAGAGAATCTGCATAGCGCCTGCCGACCAAGGATTTGACTTCGGAATATAGAGTTCCATCTTGAATGACATGTTCTGCCAATCAGAGAAATCCAGGAAGTTGCGCAGAGGAATACCAGGTCCAGAGGTGATACTCATAGGATCGCCATTCCAGTTACCGCACCAGAACGGGAGTTTGAGTTCCTCTACCCATCCACCTTCTGTTTCTTTAGGACCAAGCTGGACATACTGACCGTCAACACCATTTACATCACTATAGGTTGCAGCAATGTTCCAACCCTGTGGTATAACATCTGTGGCGCCGTCAAAGTTCGTGATAAGGTTGCGGCTGTCGCGGAAGTAGAACTTAGACAAGCCCTTACCATAGACGGAAGCAACTTCAATCTGTCCTTCCTCAGCACCCTCTGGCACTGTGAATACAAGCTGTGAACGTGTAATTGACTTGAAGTTCTCAGCAGGAACCTTAACACTGATAGAATTGCTAATACCAGTGAAAGTCACTGTTAGAGGCTGGTTGGGGTCGTCAATAAAGTACTGACCTGTAATAACAGCATCCTCTCCAACTTTTACCCACTCATTCTTCATGGCAGTTACTACTGGTGCAGGAATCACAACGTGGAAGTCGTAGGTCAGCGTATCATGAGCCTGAGTAATCATATAGATTTTGTCACTCACCTCATCGGGGATATCACTTGGAATCTGAACAAACAATGTATTGTCCGTGATATAACTGGTATTCAAGACGGCCTTTTTGTCGTTAAAGTACATCTGCTGAATACTCTTCAGGTTAGAACCTACAAGACAGATACTTGTCTGTGGAGCGGCCTCAACAAGCAGAGAGTCGCTTGCGCTGTAAGATGCAGGACGAATATAGTAGATAGTAGGTGTACCATCTGACAACTTGAATTCGTCGGGCTGGTCTTTACATGACTGTAGCGAGAAGCTTGAAGCTACGGCTATAATGGTCAGTATCAGACTGCTTAATTTATGATTGTATCTCATATCTTTTATTTGCTTTAAAGGTTTAGAAAGTAATTCCGCTTAAATCAAAGTCTTCGGGAGCTTCCATCAACAGTGGGTTGTAGGAAATGTCTGAAGAAGGCAAAGGAATAGTGAAACTGCGGTCGGTCACATTAGGAGCAGCGGCACCAGTATCGTAGGAAGCTGGATGAGCATCTATATTCCAACCATCTTTTTTACCACCATTATAGTAGGCCTTATAGAGATCATTCAGGCCATTATAGCCGTTACGACGCTGGGCCTTGATTTCTGCAATGGCACCTGATGGATCGTAGTAGTAGCGACGAACAAAGTCGTACCAACGGTCACCTTCGCAAGCAAGCTCAAGACGACGCTCCTTCCAAATGTCTTCCCATGTAATAGAAGCCGGCTTTACATAACCCTTCACCGAGCGGTGACGTACCTGATAGAAATACTCCAGCACCTTGGGGTCACTTGAAGAAGAGTTATTTCCCATAGCTGCCTCGCAGTAAATCAAGTAAACATCAGCCAAACGCAGCAGATGGGTATAGAGGGCAGAAGCCATACGTCCGGCATTCGCACCATAGAAGCGTGCATGGTCGGCATTGTCGCCATAGAGGTGCTTAACCTCGCCGGCGCCGGTAGGACTTTCCCACTGATCAGGACCTGGATGTCCATCGTCTTTATAGCCGTTATAACAGAACTTCAGCAGTTCGAAACCGCCGCAATCGGCATAGAAATAGTCATACTCATCGTTAATCATCATCAACGTAGCCTTTCGGCGAGCGTCAACATTCTGACGGTCAGGAGACAAAGCGTTTTCGTCGAAAGCATCCTGCAGGTCAACAGACGGGCCGCCCCAGCCACCCCAGCAGTCACCATTCTCATCGAAGCCTTCGATAGAAAGGTCGCAGTGGAAAGAGTTCTGGCAGGTCCAGTGTGAACCCATTGTCCAAGCCCATGAGATAAGAGCCTCGTCGCAGACATTGTTCTCACCACGGAAGATATCCGAATAGTTATCCATCAGTTTACGTCCGCTGTTCTCGATAACATCGAGAGCCAGTTCGGCAGCCTTTGCCAAATCTGCTGCATTACGCTGGTGAGCCGTACATGTGATGTAGCTATAGGTTCCTGGGTTATAAGTAGTGTTTTCCTCACTGAAACCGGCCTTTGTCAGATAAACCTTAGCGAGCAGAGCCTTGGCGGCGTATTTGTCAATGCGTCCGTTCTTCGTGGGGTCAGAATCAGGCAATAAGGTGATTGCCTTCTCCAGCAATAGGATGATGTAATCATAAATATTACTGATCTTAGCCTTACGAAGTGAAGTGGACTGCTGAGAGTTGATAGTTTCTACCGGCATATGAATAATGGGCACAGCACCGAAAGAGCGTACCATATAGAAATAGGCCATTGCCTTCCATGTCAGACATTCGCCCATAGTGGCATTCTTGACAGCCTCAGAAGCACCACTGGCATTCTTGATATTGTTATAAACGGTAGTCGAATGGGTATTAACAGCCCAAAGAGATGCGCTCATATTTGCCAAGTCAGCATCCGAGCCGTCCAATGTAAATGTCAGATAGGGAGAACTGCCCATGTAGTAGTTACCAGACATAACCTCACCCACTTTAAAGAATCCACGCATGAAGTCGTACCAAGGTGAGTTGTACAGATAGTTAACACCTGCACGGCACTGGGCATCGTTGCTATAATAGTTGGAAGTATCATAGCCATCTTCTGTGGGCTTGTCCAGATATTTCTCGCAAGACGACATTGACAGTCCCAGAAGCGCGATGCATGCTAATGATTTGATATTATATAGTTTCATAATTATTCCTTGAATTATATTTAGAATGATACGTTAACACCAAATGAATAAACAGTTGGAGACGGGTAGCGTCCGTTATCAAGACCATAGACGTATCCATTGGTATCAGCTGTTGAAGCACCAACCTCGGGGTCGTAACCGTCATAACCTGTAATAGTAAAGAGGTTCTGGATGTTGCAGTAAACACGTACATTATCCAAATACAGTTTCTTAGCCCATTTCTTAGGCAGAGTATAACCTAAGGTGATGTTCTTCATACGCAGATAGCTTCCGTTTTCAACATAGCGGTCGCTGATACGACGGTTGTTGTTCGGGTCGTTCAAACGTACAGCTGGCATTCCTGTAGGATTCACAACGTGTACGTTGTCAATATCGTCGTACCAATTATAAACAGTTCCTGAGTTGTTGCCTACGTAACCGTTGGTATAGTCCTTATTAGGATCGATAGGAGTAATGGTAGAGCGTCCGTTTACTGAAGCGGCCTGGTTCTGCCATACACTGTTCATACCATCAAGTTTCATACGGAGATAATTGAATACCTTGTTACCATAAGAACCGTTAATGAAAATTGTCAGGTCAAAATCCTTATAGCGGAAAGTATTCGTCCAACCGAATGTATACTTAGGCATTGGGTTACCAATATAGGTACGGTCGTTCTCGTCGATAATACCGTCACTGTTCAAGTCTTTATACTTGATATCACCTACCCAAACAGTGTTCCAACGGTTGAAGCCGGCATTGTTGTATGCTACAGGCTTTGGACTGGTCTCAATATCCTCAAGACTGGTATAGACGCCATCACATACATAACCGTAGAACTGGAACAAAGGCTGACCTACGTCACTCTTTGAAACGATATCACTCCACATACCATAACCATAGATAGAGGCACTGGCTGTTCCTGCGAGTTCTTTCAGCTTATTCTTGTTCCAAGAGATTTCAAACTCTGAATCCCAAGAGAAGTTCTTGGTTGAGATGGGGTGAGTGCTGACAGTGAGCTCAAGACCTGTATTCTCAATCTTACCATAGTTACCCCAAGGTGCTGCAAGAGCAGAAGAACCGTTACCGCTGGTACCCATATAAGAAGGCAACTGCATAGGCATCAACATGTCGTCAGAAATCTTCTTATACCAGTCAAGTGTAATATTAATCTTGTTGTCGAAGAAACCAAGGTCAAGACCGATATTTGTCTGCTCTTGCTTCTCCCAGTGAATTTCTCTATTGGCGATACGGGCAGGACGATAGCTGGTTCCAAGACCTGTCTCCATAACTGATAGGTCGGAAGCCCACTTGCCACCACCGATATTCGAGTTACCGGTCTGACCCCAACCAATACGAAGCTTACCGTTTGACAGCCACTTCTCTGCGAACTTCTTAACGAATGATTCATTTGAGAAACGCCAAGCGGCAGCAAATGAATGGAACGAACCCCAACGTCTGTCGGGACCGAAATTTGAGCTACCGTCACGACGGAAGGTATAGGTTGCTAAGTAACGATCGTCATAATTATAGGTTTCACGCGTGAAGAATGAAGCCATTGAACTTGAGCCGAAGCCTGAGCCGATTTCAGCCTGACCAGTTCCCAATGCGGGGTTCTCAATAGAATTAGCCGGCAGGTCTGTATTATAGGCACTTACATAGTCCCACTTGCTCTCCCATGACTCTTGACCAATCATGGCAGAGAAACTGTGTTTGCCAATCTGGCCATTATAAGTAAGGTAGTTCTTAATCTGAATGAACTGACCTGTGGTCTTTTGCAAACGAGCCTGGTTCTGAGCTTTGGTCCAGTTACCCAAGCTAACTGTTGGTTCGAAGGTTGAAGCACGGTCCCAGTTAAAGTTATAACCAATTTCCGTGTGCCAAACCAGACCCTTCATGAATGTCACCTCAGCAAAGATGTTACCACTCAGCAGGTTACGCTTGTAGCGATAGTCATTCATCAGTGCTAATGCAACAGGGTTAGGATTGCTCATTCCTTCACGGGAAACAGAAGTGTAGCCACCTTCAATGTCATAAATAGGCTGATAAGGAGGTGTGGTCAGTGCATAAGTGATGACACCCTCATCCTGGTCGGCCTTCAACAACTTCTCAGAGGTGTGTGAATAGTTGGCATTCAAACCAAGTTTCAACCAAGGCTTCAGTTGAGCATCCAAATTGATACGGGCACCATTACGCATAAAGTTTGAACCAATGATAGTACCATCCTGGTTCATATAGTTTACGCTGACATAGTATTTAACGGCTTCTGTACCACCTTGTGCACTCACCTGATGCTGGTGCTGCAAAGCTGTACGGAAAATGGCATCCTGCCAGTTAGTACCTTTACCCAACGCACTTGGATCACTCAGAACAGCATCTTCTGTCGCACTGCCTTGGGCTACCATATCATTATAATACTGTGCAAACTCACGTAAGTTCAGCATGTCAATACGCTTTGACTGACGCTGCCAAGCCACCATACCGTCATAAGAGAACTTAGCTTCACCTGTCTTACCATGCTTGGTGGTAATCAGTACGACACCGTTAGCACCCTGAGCACCATAGATAGCGGTGGCAGAGGCATCCTTCAGGATTTCCATGCTTACGATATCGGCAGGGTTGATAGTTGACAGTGGAGATACTGATGAAACAGAACCGTTACCCAGACGGTCACCCAAACCGACTGAAGCACCAGAAGAGTTTGAATTGTTCCAGATAACACCGTCAATTACATAAAGAGGCTCGGCTCCAGCATTGATTGTTGCCTGACCACGCACACGAATTGAGGTAGAAGAACCAGGAGCACCAGAGGTTGCCATAGAGGTCACACCTGCTACACGACCTGCAAAAGCTTGGTCGAGGTTGGTGATGATAGAACCCTTCATCTTCTTCTCGTCCATAGATCCTGTAGCACCTGCCAGGTCACTCTTCTTCATCGTACCATAACCGACAACGACTACCTCGTCGAGAAGAGCATTGTCTTCCGAGAGCGTGATGTCATAATGGCTACGTCCATCGATTTTGACTTCCTTGGTCAGATAACCGATGTAGGAAATCACAAGGGTTTGGCCTTGGCTGACATTCAGAGTAAAGTTACCATCGAAATCTGTTGCAACACCATTCGATGTACCTTTCACAACTACACTTGCACCAATGACGGGACCTTGCGCGTCCGTAATGGTACCTGTGATCTTCTTGGTCTGTTGAACTTCAGGCACCGGTGAACTTGCATCACCAGCATAGGCCTGCATGGAACACATACCCAATAGGCATGCTCCTACCAACAGCACAGTCTTTCTCATTTTTCGATTCATACTTAGGTAAACAAATTTTTACCTAATTATTTTTGTTAAAGATGTAAATTTGTTTATTTATATAATAGGTAGTACACGAGGCTCGATAAAAGGCTCATCAATTTGTGTAATCAAACTTTTACCAGGAAAGTTTGGAAGTATGGATAAATAGACCTAGGGTTCACTATAAGCCAGAAATCATACGGTTAGTTCAGCCAAGAGTTGTTGGCAGCCTTCGAGAACGTCGCGCCAGGTGGCTTCGAAATCGCCGGTGTACCAAGGGTCTGCCACATCGCTTGGACGATGGGTGTAGTCCATCAGCATCTTGATTTTGTCGTCCGGATCGCCCCCGCAGATATTTCGCATGTTGCGGATATTCCATGAGTCCATACCTATCAGCAGGTCGAAGCGGTTATAGTCCGAACGCGTCATCTGGCGACTTCATCACAAATTCTGCCATCGGGCTCCTACAAATGTTGCCGTGACAAACAAAAAGTATCCTATGTTTCATATCGAGAAGATTGTGCGTTTATTTTTAGTCTGAAACCATTTCGTCGGAATTCTGAAAAAAAGAATCAGCGTTCCACAAACAGATCATCCAAAGTAACTGACTGAATATTATATTCTTATTATACTGCAAAAATACTACTTTTATTTTGAAAACCGAAATTCTTTGTTTAAAAATCAGCGAAAAAGAGAATCTTTTCTCGGTTTTCGCTGATTTTTATGGGTCACCGGCAAAACCCTGTGTTTGGTTTCTGAAAAAAGGAGCCCCCTCATTCCCCCGAGGCACTCGAACATCACAACCACACAGATTTATGCCAAGATAACCATGAAAAAATTAGACGGTGATTTTATGCGTATGGAAAGTGGTCTAAAATCATTTTTTAGTACAAATAACAAAAAAGGACTCAAAAAGAAACTTAAAAATCTGATATTGTCGGTTTTACACTTACTCAGTCCCGAAAACGTTTGCGTTAACAAAGGTAAACAAAGTTAAATTATTAAAAATTTTCGCAAATTAAGCATTCAATCGCATTGCCAATTAGTAAATTTTAATTAGATTTGCACTCGGAAACTGC
>CACWOS010000072.1 GCA_902762565.1 uncultured Prevotellaceae bacterium
AGACTTCAAGGAGGTCGACTTCAATAAGGACAAACTTATTATACTGGCCAGGGGCTATAAGCCGCAGGCTTCTGATGACAATGATGATGAACGTCCCAACCCTCCGAGGCAGAAGAGAACTACAGAGGTGAAGAAGGTGGTAAAATACGTGCTTCATCTGGACGAAAAAAAGATGGATCAGCGGAAGTGTCTCTCAGAGCATCCTTTCGGAACACTCAAGCGATCGTTAGGACAATATTACTTCTTATTAAAGGGCTTCGCCAAGGTGACAGCTGAAATGGCTTTGTTCTGTCTCTCGTATAACCTGCGTCGTGCCATCAACATGAAAGGTGTGCCCGCACTCGTAGCAGCCCTCAGGTAAGAAATAGGGATATATTAAATGTTTAAATCGGGGTCTGCAAGGCTCATTTTAAGCCATCAGGACCTCATAACTCAACTGAATGCAAAAATCTTATTAAGAATCTGCCCCTCGGTAGAGGCCTTTGTATGGCTTCAAAATTAGCCTAAATCAGGTCAAAATCCCTTTGAAATCGGGAGTTCTCGGACGGGCTGAGGGGGGGTATTTTCTTCCGTTTTATCCAACTGCTCATAGATTGAGTTGTTGCTCTTATATTCAGGCACTATCTCCTTCATCTTTGCAACGGTCTTCATAGCATCATAATGCTTAGCTATCTCTACCAATTTATTGATGTCCTTGCATACCTCATCATAGTCATACTCACGAACCTCTGCGATACGTATTTTCTCGTGGAATGTTGGCTTAGTACCTTCAAGTTCGTTGAGCACTTCCTCATAAAGTTTCTCGCCAGGACGTAACCCAGTAAACTTAATCTCCACATTTTTGGCGCCAGAGAGTTTAATCATTCGTTTGGCCAAGTCAGCAATTTTCACGGGTTGACCCATATCGAATACGAAGATTTCACCACCATTACCTTTAGTACCTGCCTCAAGCACAAGTTTACAAGCCTCTGGAATCAACATGAAGAAACGAACAATGCGCTCGTCGGTAACAGTGACTGGTCCTCCATTCTTAATCTGTTCGCGGAACAAAGGAATAACGGAACCGTTGGAGCCCAACACATTACCAAAACGTGTGGTCACAAACTGAGTGCGAACAGACGGACCTCCAATTTGGGAAGGCGTAATAAAACTTTCCGCATTAGCAAGACTCTGAATATGACTTGCTACACGTTTCTCTTTAATAGCCTGGTCGAGACTCTGCACGTATATCTCACATATACGCTTCGAGCAACCCATCACATTCGTTGGATTAACGGCCTTATCGGTAGACACCATCACAAACTTCTTAACACCATACTTCACACTGAGGTCAGCAATAATCTTCGTACCAAGAATATTATTGATGACTGCCTCAGAGGGATTATCCTCCATCATTGGCACATGTTTGTATGCAGCAGCATGAAATACATAGTCAGGACGGAACGAACGGAAGATATCGTCCATACGTAAGTCATGTGTAATACTTGTAACCACCGTCTCGGCCTTGATTTCAGGAAAATCCCTAGCCATCATCAGTCGTATATCATGCTGTGGTGTTTCTGCCTGATCTATCAGCATCAGAGCAGCAGGATGGAAGCCAGCCACTTGACGAACGATCTCACTACCGATAGAACCTGCCGAACCAGTAATCAACACGCGTTGACCTTTCAGAAGTTCTTCGACGCTCTTTAAATCGACGTGTATCTCATCGCGAGGTAACAGTTCTTCAACACTTACCTCACGCAGTTGCATCTGCCCAAAATCTTCCGCGGTCATCTCAATATCACCAGAGCTAAATTCCTTTGCCGTTTGAGCCATCATAATCTTGGCACCTGCACCGATGATTACATCCTGAATAGCTTGATTGTTACGGAACTCAGCTACGCGATAAGGTGAAACGATGATAGCCTCAATATCATTTTCCTTGATAATTGCTGCCAAATCGTCGTCAACATGATACACAGTCTCACCTAATATCCGAGAATGACGTGCTTTCTGATAGTGTGTAATAAAGCCCTTTACCACAAAACGACGTGGACGCTGGCCCTGAATCATCTTACCCAAACCAACACCACCAGTCATGGCACCATAAATCAGCACGCGCATAGCTCGCGAATTCGAGAAAGCCACATCGTAGAGTGTTTTCACAAAAACGCGCAAAGCCCACATAAGCAAGGTGGTAAGTATAAAGATAAGGAAAATACTGGTCGTATTAAAGTAAGCAAAGATCTTAATAGGCAACCCCTGCAACAACAAGTCGGCAACCAAAGCCAATCCGAGATTAATCAAATTGCCATACGTAACACGCATAAGGTCGACAAACGAAGCATAGCGCATAAAACCGCTATAGGTATGGAAAATTCGGAAGCCAACAATGCTGACAAGAGTAAATACGACCGATGTACAAAATACTGGGACTGCATTATCAACCAGCGATATTAAATTTCTAGGAATCCAATAAACCAGTGCACAACTGAACATGACTATGGCACAGTCTATCAAGAAGATACACCAATAAGGAAGTGAATTTTTTGTAAAATACCAATTTAATATCTTATCCAACGGATTTTTCATATCTACACACTTTTTCTTCTAAACCGCTGCAAAGATACAAACAATTAATGACAATTCCAAATTTTCGCTGTAATTTCTATTACACAATACCAAACAATTATTTAACGTCAAAACTACGGGCAACTTCTGAAAAGGCGTCCATGATAATAGTTGGACGATTATTTTGGAAAGCACCTAATTTATAACCTCGGTCTGTTTCTGGAGCCCAATAGAAAACACCCTGACAGTGCCCTCCACAATGGTTGCGGGCCATATCAATGATAGCAGACAGGATTTGCTTACCTTCTACAGGTTTTGCCGCTTCAACACCCGTCTCAACCACCAACATGGGTTTGCGATACTTAGTCCAAAGGCGATTGATATTTGTCGTAGTTTTCTCAACAGTTTCTTGCCAAGATGCCGTATGTTTACCACGCATATCCCAATAAGGATACACGCTCAGTCCTATCATATCGTAACGGGCACCATATTTCTTCAACCCATCGAAAATGAAATCATAGCGCTTAGGATCGAAGGCACCATCCAGATGAACGATGACTTCTGCCTTTGGGAACACCTTTTTAACAGCCATATAACCTGCATCTGTCAGACCTGCATATTGACGCATATTCTCCTGAGCACGTCCAATAGGCCAAAGAAATCCATTGGTAGTCTCATTACCTACCTGTACCCATCGCACATCTACCCCAGCCTCTTTTATAGCCTGCAACACATCATGTGTATGATCTGCCAATGCCTGCTTCATCTGTTCGTAGTTCATATTCGTCCATGCTGCAGGAATATTCTGCTGACCAGGATCAGCCCACCAGTCACTATAATGGAAGTCAATCATCAAAGCCATTCCCCAATCATTGGCACGTTTAGCCATTTTGACGACATCTTCTTGATTACAGAGCCCATCTTTAGGATTCACCCACACACGCAGACGAACAGCATTAAGTCCCAACTCACGCATTAGAGCTGTACATTCTCGAGGTTCACCTTTACTATTACGTAATTGCACTTTGCGAGCCTCCAAATCTGTCGTACCACTGATGTCAGCACCAAGCCAAAAAGTCTCTTGTGCACTGATTGTGAAGGATAGGCAGGCAAATAATAGTATATTTGTGATTCGTTTCATTTGGTTTTTACATTGAGAATTGCAGGTTTCAGTTTGCCTCGCTGGTCCTTTACTATCAGCGTCACATTTCCAGCCTTTTGGGTTGGACGTAATATCACGACGAGTTCACCATTAAAGAGTTTCATCTTAGGTTGCTTGAACGATTCGAGCGAGGTGGCATCACCATTGCAAACAGCTTCGAAACGGGCCTCGCCACTAACGCTGAACGTCAACCCCTCCTGACAAGTAGGCACAGGTGTTCCGTTCTTATCATTCACACTAACGCGGACATAAATCAAGTCCTCACCATCAGCCTTATGTTCATCAGTTTCTGCCTGAGCTACCAATTGCACCGCTTTACCCGCTGTCTGACGAACATCTTCGCCTATCACATTGCCTTTTTCATCATAGGCAACGACACGGATCTCACCTGGTTCATACTTTACATCGTTCCAACGAAGGCGGTAGCGATCTAGGCGTTCTTTGGGATTCTTGCGCACCCTGCCCTGTGATTTCCCATTCACAAAAAGTTCACCTTCTACACCGTCCGTATAACAATAGACAGGTGTAATCTGTCCTTTACGATCAGGCCACGTCCAGTGAGGCAACAGATGAACGGTATGCTCTTGCTTATTCCAACGGCTCTTATAAAGATAGTAACGATCTTTAGGCAACCCTGCCAAGTCACAGATACCAAAATATGAACTACGTGCTGGCCAGTATTCATCGAATGGTGTAGGTTCACCCAGATAGTCATAACCCGTCCACACAAACTCACCAATCACCCAGTCATAATCATCTTGCCACACCCAGTCATCGTCAGGCAGATTCGACCATGAGCAATATTCCACATCGTAACTGGAACATTGTCCATCGGCATTCTTCACAGCCTTTGGATCATACTTGGGTGACCACGAGGCATAGCGTGAATTGTCATCGGGCTGAACAGGGAATTTATAGACGCCACGAGAAGAAACCGTTGATGCCGTTTCAGAGCCAAGCAGGAAACCTTGCGGCAACTGCTTGATACTGTTGGCATACTTATGAACACGATAGTTGAAGCCTGGTACCTGCATAGCCTGAGCACAACCTCCGGCAATAGACCTCTCGGCATGATCCATACCCTGTGTGACAGGACGCGTCGGATCCAAGGCATTACATAGTCCTTGCAACTGAATGCTGAGCTGGCGTCCCACCTCACTACCCTGCTCAGGAATCTCGTTGCCTATCGACCACATCACTATCGAGGGATGATTCCTGTGGTTCAGCACCAGGTTGGTGATATCCTTCTCAGCCCATTCACGGAAATGGCGGGCATATCCATTCTTACACTTGGGATATATCCACATGTCAAAAGATTCAGCCATCACCATCATACCTAACGAGTCACAGATATCCATCTGGAGTGTAGAGGGCATATTGTGAGAAGTACGAATGGCATCGCAACCCATCTCCTTCAGCATCTTAATCTGACGAATCAGCGCACTCTTGTTAATGGCAGCACCAAGCGGGCCTAAGTCGTGATGCAGACAGACACCTTTTATCTTACGAGTTTGGCCATTCAACTGGAAGCCTCCTTCGCGAGAAACACGAACGGTGCGGATACCAATATTGATTTCCTTGCGATCCACCAGCACGTGATGATCAGGACCAATAGGACCGACCTTCTTCACCTCGGCTTTTAACTTATATAAATAAGGTGTCTCAGGCGACCACAGTGGGGCATTGGTGATAGTAAACTTGGTGTAAACCTTCCCATCGTGCTCAATACGGATATCGTGACCACCAGCAGTACGGCCATCAGGCGAAATCAACGTCATAGTGCCAACCATATTCTTGGCAGGATTGACTACCTTAAATTCTACCTCGACAACAGCCTTGCCATTCTCAATAGTCATAGTACGAGCATACAGGCTCCAGTCGTCGATATGCGTCTTCGGTGTCAGCACCAGCTTCACAGGACGATAGAGTCCGGCACCAGGATACCAGCGTGAACTCTCCTCTACATTCTGCAGATGGACAGCGATATCCAACTTTCCTGCTTTCAGATACTGAGAGGCATCCACACGGAAGGCATTATATCCGTAGGCCCAATGGCCTGCTTCTTGTCCGTTGATACTGACGCGAGGCTCGGCCATCGCACCGTCGAATACCAATTCAGCAGCTTCATAGCCAGAAGGAATCTCTACCGATGTCTTATACCACCCTTCGCCAATCCAAGGCAAAGCACCGCTACGACCACTCTTCTCTGTGGCTTCAGTCTCGCCATTCTGAGTGATTGCCACCTTCTGCAAGTCCCATTTCTTATCAAAAGGACCTGCTATGGCCCAGTCATGAGGGATATCAACCTTTGTCCATGACTGCTGGTCACGAGAGAATTCCCATGACTTCAGATTAATTTCACGACGTATTTGTGCTATTGTCGTCTGGCTTAGCAATAATGCTGCAACTAGTAGTTTAAGTTTCATATCAACAGTTTATCTTGTTTGGTGGACAAAGGTACAAAAAAATCCCCGTAGAACCAAATCTACGGGGACTTTTATTATTTGACTTTAAGTATTTCTTACTTTGTGAAGAACATAGCAACACGGTTGAAGTCATTCTCCTCAGAAATCTCTGAAGTAGCACCAGCACCAACAGCCTCGATGCGGTCAGCAGCGATCTTGTAGCGCTTTACGAGAGCCTGCTTAACAGAGTTTGCACGAGCCTCAGACAGCTTCTGGTTCTTAGCAGCGTCACCCTCGGGAGAAGCATAACCCTTAACGATGATCTTGGTGTCCTTGTGGTTCTTCATATACTTAGCAACCATCTCACAGCTAGCATAACCAGCGTTGTCGAGAGTGCTCTTACCAACACCGAAGATAACGATTGGCTGGAGCTGATTGGTCTCCTTAACGACCTGAACCTTAGCTGTGGGAGCGGGCTTGTTCTGGCAAGCAGTCAGCTGAGCCTGGAGGTCAGCGATAGTGCGGTTGCCAGCGGCAATCTTACCGTCCTTAGCGTTGTTGTCAGCGCGGAGCTCGTTGATCTTAGCGTTCAGCTGATCGATCTCGTTCTGGTCGCGGAGCTGAGCCTTAGCGAAGTTGTGAGTACCGTTGCTGTTACCGAACTTGTAGTTCAGACCAACATTCAGCTGGAACAAACCATTACGGCTGTCATAATTCATATCAGAAGAGGTCCAAGCAAGAGCACCCTTCATTCCATAGCTTTGGAGACCAAAAACAACTGCCGGCTCGATATAGAGCTGCAGAGCCTTGGCAGAACCCAAATTGAAGGCGAAATCAAGAGCAGCCTTAGAAGTAATGGCATTAGCTTTCTGCCCGAGACCAAAAGCATGACCCCAACCGAGACCACCGAGAGCGATAACCTCGAAAGCACGGGGTTCACCCTGATAACCAGCGAACAGGTTGTTCAGGTTGAAGGTACCCAGCAAGCTAACATTAATACCATCAATGAAAGTCTTAGTTCCCATCAATGACTTAGAGTCGCTCTTTGAAAGGAAATAAAGATCTGCATCTGCAGCCAGACCGAATACGGTGGTGAGGTTCTTACCTACGCGAACACCCAACTTAGGAGCAAAGCCCTTCATGAAACCAGCATCATCAGCCTTACCTGTCCAAGGATTAGTCCACTTCTGCATAGGAGTAGTAGCACCAACGTTGATGCCAGCATACCAGTTGTCGCCGAACTTGTTTGAAGTGATTGCAGTACCCTGCGCACTTACGTTAGCTGCAAATGTAGCTGCAGCAAGCATTAAAAATAACTTTTTCATCTTTTTACAAAATAAAATGTTAATTATAATATTATATCTTTTCTCACTTTTCGGGTGCAAAGTAACGAAAAATTATTTAAACTTCCAAGTTTTTTTTAAGAAAAGTGTAAAAATGAGTGTGTTTTTTGCCTTATTAAGTCCAAATACGGGGGAAAAACAGCGATTTTGCAGAAAAAATGTGGTCGTTCACGTTTGCGAGAACGACCACTGTATTAGATGACATTATATATAATATAAATAATGTACGCGCGAAGATTACTGCTGCTCAATGATCTTTCCACCCTCTTCTATGGCTTGCATATTCAGAGGTATCAAATGATGGTGACGCTCAGGCAGAGTCTTCTTCAGAGCCTTCTCCACACCCGTTGTGCTTACCACAGGAGCAATTTTCAGCAGACCACCCAGCACAATCATGTTGAACACCTTGCTGTTCTTCATCTCAGCAGCCTTATCCATCGCATTGATTTCGTAAACAGTGATATCCTTACGAGTGGGCTTGTTGATGATACCAAAGCCATCATAGATCAGTATGCCACCAGGCTTTATCTTGGGTTCAAACTTCTCGAGTGAGGGTTGGTTCAGCACTACAGCAATATCATACTTGCTAAGGATGGGCGAAGAGATACGCTCGTCACTGACAATGACAGTCACGTTAGCTGTACCACCACGCTGCTCAGGACCGTAGGCAGGCATCCAAGTCACCTCCTTATTATCCATCAGTCCTGAATAAGCCAGAATCTTACCCATAGAGAGCACGCCCTGACCTCCGAAACCACTGATAATTATTTCTTTCTTCATCTTAATTTTCAATTTTCAATTATCAATTATCAATTAAAGACTCGTAGTGTCTTTGAGGTCACCTTTGGGATAGAAGGGGAACATGTTCTCCTTCATCCATTCGTTAGCCTTAGCAGGAGTCAGTTTCCAACCACTGTTACAGGTTGACACAAACTCCACGAGTGAGCTACCCTTGCCTGCCATCGAAGCCTCGAAAGCCTTACGCAAAGCCTTCTTAGCTTTGTTGATAGAACCTACTGACTCAACACTCTGACGAGTGACGTAGCAAGTACCTTCCAACTGGGCAGCAATATCGGCAATCTTCAGGGGATAGCCGTGCAGCTGCGGATCACGACCGTAAGGACAGGTAGAGGTCTTCTGACCAATCAATGTCGTAGGAGCCATCTGACCACCCGTCATACCATAGATAGCATTATTGACGAAGACGATGACGATGTTCTCGCCTCGGTTCAGGGCGTGGATGGTCTCACAGGTACCAATACAAGCCAAGTCACCATCACCCTGATAGGTGAATACCAGACGATCAGGCCATGTACGCTTGATACCAGTAGCCAATGCGGGAGCACGACCGTGGGCAGCCTCCTGCCAGTCTATATCTATATAATTGTACGCGAAGACGGCACAGCCTACAGGCGAAACACCAACGGCCTTGTCTTCCATACCCATTTCTTCGATGACTTCGGCAATGAGCTTATGCACCACACCATGACTACAGCCTGGGCAATAGTGCATATTATTGTCGTTCATCAGCGTCGGCTTCTTGCAGACGATATTCTCTGGTTGAACTATTTGATTTCTATCCATTGTCAATTATCAATTATCAATTGTCAATTAGCTTTGCTTGCAAAGCGTTAACGATTTCTTCAGGATCGGGAACAATACCACCCAGACGTCCGAACTGCTCTACAGGCACAGCACCGTTCACAGCCAGGCGAACATCCTGTACCATCTGACCAGCATTGATCTCAGCCACGAGGATACCCTTCACCTTCTTCGACAACTCAGCAATCTGCTTCTCAGGGAATGGGAACAGCGTGATAGGACGGAACAGACCGACCTTGACGCCCTGTTCACGAGCAATCTCCACGCTCTTCTCAGCGATACGGGCTGCAGAACCAAAGGCTACGATAGCATACTCTGCATCGTCCATCTGCTGCTCTTCAAAGCGGACCTCGTTCTCCTGAATCTTGCGATATTTCTCCTGCAACGCCAAGTTACGCTGCTCCATGATCTCAGGCTTCAACTCCAGAGAGGTAATCACCACACGCTCACGGTTCTTTGGCTTACCAGTAGAAGCCCAAGGACACTGCTTGATCACCTCCTCATCCGTACGACGGGGCTTGAATGGTGGCAGCACCACCTTCTCCATCATCTGACCGATTACACCATCGCTCAGAATCATGGCAGGATTGCGATATTTGAAGGCCAACTCGAACGCCAAGTCTACGAAGTCAGCCATCTCCTGTACTGAAGACGGAGCCAACACAATCACCTTGTAGTCACCATTACCACCACCACGAGTAGCCTGGAAATAGTCACCCTGCGAAGGCTGGATAGTTCCAAGACCAGGACCACCACGCTGCACGTTCACGAACACACCAGGCACCTCGGCACCAGCCATGTAGGTGATACCTTCCTGCATCAGGGCGATACCAGGAGACGACGATGAGGTCATCGCACGCTTACCAGCACCAGCGGCACCATAGACCATGTAAATCGAAGCCAGCTCACTCTCAGCCTGAACCACCTGCATACCAGTGGTCTCCCAAGGCTTCAGCTCAGCCAGCGTCTCAATCACTTCACTCTGCGGAGTAATAGGATAGCCGAAATAGCCGTCGCATCCGCAACGAATAGCAGCGTGGCAGACGATGCCACACGAAGCACAACCTACGCAGGCCTCTTCGTTGACTGCCTCCACATAGGGGTAGCCGTGCAGATTCACTTTGTTAGCCAGGGCGATAACTTTCTGAGGACAAGCAATGATACACAATTGGCATCCCTTGCAACGCTCAGTATCTACCACGATGGCGCCTTTCATTTTAGCCATAATATTGTTGTTTAATGCATTAAATCTTGAATTCGGGGTGCAAAGGTACGAATAAGTGTTCAAAATACCAAATTAATTCAAGAATTAACCAACCTAAAATGCATTTTTTTATGCAAAATCAATTCTTTCTGCACCAATATTGAAAATTTATGCATTTTAGTCCCTACATGCCATTGGCACGTCATCTCTCATGATCTTCAATCGACGCATCTTACAAAGACATTTTTCGTCCTCCCAAATCACAAGATTCCGCAAGGCCATAATGACCTTGCAGAATCTTGCTTTTATTTCCAAAAATGATCAGGGGCTCCAACTTCCTCAAATTATACAAATAGCTCTCCCATTGCTGCAGATAATGAGACTTTACATCTATCGCAGATGTCAGTAATAGTTGCACCACTGGAAGATAGTCCATAGAAATTGTCCTCGCTAATGAGTACATACTCCCATTCACGATTCATTCGCTCTTCGGGTTTCAGTTCGTTTATTTTGCGAGTCCACTCAACAGCAGCCGTTTGTTTCTGTCGAACGTTTTTATCAAACAGCTTGTCGTTTCCCTTCGTTTCTATCAGATATGTTTTCTTGTCTGTACCAACAATGAAGTCAGGATGATAAGTTGCCATCAGACCATCCGCTCTCATATAATAGATAACGGCAAAGGCGTGTTGACTCTCATTGATTTTCAAGAACCGTTCCACTTCGCCGTCTCTGTCAAGGAATTCAATAAACGCTTTCTCGAATCCGCCACGACTTGTAGGATATCCCTGACGTTCGTAGATGCACTTGCAGACCTCTAACGAAAAAGATTCACGCATCTTGATTTCTGTGACAGACGAGAACTTGGTGTGAACCACCTGGGCATCAGTTGTCATGATGTTAATCTGGATGTTGAAGATAGCTCGTGCCATCTCTTCGATGATATGCTTTGTGACAATAGCATCCTTCGACAAGAGTATCTTCCAGTCGTTTCCATTGAACGGATTGAAAGGCTGACCAAACAGTCTTGTACGGATATACATATCTACAACAGCAATCATACGAGCCTCGTTAATCTGAAGATTAGGCACAGGCATCTCCTTGTGCGAAGAGATTCTGTCAAATCTCAGCGTGATGGTACGAAGCAACTTCTGC
>CACWOS010000073.1 GCA_902762565.1 uncultured Prevotellaceae bacterium
ACCCTGCAGAGGCAGATAGTAGTTCATCATTGAGAACATACCCTTCTTCATCTCACCACCGTACCAGGTGTTGATGATGCACTGCTCACGAGAAGTAGTATTGAAGGCTACGCAAGTCTCTGAGTTCAGACCCAGCTCCTTGTAATTCTCAACCTTTGCCTTAGAAGCGTTATAGATTACGAAGTTAGGCTCGAAGCTCTCCAACTCCTCAGCGGTGGGCTGGATGAACATATTCTTAACGAAGTGAGCCTGCCAAGCAACCTCAACGATGAAACGAACACGCAGACGTGTAGCCTCGTTGGCACCGCAGAAAGCGTCCATCACATACAGGTTCTTGTTGCAGAGCTCCTTGATAGCAATCTCCTTAACCTTGGCCCAAACCTCCTCGCTCATGGGGTGGTTGTCGTTCTTATACTCCTCAGAAGTCCACCATACCTTGTCCTGGCTCTGTGCATCCTTTACGATGTACTTGTCCTTAGGTGAACGGCCGGTATAGATACCTGTCATTACGTTTACAGCGTTCAGCTCGGTGTTCTGGCCCTTGTCGAAACCAGTCAGACCAGCCTTTGTCTCCTCCTTAAAAAGGAATTCATACGAAGGATTGTGAGCAATCACGGTAGAACCTGTGATTCCATACTGTGTCAAATCTAACTTTGCCATAATACTAATTACTAATCTTTTTATTTAAATTTACTATTACCTATTTTGAATTCGGATGCAAAGGTACAAAGAAAATAATAAATATAAGGTGTGAGAGGAGAGATTTTTGTGCGAACACAACCTTTTTTAGGTTAAAGAATTTAAAAAGGAGTGTATTGCTGACATTTTTGTCACTCAGACATAACAAATTTTACTTCAAAATCATTACCTTTGTGGGCAAAATTAATAATTAAAAACATGGATGTAATAGATTTCAGCAAAACAAACTCTGTCATCAACCAGTATATGTCAGAGTTGCGTGATAAGAATATCCAGAAGAACCGACTTCTGTTTCGTCACAATATCAAACGTGTGGGCATGATGATGGCCTATGAGTTGTCTAAGACTTTGGATTATAAACCTAAGACCGTCAATACTCCTTTAGGCACCATAGATATCCCTCTACCAAAGGAAGATATCGTATTAGCTACTGTACTGCGAGCCGGCCTGCCTTTCCATGAGGGGTTCCTGGACGTGTTTGATAAGGCAGACAATGGTTTCGTATCTGCTTTCCGCATGTATATAAACCGTGAGCATACCGAGGTGGGTGTTCATACAGAATATATAGCTACTCAGAGCGTAAAAAACAAGACGCTGATTATTGTCGACCCTATGTTAGCGACAGGCGGCAGTTTGGCAGCAGCCATTGAATCGCTTCTTCAGGCAGGTAAGCCTAAGAAGATTCATTTGTGTTGTGTTATTGCTGCACCTGAGGGTATAGAAGTGGTAAAACAGGCGTTGCCTGAAGGCTCTACAATCTGGTGCGCAGCTGTTGATCAGGGTATGAACGAACAAAAATATATTGTGCCAGGTTTTGGTGATTGTGGTGATCTCTGCTATGGCGAGAAACTCCAGTCATTCCGTAAAATTGCTGACAAATGATCTTTTTTATAAACATTTAACTCTAAACTATATGTCAGATAAAGATTCGCTGATTTCACGCAATGGTGTGAGCTATCTTGTTCCATTTATTCTCGTTACATCGTGCTTTGCCTTGTGGGGGTTCGCCAACGATATTACCAATCCGATGGTCAAAGCCTTCTCAAAAATATTCCGCATGAGCGTCACTGATGGCGCTTTGGTGCAAGTGGCCTTCTACGGTGGCTACTTCGCTATGGCGTTCCCCGCTGCCATGTTTATTCGAAGATTCTCATATAAAGCTGGTGTATTGATGGGGCTTGGACTGTATGCTGTTGGCGCGTTGTTGTTTCTGCCAGCCTCGTGGACGGGTATGTACTATCCGTTCCTTGTGGCCTATTTTATCTTGACCTGTGGACTCTCATTCCTTGAGACGTCATGTAATCCATATATTTTGACAATGGGTTCTGAGGAAACGGCCACTCGTCGTCTGAACATGGCACAGTGTTTCAACCCGATGGGTTCGCTTTGTGGCATGTATGTGGCAATGAATTTCATTCAAGCAAAATTGAATCCAGCCTCTACTGACGAGCGTGCACTACTATCTGATGCAGAGTTCAGCGCCATGCGCGATAGCGACCTCAGTGTACTCATCGCTCCCTATCTGGCTATCGGTGCCGTCATAGCCGTGATGTTTGCTGTTATTTATTTTACTAATATGCCTAAGAATGGCGACCAGAATCATGATATAAACTTTATGCCAACCTTGAAACGCATCTTCTCTATCGATTATTATCGTGAGGGCGTAATAGCCCAATTCTTCTATGTGGGTGTACAAATTATGTGTTGGACGTTTATTATACAATATGGTACGCGCGTGTTAATGAATGAAGGCATGGGTGAGCAGGAGGCTGAGGTGACTTCACAGACCTATAATATCGTGGCTATGGCTATCTTCGTGTCTAGCCGATTTATCTGCACTTACTTTTTGAAATTTATCAATGCTGGAGCTTTATTGGGAATCTTGGCTGTGGTGGGTGCCCTGCTGACGTGTGGTGTCATCTTCATTGATGGTCGTGCCGGCCTTTATTGCCTAGTGGCTATCTCTGCCTGCATGAGTCTGATGTTCCCAACCATATACGGTATCGCTTTACAGGGCTTGGGTGATGATGCTAAGTTCGGTGCTGCCGGTCTGATTATGGCCATTCTCGGTGGTAGTGTGCTGCCTCCGTTACAGGCTTCCATCATCGACCAGAAAGAAATGTTTGGGATGCCTGCTGTCAACGTCTCGTTCGTGCTCCCGCTACTTTGTTTCCTCGTTATCATCATTTATGGCTATCGCACTTATTTAAGAACAAAATAAATGGATTTAATGGGAATGCCCCTTTGGGCTTGGATTGTTTTCTACGTATTGGTATTCGTCATGCTAATTGCTGACTTGAAGATGTTCGGCAAGAAAGGTCAGCATGAGGTGAAGGTAAAGGAGGCATTGCAGATGACCGCCGTCTGGATTGGCGTGTCGCTGGTGTTTTGCGTGGCCATTTACTTGTGGTATCCGCACGACTCGCATGAAAAGGCGATGGAGTTTTTGGCTGGTTATCTGATTGAGAAGTCGTTGTCGATGGACAATCTTTTTGTGTTCCTTATGCTGTTCTCCTTCTTCGGTATCGAACGTAAATACCAACATGAAGTACTATTCTGGGGCATCTTTGGTGCTTTAGTGTTGCGTAGTATTTTTATTTTTGCAGGTGCTGCGATGGTGGAGCGCTTCGAGTGGATTTTAGGCTTGTTTGGCATCTTCCTACTCTACACAGGTGCCAAGATGTTCAACCATGATGACGACCAGCAGGCTGACCCCTCGAAGAACATCATCGTACGCTGGTTCAAAAAGTTCTTCCCAGCTACCGACCAACTACATGGCGACCGTTTCTTCATTCTTTCCAATGGTAAGCGACTTGCTACACCATTGTTTATCACGCTGTTGGTCATCGAGACCACTGATGTTGCTTTTGCTGTTGACTCTATTCCCGCCGTATTCTCCGTAAGTCGTGACCCGTTTATTGTGCTTACATCTAACATATTTGCTATCCTTGGCCTTCGTGCCCTTTATTTCGCACTGGCCGCCGTTGCAGGTTATTTCAAATATCTGAAATATGGTCTGGGCATTATCCTCATCTTCGTGGGTGTCAAAATGCTGTTGGCCATGAATGAGTATATCAATGCCGCTGCAGAGTTCTTTGGTTTCCAGCTTAACATGCCCCATGTGGAGATTCCTACACCATGGAGTCTTGCTTTCATCTTCGGTGTCTTAGTACTCGCAATGGGATCTTCCTACTTGGTAACAAAAAATAAGGATTGATTATCCCTTATTTTAGCGATTAGAAAACTTGTTTCCTGATGAGTTCGTCGACTTCATTAAGTCCTTTCTTAGCTCCTGCCAGAAGGGTGTCATGCCTTTGGAGCCATCGTTGGTTTCCAAATCCAGCTCTGGGAGTTCAATCTCGTCTTCTGCTAAGAAAGGTACAATGATGTCGTTGTATTTTTGGACGAATACCGTCGCAACGCCTTGTGAGACGATGCCCAGCTCCTGAGCTGCTCGCCATGAGAGATCAATGATGCGTCCGCGCACATAAGGTCCGCGGTCTGTCACCCTCACCACCACACTACGTCCGTTGGCGGGGTTGTAAACCTTCAGTTTGGTACCAAAGGGATAGGTTCGATGAGCGCATGTCAGACTATCCGAATGCAGACGCTCGCCACTAGCCGTCTTGCGTCCGTGAAATTTTTTGGCATAGAATGATGCTTTACCCTTCTGGGAATTTTGTGCTCTTGCGGAGCTGAATGATAATTGATAAACTATAAATGATAAGCCTATTAACAGAATTCTGCCAATGACTAGTTTGTATCTGGTATGTCTAATAGAAAATATCACTTATCGTTTATCAATTATCATTTGTCATTACACTACACGATTCCTTGAGCCAACATGGCCTTGGCAACCTTCATGAAGCCGGCAACATTGGCACCTTTCACGTAGTTGACGTAGCCATTAGGCTCCTTGCCGTACTTTACGCACTGTTCGTGAATACCAGACATAATCTGGTGAAGTCGCTGGTCAACTTCCTCTGCTGTCCATGACATACGCATCGAGTTTTGCGTCATTTCCAATCCCGAGGTAGCCACACCACCGGCATTCACAGCCTTGCCTGGTGCGAAGAGTTGTCCTGCGGCAATGAACTTGTTGACGGCTTCTGCCGTGCAGCCCATGTTCGACACCTCTGCCACGCATAACGGTTTCTGAGCCAGTATCTTATCTGCATCCTCACCGTTAAGCTCATTTTGGGTGGCACAAGGCAGATAGATGTCGGCTTTCTGCTCCCATGGCTTTTTACCTTCAAAGAACTTAGAGCCTGGGAATTCGTCTTCGTAAGGTTGGCATATGTCGTTACCCGAGGCACGCAATTCCAGTAGATAGTCTATCTTCTCTGCGTCCAGACCTTCGGGGTCATAGATGTATCCGTCAGGACCGCTGATGGTAATGACCTTAGCACCTAGTTCAGTTGCTTTTTTGGCGGCACCCCAAGCTACATTTCCAAAGCCTGAGAGGGCAATAGTCTTGCCTTTGATGTCTAGTCCGTGGGTGTTCATCATATGATGAACGAAATAGAGTGCACCATAACCAGTAGCCTCTGGTCGCAGGATAGAGCCACCCCATTCCAGACCTTTACCCGTCAGCGTGGCAGCGTGGAACTGGCTTGTCAGTCTCTTATACTGTCCAAACAGATAGCCGATCTCACGTCCGCCAACACCGATGTCGCCTGCAGGTACATCCATATCCGGACCGATAATCTTATAAAGCTCAGTCATGAACGACTGACAGAAACGCATAATCTCTGCATCGCTCTTGCCGCGTACAGAAAAGTCGCTACCGCCCTTGCCGCCACCCATAGGTAGTGTGGTCAGTGCATTCTTGAAAGTTTGCTCGAATCCGAGGAATTTCAGAATGCTGAGGTTAACAGAAGCGTGGAAGCGCAGACCACCCTTGTAGGGGCCGATAGCGCTATTGAATTGTACGCGATAACCAATGTTTACCTGCACCTCACCTTTGTCGTCTACCCAAGGCACACGGAAAGTGACGATGCGCTCGGGTTCTACGATGCGCTCCACAATTTTCGCCTTCTCAAATTCTGGGTGCTGGTTGTACACGTCCTTGATGGATTCTAGTACCTCGCGCACTGCTTGTAGGAATTCTACTTCGCCCGGATGTTTACGCTCCAAGCCTTGCATAATTTTCTCTACTTCCATAGTAAAAGTTTTTTTTAAGTTTTATAAGTTAGCAAGTATCGTTATCAGAACGATGTTTTCTAATCAGTTTGTCAGTTTGACAACGCAAAAATAGGGAATTTCCTTGAAATAACAATGGAAATTCCCTATTATTTTTCTGAAAAGGTTACATTTTGTTAAATCTGGCCTCTTTTTTACCTTTTACCTTTTACTTTTTTACCTTTAAATCAGTTTCAATGTTCCCATGAGGTAAACAAGGCCGAATCCGAGCACCATAGAGATTACGCCCATGATGAAGCCCATCTTCGACATTTCCTTCTGCTGCACATAGCCAGTGGCAAAGGCCAAGGCATTTGGTGGGGTAGAGATGGGCAGAATCATGGCGCTCGATGCTGCGATAGCCACGCCGATGAGTACGGTGGGGGTGCCGCCGATGGGATCCAGTTTATCGCCCATAGCACCGCAAACTACTGCGAGGATAGGCATCAGCAGCGCTGCCGTTGCTGAGTTCGATATGAAGTTTGACAGCAGGTAGCAGATGAGTCCTCCCATTAACAGGATGAGCAGTGGTGAGAAGTCGCCGAATGGAATACTCGTCACGGCATTGGCTGCCAATCCCGAGGCATTCAGTCCGTAACCCAGTGCGAAACCACCTGCAACCATCCAGATCACTGACCAGTTGATTTGTTCCAGGTCACGTTTGGTAATAACTCCTGTCAGTGCAAATACCATGAACGGTATCATGGCCACAGTATACGAGTTGATGCCTGTCACACGGTCAAGCAACCAGAGTGCTACTGTGATGAAGAAGGTGATGATGACAATCCACGAGTGTGCACCAGGCTTCATGCCGCCCTCAATGTTCAGCTCGATACGTTTCTGGGTAAAGGGGAACATCTTCAGCAGCAGTCGCCAGCTGATGAACAACAGGATGATCACTAGTGGGAACATAAACATCATCCACTGGCCAAAACCCAACCCAAGGTTCAGTCCCTCAGGGTCGTTCAAGTATTTCAGTGCAATCGTGTTTGGCGGTGTGCCGATAGGCGTGCCCATACCACCTAGGTTTGCTGCAATGGGAATAGACATGGCCAGCGAGATACGTCCCTTGCCCTCAGGAGGCAACTGGTGGAACACGGGCGTCAGGAATGTCAGCATCATAGCTGCTGTGGCGGTGTTCGATACGAACATCGAGAACAGACCGGTAATCAGCAGAAATCCCAACAGCACCATTTCGCTTTTCGTACCGAAAGGTTTCAATAGTACTTTTGCCAACTGCGCATCCAGTCCAGTCTTTGTGGCAGCAATGGCCAGTACGAAACCACCGATGAACAGCATGATAACCGGATCGGCAAACGTGGCCATCACACCTTTGTACGACAATAGTTTACCTACTTCGTCCTCGTTCACCATCGGCGCTATACCGCTGTCCGTACAGAACACCAGCATCAACACGATGATGGCCACCGACGTGGCCCACGACGACACGACCTCCATAACCCACATCAATGTGGCAAAGGCGAAGATGGCGATAATACGCTGTTGCACCACTGTCAGTCCGTCAATGCCGAACCAGCTGGAAGGTGCATTCCACAACAGCAGTGTGACGATGGCCACAATAATGGCCTGTGTAGTTTTCTTGAAGGCTCCGCTGGGATGGAAGCGACGCCCCATACGCATTTTGTGGTAGGCTTCTACAAGCTCATAACCTTTGTAAATGTGAAACATCTTTTAGTATTGTTCTAATGATTTGGTTTTTTTCTTACGACGTGCAAAATTAGTAAAAGTTTGTGTTTTACCACAGGAAGAAAAGAAAAAAAAGAGCATAAACTTTCATTTATGCCCTTCTTTTTATCTACTTGTCTTCTTCCTTTCAATGCTTTGCAAGGTAGACTTTGCAAAATATATGTGTCATCGAGCGTGTTTGCACTCGTTTTGCAGAGCTCCCCCAGCGTGAAGTGCTGGGAGAGTCGTGCTTGCTTATTAATTGTTACTTCTTGCATAATCTTTTCTTTTTGTTGACGTTAATCGGTGTACTGTTAGGGAATGCGATGCTGTAGGCCGCGTCGAGGGCTTTCAGGTCTATCTTGTAGTAGCTGATGCCCAGACGGACGGCTACGATGGCTCGCAATAGTTCGCGGTGTTTGCGCGGATAGAGGCTGGGCAGGGGCAACTCGTTCCAGCCCTCCTGCGGCTCGTCATCGACAAGGGCCTTGTGGCACACCTCCCAGATAAAATCGTCGGTGGCTTCGTAACCGAACCACGACTTCAACACGTTGCGGATGCAGAACCGCTTATACTGACCTCCGAGGAGGCACCTCGTGCGCTCCAACTTTCGCCAGAGCACCACGAAGCATTCTTGGTTATTCTCAACACTCATCATATTTGTTTTTTTGAACACGAATCTCACTAATCTCACGAATGCAACGCCACACTTTTGCACCTTCAAGGTCAAAGAATTTTTTCCTATGCGCAGCTATTCGTGCAATTCGTGTTCGTTAATATTATTCCGTGTTCGTTAATCGATTTTGACCATTTTGACCATGACCATTATGACCATTTCTTAACTCTTAACTTTCCTGTAGTTCCCATCCTCTTCTAACACTACAAGCTTTTGTTTTCTCCAGTTCTTCAGCATCTGGCGAACGGTGTTGTGATTCACGTTGGCACCCTTCACCGCCACCGACTGCTGCATCGCCTGTTCGAACGAGAACTGGATGTCCAGCCGCTCAAAGATGGAGTCGTTCCTGCCGCGCTTGGTGCGCTCACCGTTCAGATTGCCCGCATAGTCCCGACTCTTAAAGGCGTTCTCGATGCGGTCGCGGAAGAAGTACAGCGCGTTCTCCAAGAGCGAATCGGCTATCACGTCGTACGCCTCCAGCATCGTGGGTGTCTGCGCTTTCAACAGCATCTCTTTCCATAGGTTCGGGTGTTGCTTCAACTGGCTTTCAGCACCATTCAGGCCATGTTTCTGGATCAGCGTCTCGCACACCTTGCACAGCATCAAACAGCACGTCATTCTTTGCGCCGTCACACAGACACGGAAGCGCTGACGGGCACGGATGCGGTCGTCGTTCTTCATCGTCTCCAGACGGATGCGCTCCACCCACTCGCGACCCTTTGCCTCCAACTTCGGCAGCACCACCTCGCCATACATCAACGGCAACAAGTGGGCAATCTGCTGGATGCGTTCGCGCTGGCGGTCGGTCAGCACGTAGGGCTTGTCCTCCAAAGGTGCAAACGTGTTGTCAGGCGTACGGGCAACGGCGATACGGCTCTGGAATCCGTCGGTGTAGTTGTTCACCACACGGTACAGCGCATCGGGTGTGCCACACATGCACACGTTCCACAGCAGATGCTCGATATGCACGTTCACCGCATCGGCTGATCGTGCCTCGCGCTCATATTTGGTGCCGTCGTAGCTCTGGCGCAGCATCACCGAGAAGTCGCTCATCGTCGATTTCCATTTCTGCGCCACCGTGTCCGCCTCAGGCGTGAACGAAAAGGCGTGCTTGCCCTCCGTGTTCGCCAGTCGCTCGGCCAGATTGGCAACGGTGTTGTTCAGTGTCAGACAGCGCACAGGCAGTTTGGGTTCCTCGGGCTGTTCCTTCTTGTTCTTCGCCGCCCGCTTCTTGGCACGCCATTCATCCTCCTGCATCTGGTACATCTTGTCCAGCGCCGCCTGCTCACTCATCCAAGCCTCCACCACAGGGTCGATACCGCCCTTACCGCTAGCAAAGTCACCCGCGATATAAGCAATCAGATTCAAGCCCTTTTTCTGACCGTGAACATCCAGCGTCACACCCGTCGCCAATGTTCCGATACAAGGGCAGATGGCCGTCACTACCGGCATTGTCAACGTTGGGCCTACCGCATCTATCGATTCGCGAACGCCTTGAGGCATCTTGGGGAGCGCTGGGAGGTTTTCTTCTGCAGCGGACGACAGCGGATTTTCGCAGATTTCTTCATCATCAGTCCGTGTTTGTCCGTGTGAGTCCGCTGCTAAAAGATTCAGCGTATTCCGTAGCCGCTGCGGAAACCCGTTGAACTCCGATGCCAGCGCGCTCTTGATCTTCGCCCGCTTCTCTTCTATCGGAAAACCGTCGTAGCATGGAATCACCTGGTCGAGCCACTCAAAGTTCCGTCCGCAGATGTGCCTCAGGTCGCACGCCAACTGATAGGTCAGCGTGTCGCGGTCGCCCTGCGTGGGT
>CACWOS010000074.1 GCA_902762565.1 uncultured Prevotellaceae bacterium
CTTCGACTTATAGTTCGAACCAGTCCCCTGAATCAGGGTAGTGGTTTTATCTTCGGTATCAACATGTGTGGCAATAGCGTTTTCAGGTTTTGCATATCCCAGCGCCGTAGCAACATCCTTGCCCACGAACATAATTTGGTTATTAACTTGGCAAGTACGAATCTCGCCGAAAATATCACTTGTAAAAATTTGAATGTTTGTTTTCATTGTTCTGAGTCAAATTTTGCGAGAAGAAGCATTCAGATTCCTTGGCCATTTACTCGAGAATATCCTCTTCCGCTTCAACTCAGGGTTAATTTTCAATTTTCAATTCTCAATTTACTTTCACGATGTCAGTGGCCAGAATCTCTTGGAACGTCTGCCCCTGATATTCGTGTGTAGAGAAACGAAGGGTGGCCACAACCACATCACCGCCGCCCAACTCCTTCAGCACAATGTTGCACTTCCTGATCTGACCGTTCTCACTCTGTTTGCTCTGTACGCTGAAGGCCTCGCCCTGGCGTACCACTCTTAGAATCTTTGTTTCCATTTGCTTGTTTCCTTTTTTGTTTTGCTTAGTTTCCACCGGCCTGCCGGTAGGGTCGTTGTTGCAGTAAGTTAAAGAGCACTTGTGATTGATTCACGGTGCAAAGGTACGGCGAATAAAAAACAAAAACCCCCTACGCAGTGGGTACGCGTAGGGGGTACGGATTAACGTATGTGACTGACTGTCAGTCTAGAATCTTTTTCAGCCTATCTTGGAATTCCAGCGACTTTACTTGGTTAAGGGCGGTGTTGTAGTCGTTGCGCATGTTGTTGCGGTGCCACAACTGCTCAAAGTACTTCCATTTGTTGGCAATACCCAACAGCTTGGCCAACTTGTCCGCCATCAATGCTGCCTCGGGACGCGACACGGTGGGCATCCCGTCGGCATCCACCAGACCGGCCTGCTTCACCTTCAGCCACGGCTCACTGTCAGCCAGCACGTCGGAAATAGCACACTCGCCCTGCGCTGGCTGACGGTCGCCCTGCGCTGGCTGACGGTCGCCCTGCGCTGGCTGACGGTCGCCCACATGCACCTCGCCCTTATCTACCGAGAGGTTGACCACCCCGTTGTCGTGAATGTCAATATACGATCCCTTCACGTAAATAGTATTTCCTGCCATATATTAATTCTTGATTTCGTTGCCCACATCTTGGTTGTCGTGACAGTCCACATACGACCCCTCCACGTTGTTGCCCTGGATGGTCTTGCTGTTGTCACTCATATAGTAGTTGTTCGTCACCACTGTTTGAGGCTTGTTCTTCTCAATGAAAAACTGCTTGACCCCATCCACCATCTGCACCATCAGCGGCGTAGCCTGCCCCTCCTTCACAGCCATCATCATCACCTCCATCAGCAACGACTCGGCCTCCTTGAAACTCCTCATCGTCCTGGCACTCTCTGCAGCCCGCCGCATCATGGCCTCATACACGTTCTCATCCCCCGGAGAGTCGTTCTGTCCCCCTGGGGATACCGGTTCGGGAACCACCGTGCCGTTCCCGTCACGGCCATCATTCCGTAACGTGTTGATACTTATTTCCATAGAGCTTTTCGCGGGGTTTTGACTTAGGTAGAATCCTCTGGTAAGTCACACCGTTATTGGCTTATCGGACGCAAAATTACAAAAAAATAGTGGCCCGGCAAAACGTCTGGGCCACTTACTTTACTTAAAAAAAATTAATCCCTTTAGTTGTCCGCACACAGCCTGTCTTACCTCATCCATCAGCCCTCATCCATCAGCCCTCAGCCCCTCATACATCAGCCATCAGACATCGTGGCAGGTTTCTTCCGTTTCGACTCAATGATGATCATTCTATCGATTCCAACATGCGTTTAAATTCTTCTTCTGTAGGCAGGTAGAGCTTGTAACGAGAAGCAAAGAGTTGTTTTCCTTCGCTCAATACAGAATATTTCACGATGGCTTCACTCTTTTGTGAACATAAGATGATTCCCAACGTTGGGTTATCATCTTCATTCTTATAGAGAGCATCCCACATACGGATATAACTATCCATCTGCCCCACATCCTCATGTGTCAGCTTACCAAGTTTCAAATCAATCAGCACATGACATTTCAAGATGCTGTGATAGAAGACCAAATCCACATAGAAATCCTCGTCGTCATAGCGCATTCTCCTTTGACGTCCAACGAAACAGAATCCACGACCTAATTCCAACAAGAACTGCTGCAAATGATCAATAAGCGCCTGTTCTATATCACTTTCATGCAAGGCGGGATAATCTTTCAGGTCCAAGAACTCCAACACGAACGGATCACGAATAAACTGTGTGGGAGCCACCTCCTTTAATTTCTCATTCGCCTCAGCTACAACAGTTTCCTTTTCTTTGCTAGCAAGAAGACGTTCATAGTAGAGTGTGGAAATCTGGCGATCCATCTGTCTGGTGCTCCAAACGCTATCAGCTGCCTCATTCATATACCACAGGCGAGCCGCCTCATTCTCTACACTAATCAGGCGACGATAATGTGACCACGTCAATTCGTGACGCAGTGTGTCACGTTTTGGAAAACACCTATAAAACAAGCGCATATATCTCAGATTACTCTCATCAAAGCCTTTGCCAAAATCAGTCGTCAACCTCGCTGCCAATTCTTTGAGCAACCCCTTTCCGTAGTCTGCCCTTGCTTCACCATGCTGTTCATGTTCCACAATCTGCTGACCTATGAGCCAGTAACTTTCCACCATCGCAAAGTTCACGGCTGTATAAGCCCGCTTCCTGGCATTGGCAAGAATCTCAGTTACATTGGCATATAGTTTATTCAAACCCTGATATACTTCCTTGTTCTGTATTTCATTCATATTAAATAAAAATTTTCTGCAAAGTTACAACTTTTTATTCACATATTCTTGCTTATAACAATTTTTTCACATCTTACATCTTCCTTCCGCTCGACCCTCAGGTCGCTTTCTTGCTAAGGCAAGCGTCACCCTTCGGGATGCCGAGCGGCACCTTCAGGTCAAAGAGCCATCATCCCTCATATGTCACTCACCTGTCCCTGTGGCATTAGCCACACGCACTCGAAGGATATTGTGTTGAAAACACCAAACAACTTATGCTGTTTTAGAACTTCTTATCCCGAACTGGCGTAACCATTTACAACCTACGCTTACATTGGCTGATATAAAAAACTGCTTAGCCTTGCAATTATTTTTACAGGTATGCGGTAATTTCGCATACCTACCTACTAATTTCGCTGCCGATTTTAATAATTGTTGAATTAAAAACAAAATGAGTATGGATACAAATAAGGTATTTAGGTGGCTGGCAATCTTTTTGGGGCCTATTGGATGGACTTTGGCTGGAATTTACTGTGCAGTATTGCTCAGACGTCAGTATTGTGAAATCAGGAGAAGTAAAAAGCAAAATTTAATATAAGTAATAATTATGGAAGAGATTAAGAAGAATAAAAGAAAGAGTATTGCCGAGTGGATTGCTGTGTTTTTATGTATTGCAGCTGCACCCGTGCCATGTATTACCCTTATGTCTGCCACAAAAGTATTGTCTGAGCGTTGGGAATGTATTGCCCTTTGGCCAGCCTTACTATGCTTGGTCATTGGAGCTGTCGCCTTTTTGATAACTTGCAGGGTGCTTAGCTGGTTGATATACCTTATTATTAAATAAGAAAGGAGTGAATGTTATGAGAGGATGTCTTACTACCATAATCACATTGATTATACTATTTGCCTTTGGAGGGACAGCTTTAGCAGCAATTGTGATAATAGTACCGCTATTGCTTGGCGAACAAGATGCAAAAAGCCTGGCCGACCTCCACTGGTACACATGGACCGCAATTATTATTCTACCGATTATATTACTAAAGATTCTTGTCAAAGCTAGTCGCATTACATCAAACTATATCTGCGACATGTTGGGAATCGACTGAAAAAGTGGAATTTTGACAGAAGATAACAACTTTTTTTGCTTTTAGTGTTGTTTTGTTATAAAGATTTTGTATCTTTGCCAACAGATACGGCCATGTGCCGTTTCATTGACATACTGAATAGCGAAGCAAAAGTGCTTCATTCTCACTAAACGGGAACCTGAGAACTCCCTGTCTGCGAAAGCGGATTTGAAAGTGAAGGTGGGGAATGTTGTGCAGTTGTTTCCGCGTTACCATAGCGCGGACTTCTGTCATATTCCACCTTCAAGGTTTTCTCAGGACCTCCGTTGCAGAATATCGACACGAGGTCTGCGCTTTTCAGTTATAAAAAGGAACTAAAAAACGTAAAACGTCTATGGCACTATTCAAAGTAACTACAAGAGCTCGCAAACTCACCAATGGCATCCTGATAGAACCAGGCATGAGTGTAGAGGTGGCAACGGTATCTGCCATCAATCCTATTACAGCTAATGGAGGTCAGGCTGTAGCCGATGCCTTCATGCGAGTATATGGCATTGATTTGAAGAAAGCTGGAGCTTTGAACTCTGCTTATTTGGAAGCAATAAAAATCAGATAATAAAACGGCCTCTACAACGATACAATTTACATTTTAAATAAAGAATTATTAAGTATGGATATAGACATTATAGAATCTACTTTCAATGAATTGATGGTTGAACTTGGTAAGATAAAGGATCTTAACGAAAAAGCCGAATTATATAAGGAAAGGACACAAGTGTTGAGTGACCAACTTGAACAGTTTCTTAATGTAGTAACCAAAGAAAGGTCGACCGTGCTCAAGAATATGGATGACATAAAGGCTTTGGTTATTGAGACGGAGCATAAAAATGCTAATTCTATTTCAGATACTCGTTCTCGAATATTCGAAGCCATAAACGAAAATCGGTCTTCGCAAGAAGAAAACAAAATAGACATCATTGAACGTATTGATCTTCTAATCCCTCAGGTCGTACAAGCAAAGGAGTTCATGGAACAACTGAATGTCTCATTCCATGACATGCAGTTAAAAATGGACGAGTTTAATCGTGTTATTGGGGGGAGAATTTCCGATCAAGAAATCAGTGTTAAGACTCGTCTCGAACAGAATGAAGAGTATTTGAAAAAAGTACTAAGAATTGGATATGCACATATGGGAGTGACAATAGTGTTGTTTATCTTGCTATTTTTGGTGCTGTTCTTCAAATGACATTCTACGAGACTATATATTTATTAGCTACCCACCTCATAGTGGCTGATGGTGAGATTAATCAGAGAGAACTGGATGTTCTTTCTCAGAGTTTTTATGAGCCTATAACGGAAGAGCTAAGGCAAAAGCACTTAGAGATACTCTCGTCTTCAGAGGAAGAAAACAAGCAAGGCTTGAATTGCTGTATAGAGGAGTTGGTGTTGAATACTTCAGAAGAAGTGACTATATTGTTTGAGTTGCTGTTCAAGATAATTTATGCTGACGGATATTACGATGATAGGGAGAAAACACTCATTGAATACATTGTCAGGCGAAAAGGAATTAAAAGAGAACAGATTGCTAAAATTGAAAATGATGTAGTTGCGAACCTAGAACCTTTTCATTATGAACTTCCTTGGGCAGAAAATCTTAAGAGTATTGTTCATCGCCTAATATCCGCATTGCGAGGGGAGGATGGCGAAGGTGTTGAACTATTGTCGGGAGCCAAATTCATAGAGCAAGTTAGAAATATTGCTAAGTGGGCAGAGGAGGATATTTGTTTTGCAGAAAACGAGGTGAAAAACTACAATCGAGAACTGCAGGACAGAATAGAGAAAATGGAATACATTATTAGTCAGGTTAAGTTGAATCATGCCAAAAATGATGAAGCTAAAGGACTTGTAAACAATCTGTTACATCTTAATCAGGGTATTATGAGTGACATTACTGATAGTCTTCATGAAAACCTGACTATACTAAACAAGAAGAAAAGAACTATTACTTATTTTACTATAGCCTTTATGGGGAGAACAAAGGCAGGTAAAAGCACTTTCCACAAGGTTGTAACCCATGAGCAAGATGATGATATAGGCATTGGTAGACAGAGAACAACCAGACATAATCGCAGTTGGTATTGGGAAAGTTTGAGAATTATTGATACACCAGGAATTGGTGCTGCTGGAGAAGGTGGACGCACAGACGAGGAGGTTGCAAAATCAATCATTGATGAAGCGGATTTAGTTTGCTACATCGTGACCAATGACTCCATTCAAGAAACAGAATTCGATTTTTTGAAAGGTTTGAAGGAGAAGAACAAACCTTTGTTCATAGTTCTTAATGTAAAGTATAACCTTGACAATGCCGCTCGACTGAAACTATTCTTGAAAGATCCATTGAAATGGAAAAATGATAGAGGGCCAAAATGTATTGATGGCCACATACAGAGGATCAAAGAATGTATTGGCAACAAGTATGACATCAACAACATTGAAATAATACCAGTACAACTTTTAGCTGCCAAGCTGTACTATTCAGATAATCCTGCTTTCTCAAAAGACCAAAGAGACAAGCTTTTTGTAGGTTCTAATATCAAAGAATTTATCACATCAGTAAAAAAATGTGTATATGATACTGGTAACATAAAGAAAACCCAGAACATCGTTGACGGGTGTGGAACCCAAATTCATTCTGTGTCAAAGATTTTTTCGAAAGAACATGTCAGAATTAAAACGTCTTACGAAAGAGTGAACCACGCCAAGAAAGATATTCTAGACTTCATTAAAAAAGAATCATCGAGAGTTGTTGATAAGGCTATGAAGTACATTGATAATGCTCATGCGAAGATGGAGAATAATGCAGCACAATTTGCCGAACTGCACTATGAAGATAAAAGGAATTTAGGGGATCTATGGAAGAATGACAAGAGAAATCGCATCATCTATGACGAAATGAATGCTAATGTCGACAAGCTGACGAGTGACTTTGTCTTGTCAGTAAATAATCGGATGGAGGAAATAATGTCGGATGTTGAATTTTTGTTCTCATTCCAAGCAAAAGATGAAGACATTAAGGGGGGTGGTAAAACGTCCAATACACGATTATACTTTAACATAATGGTTGGTGCAATGACCACAATAGCGACTTTTTTTACTCCAATAGGATGGGGAACTTTGTTAATAACGGTTGCTGGCTTGATTTTCTCTGGCATATCTAATTTATTTAAAAGTAAGGAACAGAAGAAAAAGGAAAAGCGTGATAAACTGATTTCAGAGCTTAAAAAAAGCATTGGGGAAAATAGGACGAAGATCAAAACTCAGTTCCAAACAGATTTTGCCAAATATATAACTGATGTGAGTCGTACTGTTGATGTCAATTTCTCATTGATTTTGAATAATGCAAAGGACTTGATGATTCAGCTTATGTATGTAATTAATTCATCAGAGCAATCCGAAGAAATGCTTAATAAGTTTTTTGTCTACAGAATCTTTCAGCATATTCATCGTGAGGAGATTGCTTCTAGGTTTGATAATTCGAATTTTGAAACAGTTTTATCAAGTATAAAGGTGGAAAGAGATTATGAACAGCAATCTATTCACATTATCTCAGATCTTTTTTCTCCGCAGGATGAAGATGTCATAAGTAAATTAACTCAGTCAAAAGTAACAATTAATTAATCAAATATGGATACAACAAAACTTAAAATCGAAGAACTTTCTGTTAGGTTGAATTCACTGAAGGAAAGAACAATAGCTCTGTTAGAGAGTAATGGAATGTCAGAGGCAAAAGACCAGCTTCTCAAAGAATTAGCTGGGCTGAAAGAACGGTCTCAGATAAAAATAGCATTTGTTGGCCAGTATAGCTCTGGCAAGTCTACCATTATCTCTGCGCTAACAGGCAACAAAGAAATTGTAATTGATGCTAATGTTTCGACAGACGTTGTAAGCAAATATGAATGGAACAACGTTATACTGATGGATACCCCAGGCATCTTGGCTGGAAAGAAAGAGAAGCATGATCAGGAAACCATCGAAGCATTGAAGGAATGTGACTTGATTGTGTATGTGCTGACAAGCCAGTTGTTTGACAATGTCATATTTAATAACTTTATCGACTTGGCATACGTTCAAAAATTCAGCGACAAAATGCTGATTGCCATTAACAAGATGTCGATGGAGAATGGTGAGTTTGATCAACTGTGCTCTTCTTATATGGATTCGATAAAAGAAGCATTTAAAGAGCGTGGTTATGATTTTAGGTTTAATGTTGTATTTCTTGATGCAGCCGATTATATTGAAGGTAAAGAGTCGGAAGATGAAGATTTTATCGAACTAAGCAATTTCGCTACTTTCATCAATAGCCTGAATAACTTCATCGATGAGAAGGGATTGATCAAGAAAGAACTGGATACACCAGTGCGTGTGCTGAGAAAATATGTGTCGGATATAGCTATACCAGAAGACAATCAGGAATTGCTAAATCTTTTGAACCAGTACGCTAAACGCTTTGAGAAGTTTAAACGCGATATTCAGCGAGACGCAAAATTCATATTTGACAAGTTCGAAGATGATAGTATGAGCGATGTTCTCGTGATATCTAAGAGTATAGGCGAAAAAAGCAATGATGAATTCGAAGTGGAAGTTAAACAATTTCAGCACCAAATAGATCATAAGCTAAATGACATCATCAAAGAAACTGGCGAAATGGTTGATGAACGTTATAAGGAGATGCAAGATGAGTTTGACCAGTTTAATAACAAAGAAGTCTTTACCAGATATGAAGAGAACCTGGACTTTAAGATCCAGTCGCCGAACATTACTGAAGAAGAAAGAAAGAGTTATGAGCAACAGAAGTTTATCATGAAGTTGATGTCTGACGGGGCGAATAAAGTTAGTTCAATGGCAGGAGAAAGCTTGAAATTCTTTGGAGGAAAAGTCTCAGATGTTTCTGGAACAGCTCTGCACGAGGCTATTTATGGAATTGGCAAGTTCTTTGGACACAAATTTGGTCCGTGGGAGGCAGTGAAGATTGCAGGTAGGGTAGGTAAAGTCGCAAAATTTGGTGTTCCTATCGCTGCAGCAGCATTTGATATGTGGCTGACATGGCGGCAAGAGAAACAAGAAGAAAAAAGAGCTGCTGCTATTGTGGCTGCCAAACAGCAGTTTAATGAGGAATTTCGTAGGAATCTGGGTGCTATCAGATCTCAACTTGACAAGGAATTCGGTAAGATTGTAGATAACTACAACAATGTATTAGCAGAAATCAATAAGCAGAAACTGGATCTGGCAAGTATATCTCAGAAGAATAAGCAACTTATTCAAAAGGTGAAAGAGATGGATGCAGAGTATGTGGATTTCATAGAAATACTTGATGATGGAACAGATAGCTGATATTATCCCCTCTGGAAATGGAGGAATCAATGGCGAAGGTAGGACGCTGAAAGAGATTTGCGCAAAGCCTGTGCCTGAGCATCTGATTATGAAATTGGATGATGAGCGCTTGGCTCCTGAGGTAGTAAGCAGAATGAAGGCAGACTTGGCTCGGATGGGGTCGAGTCGAGTGCCAGAGCCTGCACAGAATGGACATGTGGACTTTAGTGCTATTGCCTGGCCTGGGGTGAGTGCTAGATTGCCTGAAAAGGATGGGCTGATTGCTGCTATTCGTCAGAACTATCCAGGCATTAGTCTTGATGATATTAACCCAAGGAGTATTCGCGACATAACTTATTATATAGGACGCAAGGCACTTGCTGATAAATATGGTATCACCATCGCTAAGGCTGGGCATATAATCGGACTGCTCGACCTCGTTATCCATGAAACAGACGATGGACGTATAGAGATCGTGCCCAATAATGTGCATCGCTTTAAGCAATTGTATGCTCACAAGGGTTATGTCTCGAAAATGCTAAAGCAGATTAACGGCAAGGAAGTTGCTGACGAGGATGAATAAAATCGGATTCTGACATTTGTATGAAAGACTACCTGCGCAGACATATCTGGATATTATCAAAGCTATACGAGAATCCCAAGGGGTTAACGTATAAGGAGTTTGCGCATGAGTGGGAGAGGACGGAGCTGAATACGCTGAAGACGTCGTTGCCTAAACGGACGTTTGCTGATTGTCTGCGTGCTATAGAGGATGCCTTCGATATTCAGATTTCGTCTGATGCTCGTAATGGGTATAGGTATCGCATTGTTAACCGTGAATGGCTGGAGAAAGACAATGTGAAGGATTGGTTGCTGTCGGCCTTTGCTGTTAACGGACTGTTGCAGGACAGCAAAACGAAACGATTCCATACGGAAACGGGCATTTGTTGAAGATATTGGAATGCATGAAGAAAAACCAGGTAGTAAACCTCCTTTATCAGGATTTCTTTGATGATGAGCCTTGCGAGATATTGCTGGAGCCATACTTTGTAGGAGTATTCCACCAAAGATGGTATGTCGTTGGTGTTATGGTTAATGCGCCTGAGGGCGAAGAGCCTGAGGAACGGACAAAACAAGGGCGTATCCGACGTTATGCGCTTGACAGGGTACATCGGATATTTGCTACAGAGGACACATTCAAGATGCCACGTGGGCTATCGGTAGACTCCTACTTTGCTGATGCCTTTGGCATCATAGTTGAACCCGAAGTGCATAAAGCAGAGCGTATTCGCATTAAGGCTACTGATATCAACCACAGGCGCGACTATCTGCGAAAATTGCCGATACACTGGTCGCAACGTGAGGTGGAGAAACATAGCGAATACTCAGTCTTTGAAGTGACGCTGATGCCCACCTACGATTTTATTCAGTATATCTTGTCGATGAGTAGCGAAGTTGAAGTCATATCGCCAGAACATGTGAGAAAGGAAGTAATCAGGTGGATAAAAGAAATGACATCAGTTTATAATCTCTGATGCCATCAATTAAGTAATATATCCCCAATCCCAGTATCCCAGTTATTCTAAGGGGTAGGGGAATAATTTTTTTTGCAATGATCACAGGAACGGTTCCTTTGATCAACTTTCTTATAACTCGGTGTCGTATTGTGCGTCATAAGCACGAGGGACAGGTCAACTGATTTTTCAATAAACAGAGATGGGGAGGCTTACGACGAAGCGGCTGCCATTGGTGTAGTGAGGGTCGAGTGTGAGGGTGCCGTCCATCAGCATGACGACACGGCGGCATAGGAACAGTCCGAGACCAAGCCCCTCGGTGAACATATCGAGCTTGGTAAACTTCTCGAAGATGAAGTCGGACTTGTCGGAAGGTATGCCGGGACCCGTATCTTCGATGATGAAGTGCACGGCATCTGCTGAGGCTTCGATACGCATGGTGACGCTGCCTTCAGGGGTGAAGTGCAGGGCGTTGGCGAGCAGTTCGGTGAGGACGATGAGCAGATGGTGCCGATTGGTCGTGATGGTCAGCTGGTCATCGACATGGGAGTCGAGATGCATCTCTGCGGTATGGGACATCAGAGTGCCGGCATTTTCGAAAGCCTCGCGAGCCACTTCGTTACAACGCACGGTGTCGGCGGTGTTGATGGTCTGACGGCTCTCAACAAACGAGGCTATCAGCAGCTTGCTCACCATATAGTCGAGGGTATTGGTCTGCACATACATCGTCTCGGCAATCTGCTGTTTCTCGTCGTCAGGAATAGACTCGCCATTTCCACGCAACACCTGTGCGAAGCCATGAACGATGTTGAGCGGCGTACGTATCTGGTGCGACATATCCTGCATGAACTGGGTCTTCTGCTCACTGGCCTGTCGCGCCAGCAGGGTGGCCTTCTCCAGTTCCTTGGTGCGCTGCTCAGTCTCCTGTTTGGTCTGCTCAGCATCTTTGATATGCTTGCTGATTCTCCGTCGCATCAGACAGAAAGTGTTCTGCAGCTGTCCTATCAAGTCGGTACGCTCACTGAGCGGCAGGGGCTTGTCATAATCGCCGTGACCAATCTGTCGCAGTTCGGCAGCCAGGAGTCCCAACGGCTGTATGAAGTGTTTCACAATACGGTGGCAACCCATGACCAGCAGCAACAGTCCGATGATGAGCAACGGCAGCAGGATATAGTTCAGGCTGTTGTAGCCACGCAGCAGCTCGTTTGACGGGCAGACGAGGGCTATGCTCCACTCAGTGCCTTCGAGCGGGTGGTAAAGCACGATGTCCGACTTGCCGTCGAGGTTCACCTCCATGTGTCCTGTCCGTCCGTTGGTCATCTCATAGCCTAATGCCACTACGTCGGTATGCACTCTGGGATCCATACCCGTGAAGATAGTCTGCTTGAGCAGCTTGGTGGTATCGGGGTGTACGAAGTAATGTCCGTCGGGCCCCAGCATCATGAAGTAAGAGTTTTCGTATGGATGCTCTGCATTAACGGTCTCTGCGAGTTTCTTCAGGGACAAGTCGGTGGAAATGACGCCTACGAACTTCTCATGCCTGTCGTAGAGCGGTACGCAGTAGGATGCTATCCACTCCGGGTTTGACAGCGTTCCTTCATTGAAGTCGTCGAAGGGATCCACCCAGCAGGCTGCTCTCTTCTGGCGTGGTGTCTTATACCACACCTTATTATAATAGTCGTACTCCGCTTCACGCACAGTGGCCACTGAGTCCTTCTGGCCGTCTGAACTCGTGCCGAGGCGGACAGAATAGGCCGAGAAGCCGTATGAATCCTCTGGGAAGAAATCGGGCTCCATCGTGATAGAGCAACCGTTCGTGTTGGGATGGTTGGCTACGATACGATGGGAGAGCTTCAGCAGCGAGTCTTTATCATGGTGGAGGTTGACGAGCCAGATGATGTTCCGTGTGGCTGTCTCTATCTCCAGCATAAACCCTTTTACTCGCAGTGACGTGTTGTCAAGCACATGGGACGCCTCGTCAATGGCCTCCTGTCGGATGATGTTACGTGACTGCCAGTAGAGGAAGCCCAGCGACAGCGAGAAGACCAGTACGACGACGAACAGAATCTCAAGACCGAGTCTTGTGGAGAGCGACTGGTGGATATGGCTTTTCATCTCTTTCATAGGCTCCCCTCCTTCCTCTTGTCGGCAACACCAAGCAGATTGCCCAACAACTCGGTGGTTATCTCCGTATGCTGCTGTATCTTATCAGCCATATGGCGACATTCCTCAACGTCCATATCTGTCACATGCTGCCTGAAATCGTCAACGATGGTGTGGATGGCCTTTACGGATTGCTCCATGCGGTCGCTCATATTCAGAATGACGGCATCTTTCATGCTATCCGCCTCGCGGGCTTGTTCGTAAGCCAGCCTGAGATCATCATTACGCTGGCGGAGCACATCCGTCAGGTGGGTGATGTCTGCGATATGCTGTCCGATGTTCTGCTGCATCTGGCGGAAAGTGTTCTGCACATAGCCCACCTCATCAGTGCGACGGCTTTCCCTCACTGGCTCGTCCAGCTGGCCGTCAGCCATGCGGCGTGCCGTATCTACCAGCTGCTGCAAGGGTTTCAGCTTGAAATGACTGATAAAGGAGCAGAACAAGCCTATCAGCAGCAGGCCTATGAGACTGATGATGACTGTCAACCGCAAGAGCGCGTCATAAGAGCTGAAGATGTCGCTCTCAGGACATACGATAGACACGCTCCAGCCTGCATTCTCGAAGGGATGGTAGAAGATAAAGCCATGCTTGCCGCCCATCGTAATCTCACTATGTCCGATATGACCTGTCTTCATGGATATGGCTGCCAGATGACCTTCACTGGTAGGGTCGTTGAAAGCCTCTTGGAAAAATGCCTCATGCGCTTCGAGGGTGCTGTCTGGGTGGATAATCAGATGTCCGTCGGTACCCATCACCGAGGCATGTGAGTTGGGGAACGGCCTCAGCGAGAGCACCAAGTCGGCAAACCACTTCATCGAGATCTGTGCCGAGAGGACACCCACCGGTTCTCCGTCTTTGTCGTGGAGCGGCATACCATAGGATGTGATGATGGAGGTCTCGCCGTGCTCCACATCGATATAGGGGTCTATCCAGATGGGCTTTTCGTGGTGCAGGGGTATGAAGTACCATTTCTCACGCGTATAGAGCTTCTTTCCACCGTTGATGGTCACGTCAATCTTGGTGGAATCGACAGCATTGCGGTGGGCATACACCTCATAGTAGATGCCATATTGCGGATAGACACCAGGCTCGAAGGCTATGACACAACTCTGGATGTGCGGATTCTCTTTCAACAGCTGCCGACAGAGGCTGTCCATGATTTCCGGGCGGTTCAAACGCTTCTCGACGGTCCAGTGCAAGCTACGCGTAGCTGTCTCTACCTCGCTCAGGGTATTGTCGATACGCAGCTCTGTGGTGCGCAGGGTCTGACGGGCTTTCTCCATTGCCTCCTGATAGATGGACTGACGGGCATAGTGGAACATGACGAGGAGGGCAGTGACAAAGAGTACAGACACGAAGCCAACCACCCACAGCACGATTTGTGTGGTCAGCGAATGACGTGATTGATTTTCTGTAATTCTCCTCATCGGCTGCAAAATTATAAAAAATATTCGACATTGCAAACTAAACTGAGAAAAAATTTTTAGTCTATGATATTTCGACAGCTTTTTTCTGCTGCCGATTGTGACGGAGGAATTCAAGACGCTCGTAGCCCATTGACGGAACTGTGTGGCACTCATGACAGTTATGACAGATGACAGTTTTCGGAATTTGAGAAGAAGAGTATTATTAGTATTATATATATTATAATATATATAATACTAATCTAACTTGTCTAACCGATTTTCAAAAAACTGTCATCTGTCATCTGTCATCGTTGAATGGAGACAATTCGCCAAATTCGTGCTGAAAATCGAGGCAAATCGAGGGGCTAGATTTGGAATCGCACGAGAAATGTTGTACCTTTGTATCGTGAATCAGAAATGACGCGCACGGCGCTCGCAGGCCACGAGCACGGAGCGGAAGGGCCCTCCGCACGGAGCAGACGAGGCGAGAGCGCGAAGCGAAAGCTTCGCAAGTGATAAGTGATAAGTGATGAGTGATAAGTGAACTTTAAAAAATTAAAAAACTATGGCAAGTAATCAAATTCAAATGGGAGTAAACTTCCGCAAGAACATTAATTCGAAGAGTGCAGCCAACGGCAAGTACTACGCAGAGGTAGATCGTCAGAAGACGCTGACGACTCGAGGACTGGCCGCTCACCTGAAGGAGCACAACTGCATGGTAGGTCGCGACGCCATCCAGGCGGTGCTGGTGAAGCTGTCGGAGTGCATCCCCGAGCTGGTGGCACAGGGTGTAGGCGTGAAGCTGGACGGACTGGGCATCTTCTACCCAACCATCCGCAACAAGAAGGGTGGCGCGACCGAAGAGCAGATGCTGGACAGCGAGTTCAATCCAACTAGCATCGTGGAGGGCGTACACGTACGCTTCCTGCCCGAGTCGAGTACGCTGGACAACCTGACCTCGCGCCAGTTCATGACCCGCAGCGTATCGACCGCATCGCAGAACATTGTGAAGGTGGAGAAGCGTACGGTGAACGGCAAGGTGAAGAACGTGCAGGTGGTGCAGAGCCTGGCCGACTTCCGCACGGCCAATGCGCCCAGCAACAGTGGTGGTGGTCCGCTGCCC
>CACWOS010000075.1 GCA_902762565.1 uncultured Prevotellaceae bacterium
GCTGCCGCGCAGGCTGCTGTAGAAGAGTAAATATAACTCTGATATAATGTAAAGGGACTTGTCCGTTTGGGCAGGTCCTTTTTTGCACTCTAGAGATAAAGATGTCTAACCTATCTCCCCTTCCTATACATACTTGGATTAACACCCTTCATCCTTGTGAAGAAACGAGTGAGCGAAGCTGTCTCAGAAAAGTGTAGGCGGACGGCTATATCTGCGATGGGTAGTGAGGTTTGTTGCAACAGGTAGGATCCTTGCAGTACGATGGTGTAGCTATAGGCTTCAATTTGCTCCAGGCAGCGCATTGGTTTCCACCAAGGAGTTGTTCGAATCGGTGTCGATAATCAGCAGTTTTCCGTCCCAGTTCGGGATGGTGTTGTAGCCGTATTGCCACATCCAGGTGGATTCTAATCTGAACATATTGCAGTTGATTGATGGTTTGTGGGTGCAAATATACAAAGAAAATGCGAGTTATTTCCGTTTCAATCAATTTTTCTTCCGTTAGGGTTTACAATGATATGAAAAATATAGCTTATCTTTGCAAAATGGTAACAAACAATAATATTATTACAAAAAAGAAGAAACTATGGATATCAAAGCAGTAAAATTCAGAAAAGACGGATTCTACTCTCAGCCATTCGTATTTGGCGGTGAAGAGGGAGCCGAGAAGTATGACAAGAACATCCGCTATCGTGGCAGTCTGCAGAACTATCTCATTGATACGGGCAAGGAGGTGATACTGGTTGATACCGGTCTGCCAGCAGGCTTTCCTGATGGTGCACCAGATGAGACAGCACCTATATATATCGGTAAGAGCATCTGCGAATATATGGATGCTTTGGCTGCATTGGGATACCGGCCAGAGCAGGTGACAAAGATACTGCTGACCCACAAGCACGCCGACCATTCAGGAGAGTTGCGTTCTTTCCCCAATGCGAAGATTTATGTGAATGCAGAAGAGATTGGAGCAGACGAGCTCAAGGACATTCCTAACATCGTGCCTGTAGAGTTTACTGACGGTGCTTATTACAACTTCCCTGAGAGTCAGAAGATTGCCGATGGTGTTTACTTTATCAAGGCCAAGGGTCATACCAACGGCAACAGTCTTATCATCGCAGAGAACGAGGGTTTGTTCTATATGTTCGAGGGGGACATCACATACGTTGACGAGGCTCTTTATTCGAACAAACTATCTGTTGTCTTTGACGACCTGCCAGCAGCACGTGAGACGCTGGATCGTGTGCGTGAGTTCGTTCGCCATCAGTCTACCGTATATTGCGGAACCCATACTCCACAGGGCTACGAGAACCTAGAGGCCAAGCGCGTGATGGATCTGGATAATCCCGTTCCGACGGTATTGGCAGAGATCGATTTCTCCCAGAAGGAAGACTCCGGCAAGTATGTCTGCTCCGTCTGCGGTTATCTGTATGACCCTGCTGAACACGACGGGGTGGCATTTGAAGACCTCCCGGATGACTGGCGTTGTCCGCGCTGCAAGCAACCGAAGACGAAGTTCAATAAAGCATGAAAAGCATTCGCAATTTTATATGGACAGAAGTCAGGAAATCATCCGTACCAGTTGGATTGGTATTATAGCTAATGTGTTGTTGGCGGGATTCAAGGCCGCAGTAGGTATTCTTGCCAGTAGTGTGGCCATCGTGATGGATGCCGTCAACAACCTGAGCGATGCGCTGTCGAGCGTCATCACCATCGTTGGCACCAAACTCTCCCAACGTCCAGCCGATAGGAAACATCCCTTCGGCTTCGGACGGATCGAGTACTTCAGCGCTATCATCATCGCCATCATCGTACTCTCCGCCGGCATCACCTCGCTCATCGAGTCGGTGAAGAAAATCTTCGACCCAACGGAGCCCTCGTACACGACAACCACACTCATCGTTATCGTGGTGGCCATTGTGGTGAAGCTTATTCTCGGCCAATACGTAAAGCGCAAGGGTGAGCAGCTGAAGAGCGACGCACTGATTGCCTCGGGTTCTGATGCGCTGTTTGATGCAGTCATCACGCTGGCAACACTTGTCTCTGCCGGTGTGATGATATTGTGGGGCGTGTCGCTCGATGGTATTCTGGGTGCACTGATATCCATCGTGATTATTAAGGCAGGTATCGAGATGCTGGCTTCGCCTGTCAATGAGCTGCTGGGAACGAGTATTTCGGCAGAGCTCACAAAACAGATTATCAAAGAAGTTTCCGACTTTGAGGGCGTTCACGGTGTGTTCGACCTGATACTGCATAACTACGGCCCCGATATTAAGATTGGCTCGCTGCACATCAACGTCTATGACACCATGTCGGCTCATGAGATTCATGGTCTGACGCGCAAGATTACCATGCAGATGATAGAGCGTCACGGCATCATCATGACAGTGGGCGTCTATGCCATTGCTACTGGCAACAACCGTCATGCTGAGTTGCAGACGCAGGTGATGCAGACCCTCGCTGCCCACAAGGACATTGTCCAGGTGCACGGCTTCTACTATTCAGAGAAAGACAATCTGCTTTCGGTTGATGTCGTCCCCGATATTTCCGTTCACGATGATGCTGCATTTGTCAGTCAGCTCACCCGCGAGATACAGCCCTTAGTGCCCGACATGCAAGTGGTCATAGTTGTGGATCATAATTACAGCGAGTAGGATTCTCGTGATTCCAATGAGTGCATATACTATCGTCTGTGTCATGTCCAGAACTCTTTATCTCCAGTTTCTTCCATTTCTCCCTGGCATCGAGGACAGGTCTTTCTATCCCATATCCTGATGTTATCGCTACCGCATTGCAAGCACAGACGCCCCACCTCGCTCCTGTAGGATGGAGCGACATCGGCAATGATACCACCCACAACAATGTTCTGTATAGTATGGCAGTCAGGACAAGACATTGGTGTGATCTGCTGGCGGAACAAGCCACGTCCCTCATACACCTCAGCCTCGTAGCCACAGGTCTTACAGCGATATTTCAGTTTCCAAGACATCTTATCTCTTCAAAAAATATCAGATTAGAAATGATGCTGCAAAGTTACGAAAATATTTGGATTTCTCCTCAATCTAAAATAGAATTATCTTTGTGGTTGGCATTCCAGCTTTGATGTGGTTGGTGTCTCGTCTTAGCGGAAGTAATCCTGCTTACGCTGCAAGTCCGTAGTGGGGAAAAGCGACTGGAAAAGGACTTTGGACAGGAATATCTTGATTATAAGAATCGGGTAGGGAGGTATTTCCCCTGAAATAACGAATGCACTCTGCAACTTTTAGCATCATCCTTACGTCTAACAGATAGAATTTGTTTAAAGATAATTGTAGCAATGAAGATATTAGGAAATATCATCTGGTTAATCTTTGGCGGGCTGCATACTGCCATTGAGTATTTCATCGCCGGACTGGTACTGATGATAACCATCATCGGCATCCCGTTCGGCTTGCAGAGCATGAAGTTAGGCGTGCTGGCCCTGTCACCATTCGGAATGGAAGTCGTATAGCCCATGAACAAAGACGAGATACGTGAATTACGGTGCAAGCGGCTGATGGACAGCAAAGCCTATCAGACAATGCGCAGTTTGACGCGCTACATGGATAGATACTATCTCGATGCACTTATCGGCATCATTCCTGGCTGGGGTGATGCCATTGCCTTGCTCAGCGTTGTGCCGTTCGTCTATTTCTCTTCGAGAGTTATCAAGAGCATCCCTTTGACCTTGGCCGTCCTGAACAATGCCCTTCGCGACGTATTGATGGGCATGATACCGTTCTTCATTGGCGACATTATCGACTTCTTCCATCGAGCCAACATCCAGAACATGCAGATGATTCAGGGTTTCGTTGACGGTGACGAAACCATCATCAAGCAGGTTAACAAAAAAGCCTGGCAGTCTGTCATCGTCCTCATTGTCTTATTGCTGCTCATAGTCCTGATGGTATGGGCACTCGTCAGCTTTGGCAGTTACCTGTATTCATTGGTAGCATCTGTTTTCTGACGCTGCCTATATGTCTGGCCAAGGCTCAAACTTTATCTATTTCGCTTCGGTGTTAATTACTCCGTCGTAGTCGCCGATGGCCTTGCGCCATTCGTCGGAAAAAGGAATGGACAGCTTCTGTTCCAGGTCATACAGCACCAATACCGACAGACAGCGGCTCTTTACCTCCTGCGTATCGGTGTCAAAGATTTCCTGTTCAAGATGGAAGCTCTTGTTGCCGATCTTGGCGGTACGGGTGCGGACGGCAATCCTGTCAGAGCCTTTTATCTGGGCAAAGAACTCAACTTCTATCTTCACTACGAAAATAGCATACCGATCCCAGTCAAAGCCTTTGCAAACAGTGGAAACATAATCCGTCTTACCAGAGTCGTAGAACTGAAAATATATGGTATTGTTCACGTGCCCGAACTTGTCAACGTCGTTGAAACGTATCTGCAGCGGCACCACATTGTGAGTATAAATCGACTGCAAAGTTACACAATAAAAGTAAAATTGTGACTGCAAATATAGTAAAATCTCGCCATTTTTGCGTATTTTTGCAAATTTATCCCCGCTTCTTTCCTAATAAAAAAGAGGAAATTCTTTTGGTTTTCTCCTCGCTAATTTGTACCTTTGTGGCGAAGTTAAATACATTCATTATAAATATAGCATAACTACTATGAATAAAAAAGAGCAATTCGTCATTACGATTAATCGTGAGTTAGGCAGTGGCGGCCGTACAGTTGGTGAGATTTTAGCTCGCAAACTTGGAGTTAACTTTTACGATAAGGCTCTGATTATGGCTTTAGAGGAAAAGTACAACCTCACAGCCGAGGAGATTGAGAAACTGAAAGGCCGCAAGACCAGATGGTGGGAGGACTTCAAGCGCATTGCCCATGTCGGCACAGGATTCGTCGATAGCAGCTCCTGTCTTGCACAATTTGGTAAGGAGCCTGATGTGCTGACTACCGAAAACGTGTTTAAGGTAGAATCGGAAATTCTGCAAGAGATAGCCGAGGAAGAGTCGTGCGTCATTGCAGGCCGTTGCGGTTTCTTCGTGTTCCGTAACCACCCCAACCATCTGAGCGTCCTCATTCAGGCACCCATGGAGAAGCGTGTGGCACGTGTCGTCGCCAAACAGAATGTTTCTGAAGCTGAGGCCCGTGAGATTATCTCAAAGGTGGACACGATGCGCGAGAACTACGTAAAGCGTTTCACTGGCACTACACGCTACGACTCGCGTAACTATGACCTCGTCATCAATGCTGCAGGCAAGTCCGAAGAAAAGATTGCCGACCAAATCTTGGCATATCTCGAGATGTGACGCCAGGGACTGGCACCTGTTTCAGTCGAGCTGGAAATTGCTTTCATATGAAGAAAATTTCAATTCTTTTGTCAATGTTCTTGCTGGCACTCAGCATGAGCCTGACCAGTTGTATAACGAGGGCAATGAATGGGAGAATCCTAAAACAGCAGGGCTGGAAGACCAGCTGAAGAGCAATTTGGAGAAGATGCTGCGTGACAGGGCGGCAACGCTTGGCGTAGATAGTACGCTGGCCGAAAGTCTTATCACGTTCATCAATACCTTATACAGCATGCGTTTTGAGCCGGGACTGAAGAGCATGTTGACAGATATCAACCAGTATGGCGCCTCCGACAAGAGATTGGAAAGCAGAACGGACGATCTAAACGCTGTGTTGCGTTTAAAAAGATAGTACCCATCTTCCTCTGCGACTGGCTCAATGATGTTCTATCATTTATAATAATAAAAGACTGATCCTAAAATGAATAAAATTGTATTGATAACAGGTGCAACGAGTGGAATAGGCTTGGGGTGCGCCAGAAAGTTCGCTGAAAATGGCGACAAAGTGATATTGACAGGTAGGAACGAGCAGCGACTGGCCGAGATTCGCCAGGAGTTGGAGGCAAAGGGTAGGGAAGTGCTGACGCTGGCTTTCGATGTGAGAGACAGCCAGCAGGCCCAGCAATGTATCAACGACCTGCCTGAGGAGTGGCAGGAGATTGACGTGTTGGTGAATAACGCAGGACTGGCCTTAGGACTGGAGCCTGAGTACGAGGGCGACTTGGACGACTGGTCAACGATGATTGACACGAACATCAAGGGCCTGCTGACGATGACACGCCTCGTGGTTCCTGGTATGGTGGAGCGCAATCGCGGACATATCATCAATATAGGTTCCGTAGCTGGCGATGCTGCCTACGCTGGTGGCAACGTCTACTGCGCTACGAAGGCCGCTGTAAAGGCGTTGTCGGATGGTCTGCGCATCGACGTGGCTGATACCGCCATCCGTGTAACGAACCTGAAGCCTGGACTGGTAGAGACGAACTTCAGCAACATCCGCTTCAAAGGTGACGAAGAGCGTGCTGCCAAATTGTACAAAGGCATCACCCCTCTGACGGGCAACGATATTGCCGATGTGGCTGTCTATGCTGCCAATGCACCAGAGCACGTGCAGATAGCCGAAGTACTGATACTGGCCACACATCAGGCCAGCGGTAGTGTCATAGTCAGGAAGTGATATCTTACGTTACGCATCTGCGAAAACCTTACCGTCTTCCAGAGTGACTTGCAGCTTGGTGTACTCGCTGTGGAAATCGTTTTTCAGACGGTCCAGATAGCGGCGACTCTCCCAATGGCACATAGGTAGATCGTGCAGCAAGTAGTTGCCACAAGCCTCAGGACGCGTCGCTGGTACCTCGTTCTGAGTCATGATCCACTCCAGACAGGCAATGGTCAGACGACGCATGTCTTCGACGGTGTAGTTGCCTGTCATGATGATGTACATGCCTGTAAGACAGCCCATTGGCCCCACATATACCACGTCGTCTTTCGCTTCGCTGTTTCTGAACCATGTTGCCATCAGGTGCTCCAGGCTGTGCATCGCAGCTGGTGCGACGGCAGGTTCTTGGTTGGGTTCAGTAATGCGTAGGTCGAAGGTCGTAAATCCCTTGTCCTCTCTCGACACATAGATGCCGGGCTTCAAATGCGTATGGTCTATTGTAAAACTCTGTATGACTTCCATAACACTCTTTTTTTTATGATTCTCCTATAATTGTAACTTAAACTATCCTAAATAATTGGTGCAAAGGTACAAATAATTGTGGAATTATGACTACCTTTGCAAATAAAAATGAAGTTATTTTAGATGTTATGATGAAGTACGAATACAAAGGAGCACCCTACTGGATGCTCCTTTTCTGTTCACTCTCACTTATCAAATCATAAATTTTAAACTTCAAATTTCAATTCTCAATTTAAAGAGTGGCGCCCGTAGGCGCACTCTTTAATCGCCGTCGTCTGGCTCGATTTCCGTGTCGCCGCCTACGGGCAGAGGACCGCCACCGTTGCCGCCATTGTTGTCGCCACCCTGCGATGGACTGTTCGACTCGTTGTTCTCAATCTCGCCGCTGTCGCTCGACGTCACGCGCTTCACGATGTTGCCGTCCTTGTCGTAACAGGTGATGGCAATCTTGGTGGCCTGCAGTTCGTCCTTCACCTCCTTCGACGGCGTGAAGATGACACGACGGGCAGAGATGAGCGAGGTCTTCACGTCCTCCACGTTCTGCACACTCTTCGAGCGCACGCCGAAGCGCATACTTCCCAGACCAGGCAGGGGCACGTTGTGGCCTTCGGTTGCCCAGGTGCGGATGACCTCGCCGGCTGCGTCCCATGCGGCCTTGATGACGCCCTCGCTGATGCCGCTTCGCTTGGCTGCCTCTTCGATGACCTTGTTGGTGTCCAGCGTGTTGTACAGGTTTGCGGAGAGCACGAATGCCAGCTTCTCGACATTCTTTTCGAACGATACGTTCTGTTGCTTAGCTTTAATTTGAATCATAATTTTAGACCCTCTCCATAACTTCCCGTTCTGTGGGGAAGGACTGCAAAACAGGGCTTGGGCAGTCTGGTTAATACTTTGTTAATTTTCAATTTTCAATTCTCAATTCTCAATTTATTTGCTGCCTCCGGAGTCTGCATGTGTTGTTCCCGGGAGTGTGCACGTGTCGGCTCGGAGAGGCTGCAAGTTGGAGCTCGAGTGGTGTGATTGAATCACAATGCGAAGTTACGACATTTCTTATTGTCATTCTGACGATACCTGACGATGCCGTGCGATTTATGGACTTTTTTTCCAAAAACATCATCCATCTTCCATCATCCATCTTCCATCTTACATCATCCATCTTCCATCATCCATCTTACATCATCCATCTTACATCATCCATCTTACATCATCCATCTTCCATCTTCAGGGTTCTCCAAGTTGCTCGACGATAGCTTTTACCTGTCGGGGCGTAAACGTCTTGCAGGTGGTTTCGTAGCCCGTCGCCTGCAGTTGTTGCCAGAGCTGGGTGCAGCGGCGAATCCAACTCATCAGGTGGCTCACGGCCGTGCGCGGGCTGCTGTCTGGGAAGTACATCAGCGCCAGTTCCTTTTTGCTATATGCACGAATGATAAAGTTATCCATACCAATTATCAATTATCAATTGTCAATTATCAATTTGACCTTTGAGATAAAGGTCGCTAAAGTCTTTGCAGTCTTGCGGCAGTTGGTGATGCACCAACGAGGGCAACACCTTCTGCAGTTGCAGGAAGAGACGTTCGCCAGGTTCGTCGCGGTCGGGATACATTTCGAAGCTAATTGACAATTGAGAATTGATAATTGACAATTGCTCCACATCCTTCTTCGTGAGCAGGGTGGCTGACGGGATGGCGATGGCTTTGTGACCAGCCGAGAGCATCGCCCAGCAGTCCGAGCAGCCTTCGGTAATGAAGAGCTGTTCCCCCGGCTTCAGCAGGTTCAGCACAGGCAGATTGTAGATGCCGCATTGCGAACCACTTGGGAAGCGGAAACGGGGTATGGCACCCTTCACAAGGTTGCGGTTCTGCACGCCCACCAGTTGCCCCTCTGTGTTATAATAAGGTATCTGCAACCAAGGCACACCCTGCTTGTCTTTCCATGAAGTCAACCGGCACCAGCGAACAACGCGCTCATCCAAACGTCGCTTCTCAAACAGAAACCGTCGTGCCTCCTCATTCAACCACGGCCGCTCGAAAAACCGCTCGTAGCGACTGGCATCGAAAGAGGGCTGAAGGCTGATGGCTGAAGGCTGAGGTCTGAGGGATGAAGTCTGAAGGATGATGTTGTTCTCGTCTGCCAGCCATTTTGTGGCATCAAGAAAGTCTTTTCTCAGATACTTCATCACCAGATCTATCGGTCCACCCGACGCTCCGCAAACGAAGCAGCGATAGGTGTTCTTGCTCACCTTGAACGAGAGGCTAGGGTGCGAGTCGGCGTGAAACGGGCACAGGGCCTTGTGGTGCTTCACCGTAAGTCCGAGTCGCTCCGCGACCCCCTCAATGGGCAGGTCGCGAAGCTTTTGAAGTTCATACTTTTCCATAATTTTCAATTTTCAAATTTCAATTTTCAATTTTCAAGTACTCCTCCGTCTTCGAATACATCCCCGTCTGGTTCGAATAGGTGATGAACTTGCGGTACACCCACTTACGCAGTTGCGCACCAGTACCCTCAGCGCTCTTTCCCAGTTTGGTGCGCAGGGCTTGCAGCTGCTGTTCAGTAAAACTGTCGGGCAGACTTTCTAGCATGTTTTTCGGACCGCGTCGCTGAGCCTCGTTTTCTTGGCTACTATCCTTGCTAAGCAGGTCGCCGAATACTTGCATCTTACTCCAGATGTCGTGATAGACCAGCCATTCAACCAGCTCACCCATCGCCTTTGTCCACGTCTGTTCGTTAAGAATCCACAGGATGCACCCTGCTTTCCAAGCCGAGACCAGACTACGGTGTGAGATTTCAAACAGCACATCGTCGTCAGCCAAGTCAGCCAGTGATGCCATGTCCTGAGCCAAGCGGTCTATCAGTTTGTTGAGCGGACGAATGACGAAGCGTCCCCTACAAGCCTCGAGCCGATTGATGTATTCGTCCAACTTCCCGTAGAACTCGTCCGTGTACTTACCTTGTCGGGGAATGCGTCCGTCACGGCTTGTACGTGGCTTGTAGCTGACAACCATACGCCCGAATGTTCCGTTGAACAGGTCATTCTTATAGAACTGTCGAGTAGCTATCGGAGTGGAAGAAATGCTGAGGTTGCAACGCAGCAAGGGATTGCCTGTCACGCCGTCCGCCGTAGCACGCAAGGCTCCGGCACGTTGGCGGTCATAGATGTTGCGTATCATCTGACTTACCTGCTTGTGTCCGCCACACATGCGGTCGGCCATCTCCACCTCCGGCATGTTGATGTACTGCGTGCGACCGTCCAGCATCTCCAGTGCCATAGCATTCTGGATGAAGGCAGGATTAGTGACATCCGATGGTGGAAACCAGAAAGCCACATCCGGTCGGGCAGGCTTCTCCTTGTTGGCCGATTTAGTCTTCACCAGTCGTTGCCATTCAACCAGCTTCTTCAGCTCCGCATCGTCGTGCAGACGGAAATCGCGGCAAATAGCTTCTACCAGATGTGACAATTGTCCCTTGTTACCACCACTTCCTGCTACCAGATTGGCCATTTGGCCGCAGAGTTCCTTCCATGTGAAGTCAGGATACATAAATTCTGAACCACTGACGTGTGCTCCAAGCGCAGGGAAAAACATAGGAACAAGCGCTTCATGCATGTCCTTTGATGCCTGTGAGAGCAATAATTTGATACATTCTGTGCCTTTATCGAGGTTCGGCATAGCGGGCGCAGTCGCTTTTAAAATATCGTATCTCATTGATATTCTGCTTTTTAGATGAAAATTAAATGGTCTCGTGTTCCAGTTCCAGTTGTTCCAATTAAATTTTTTCGTATTCCACAACCCTTTCTTTTATACTTAACTTATTGATTATTAATAAGTTATAAAGCATATAAAGAGGGTTTGTTGCCTCAAAAAAGAAACTGGAACACTGGAACAATTGGAACGCTTTCCAATCACTCACTCTATTGAACCCTCCTTTTCTCAAAGGCCAGCTGCTGCGAGTTGTCAACATTCAGATGTGTGTCTGTCTGATGGCGCTTGCGATAGGCAACTGCCAAGGGTTCGTTACTGTTCATCAGGAGGTCCTTGATGACTTCTCCTATAAGGCGAGGTTCGTGCGATTCTCTTGAACCTGCCTCCATTCTTGAAAACCTAGACATATTTATAAATTTTAATATGCCCTTCTTGCACTTCACGATGATATAGATGGGCGACTTCATCTCGTGCTCGGAGCCGTGCTAAGTTTTTGACTGCTGTCTGACATCGAAAAGAATGCAGCAGAAACTCCGACTGTCGAATATTCATCTGCGAAGGTACGCAGTTTTTTTGGATGTTCCATGTTGGACTGTTTCAAGTCCGTATGTGTTTTTTTAATGTCCATTATTTCAACAATTTGCAAGCCCACAAAAAAAGGATTCCTCCATTTTTTTTCTAAATTTGGGATTTGATTTTTGTGTGAAACCTATGATAGAATGGGCTTTTTCCCGCGTTACCTAAATTCATTTATTTTGTTTTTCTACAAAAAATAGTCGTAATTCTTGTTCCTAAATCAAAAAAATTGCGTATCTTTGCCCCTGCATTCTGTTAAAGAGTGCAAGACATATTTGCTCAATCGCTCTCGAATCACCACCTCGAAAAGATGCGAGCAAAAGAATATACATTGGGAACGTGCCCTTAATGGCGCGGACTTATCCCATAGTATATTCGGCTTGTGGTGAGCCTGAGAGCGTATGGCGAGGGTCTGCGCTTTCTTTATAGGCGTTGGCTCTATGAATGGAAGTAAGTTTAATTGATAGAGCCGACGGGCAACGGCATATAAACGCCCACTAACCAAATGAATAGAATAATGCTAATTTTTTTATTGATTTTCACACCGTTATTTGCTTTTGCGCGATTTGGCAAGTATGGAATTGAACAGCAGGACTCATTTGATGGGTATCTTCAATATGTAGGTCAGACGGTTAAGTATGTAAAAGGAGAAGATGGCAATGAAACAGAAATGGATAAAAGTTTTATCAAGGGAGGTGGAGACTACGATAAAGAGTACACAATATTAAAAATTACTGGCAACAAGGATAAAATAACATTTTTGCTTCAAGAAAATAATGGAAAAACAAAGGTGAGGTTAGTTGCAAGAAATAGATACTATTTTTACGACAATTCACGTATATCTGATGTCCCTTTGTTGCTAATAGGTTTAATTGAGCAAGACAAACAGCTTTTTGCGAACCAATCTTCATCTGTGATAGTTTCCGACATACAACTACACAAGCGAAATGGACAGGTATATCCTAATATCGTATATGTTATAACAGACAGGTCGGATGCCTCTGTTTATTACTCAGATGTTGAGAATATTGCTGATTTGAATGATTTGGGTAAAGTTTTCACAAACCCCAAATTCAAGTGTACATATAAAATTGTTAATGTGTTTATTGATGAGACAGAGACTGTATTGTTAGATTGGAGAAAGCATTACTTGCTTAAAAACTCCATAGATGGTACAACGGAAGATATGGTTGCTAAATATTTTGATTCTAATTCCAACAGCGTTTTTGAACGGGCAGGTGCTGGCCAATTCTATGCAACACTAAAGGAGGTAGAGAAACCATCCAATCCTGCCGTTCGTTATGGCACAACAACAAGTGTTTCCGATAAAAACATAACAAAGTTTAGCTATATAGACAACTATATTGATATTCTTATATTTGCGGGTGAAAAGGATTTTTATTTCACTATAAAGAACATTTCAAGCAATACCATAAAAGTTGTGTGGAATGAGGCTGTATTTGTCGATGTAAATGGGAGCACGTCTAAGATAATGCACACGGGCATAAAATATTCACAACGCGATGCAGACCAATCCTCTTCAACTATAATCAAAGGAGCAAAGTTAGATGATTTAGCGACCCCAATTAATAAAGTCTATTATGACGATATTTTAAAAATATGGGATAGAAAGTCGTTATACGAAGATGCGGAAAAAGGAAAAGAGAATCAGATTCTTCAACTTATGCTTCCTATACAAGTAAAGGATGTTATAAACGAATATGTGTTTAAGTTTGAATTAACTTACAAATACAAACATCCAGAGTATCTCGTGGATTTATGATATTTTAGCTTGGCAAATATGGATTTGGGACTTCTAAATCTTTTTTTCAAAAAACGATACCCACCATATAGATTGCGATAAGGTGAAATTAGCTCCGCCCCTGTCTGATTGTAAAGAGGCTCTGCATATCTTCACAGATAGTAGAGCCTTTTATTATGAGCAAATAAGACAACCTATTCTTTTTGTGCAAAGTTACGAAATAAAAGTCATTTGGTAAAGGGAAAGACATGGTAAACTGTAAGATCACGGGGAAAAAGGTATTGCCTGTAAACAGAATCCAAATACAAAGCCCCGATTTCAATCGCGTATTTCGAAAGAGATATGAAAAATAAAAGCCACCCAAAGGTGACTTTTAAATGGAGTAGTGTCGATCAAGTCTTGCTCCCCGCACTCAGCGGCGTAGTCAAAACGGATGTTCTGACGCTGCAAAGATAGGCATTTTTCGCTTAACTTCCAAATTTTGGAGCAGTAAATTCAAAAAAAAGTTCATTTTTACCGAAAATATGGGATGCCCAGGAATACCTACATAACCTCAGCGAAGTGCAGGAAACGGCAGGGCGCCCCGAATGGATTTCGTAACTTCGCGATGTATTTAAATAACCCCAATTATTCATCAATTTAAAAACATCAAGAAGTTATGAGCAAGACAGTTAAAACAGTACTTAAAGTTCTCGGTTACATTATCGCAGCACTCCTCGGTGCAGCAGGCGAGGCAACAATGATGTAAAATCAGCAGCGGACTTACGCGGACAAACACGGACTAAAGATTCTGCTGCAGAAAAAGAAGTCCGAAGAAGTCTGCTGTCGTCCGCTGCAAAGGGCTTTAAAATCTCTCAGTACGCCTGTGCCGTGCTGCTCATTGTGAGCAGCATTGCACTCGTGGCTTATCAGGTAGTCGAGATAGATGACGTGGCAGGAGGACTGCTCTATTACGTCGCCCAGTCGTTTCTGCTGGCTGGTTCCATCTTCGGTCTCGACCAGTATATCAGAATCATTAAAAAGCATTATCATGAACACAACAATCAATGACGTTCGCTTATCTTCCCATTTTTCTCTGAGCGAATTCCTCAACCTTGAGAAATACCCAGACAACAACCCCACCATGCAGCACGTGGTGAACATGACCTATGGTTGCCTGATGCTGCTGGAACCCGCCCGCCAAGTGGTTGGTCCCATCATCATCAACTCCGGCTTCCGCAACCCTCGCGTCAACACTTTGGTAGGTGGCGTCAAGAACTCCCAGCACCTGTTGGGACAAGCCGCCGACATCCGACCCAAGGACCCTCACCAGTTCCAACGCCTGGTCAACTTCCTCCGCACTTGTGAACACACCGACCAACTCCTGACCGGCCCCGGCTGGCTCCATATTTCCTGGGCGCCTTTCACCACTCCTCGACATTACGTTAGAGTAGGGTACTATAAATAACAAGAGTGTACAACGGGGGCCGTTGTGCATTCGAAGTAATCAGCCCATTGTCATTGCGAGAGCAAATTAAGGAGATTCTTAGAAGGCAAATGCAGCAATATTCTGAAAATAAATAGCAAATTTTCCTTCAAAACTACTGCACTTTCAAAAAAATGCAGTATATTTGCAGCATTATTTCTAATGAAAGATGAATATCAAGGAGTACATCAGCCAGAACGGACCCAGGTGGCGTATTGTGTGCGTATTCTGCATGGTCACACTATGGACTGACTACCCAGATCCCCCTTGCTTATTGTATCGCTATCGAGCGAAGCCGAAGGGTTGCCCTGCCAGAATACCCTCCCATAGAACTTTTCTTTTTGAGTAAGAGCGTTTTCGAACTTGGAGTTTCAGAAACCGTCATCGAGGGCTTTCAAGTTAAGATATACGATATGGAAAAATCCGTCTGCGATGCCGTCAAGATGCCGTCAAGTATCGTAACAGGATTGGAATAGATGTCAGTTCTGAGATTCTGCGCAACTATCTTTCACGAAAAGATAGTGACATTACACGTCTTTATGCCTACGCCAATGCTATGCGATTGGGCAAGCGTATGGACGAACTCGTAAAATACATGATATAGCAGTATGGCAAAAACGATCAAAAACTACGGAAGGTCAGTAAAAGAGCGTCTGCTTAATATCTCTCGTGCAGAGAAATACAGTTCGCAGTTGCTTATCTCACGCTATTTTCAAGAGCGGCTATTGTACAGACTTTCTGTCAGCGATTATAAGGACAAGTTTATTTTGAAGGGTGGCGCATTGCTCTATGCTCACGATGGTTTTCAGGCACGTCCAACATTGGATATTGATTTCATGGCGAAGAATGTCAGCAACGACATGTCGAACATCAAGAAGATATTCCAAGAGATTTGTCAGATTGAATGTGAAGAGGATGGTGTAGTGTTTGACGTCGATACGTTAGAAACCAGTGAGATTGCCATTACCAAGGAGTATCGCGGTGTGCGTCTTTCTCTAATCGCACATCTTGACACAGCCCAACAGACCATCTCTATGGATGTGGGCTTTGGCGACGTCATCACCCCTTCTCCTCAACAGTTGGCATTTCCTGCTTTGATTGGCACTGCCCCAGGTGCAAATATTTTGGCCTACTCGTTGGAAACTGTTGTTGCTGAGAAGTTTCAGGCCATGATTTCACTATCGCTTGGAAACAGTCGTATGAAGGACTTCTTCGATGTGTACCAGATCCTGTCAAAGCAGTATAAAGAGAACCACCCACTTTTCGACGAGAACTTCTTCACTGATAGCAGTCGCTCATTGTATTGGAAAGGATTTCTCAAGCGAATCAAGTACAGCAAGCAATTGTCCTTTACTGATGTAGGCACTCTTATTCGAACTCATTTGCAGCCGTATTGGGATCAACTTCCTCCGCACTTGTGAACACACCGACCAACTCCTGACCGGCAACGGCTGGCTCCATATTTCCTGGTGTCCTTTCACCACTCCTCGACATTACGTTAGAGTAGGGTACTATAAATAACAAGAGTGCACAACGGGGTTCCGTTGTGCATTCCATTGTGCATTTGCAGAAGGCTTTCTTAAAGATAAGTCCATCGTCAATCCATAATTCCCTAAATCCATAGCTCCTTAGTTCCGAGCGACTGCTCCGCATTGCCACAAGCCTTGTGAAACCTATATTTTTGAAATTTCTTCCTCAAAAATTTGGAATCTTAAAATATTCTTTTTATCTTTGCACTTGACTCAGTTAGTCCGAAAGGGCGAGAGGGTCAAGACATATTGGTAAAAGGACGTTTACGAACGTTATCTTCGAGGTTCCAAATCTCGCAAATTTGAACTCTCTTCGAAGGAACGCAACCGAAACGTCCACGTTGGGTGTATTGTATCCTGTTACAATATAACTCACGACGTGGGCTAACTCGAGTTGCTTATCCTAAGAGAGGGGCAATGCGAGAGCCTGGGACCTGGGATAAGCGGTAAGTAGTGACTCCCACGTCTTTTCATTTAAACCTAAAATTAAAAGCCGAAACTTGGGAGGTCGATAGGCTGGCTGATTTATCAGCATATAATTATTATGAAACTATTAAACCTCAAATCCGCAACCTATAGGGTTTAGTGGGATTTTGCTTGCAAAGCGACAAAATTCATTTTATTGTACATATTTCTTGCACAACAGAAATGTC
>CACWOS010000076.1 GCA_902762565.1 uncultured Prevotellaceae bacterium
GTAAGTGAAAATTCTGACATGGCAAAATCCTGGGCAACTTTTTGTTGCTCAGGCACTTATAAATAATGTTAAACTATAGTGTTGCGGAATTAAGGATTATCAAATAAAGACCAATCCCAAGAAACTTGATGTCATGAATGCATACGACTATGTACGTCATACATGGTCTTATGCACAGGCATATGGTGACTCCTACGGAAACAACGTTGCCAAATATTTCGGTTTGGGTAGTGCCAATGGCAATCATTTGGACGAATACAAAGGCGTTGGAGTTCACGACTACGTCGATGAGATGATGCGTACAGCCAAGTCATGGAATCACGACCTGTCTCTTACTGGTGGCAACGATAAAACAAAATATTATGCTGCCCTCAACTATCTGAGCGACGACGGTATTCTGGTCAACACAGGTTTCAAACGTTGGAATGCAAACTTCAAAGTCAGCCAGAAAATCACAAAGAACCTGCTGTTTGATGTCGATCTGCGTTATAGCGAGATGAAATTCGAAGGCGTCCGACAGCTGTTCGAGCTTGCCACGTCATCCTATCGCTATCGCCCTATTGACAAGCCATTCGGCGAAGATTCTCCCAACCTAATGGGTCAAGGTGACTCTTTCATGGAACTATCGAAGAGCCCTATGGCAAATGCCAATAACTATCAGAACAGAAACGCCCGCCAGCGCATCCGTGCCACAGGTGGACTGACCTGGACACCCTTGAAAGGCCTTACAGCTAAGTCAGAACTCTCTCTTGGTCGCTACTGGAACGAGACGAACTATTGGGATGGCGGTCTGAACGACGGTTACACCACCGCCCGTCTGACACAAGGCAAAGGCTATAACGTTCGTTGGTCAACAACACTGAATTATGTTGTCCAGGGGCTGGGCGAGGCTCACAACCTCTCCTTCCTTGCCGGTAATGAAGTCCTCGCATCTAACTCAAGCACTAGCCACATTTATGGTTCTGGCTATTCCAAGCTGTATGACTTAGACACTGTTATGGCTCGTCTATCCCTGTCTGACTCTAAGTTGGGCAAGGACGAATTTGGAAACGTCATCGGTGTTCCTTCGCATACTGTTTCTTGGTTTGGCCGTGTCAACTACGATTTCTTAGGCCGCTACCTTTTCACGGCAACGTTCCGTGCTGATGGTAGTTCGAAATTTGCACCCAACCACCATTGGGGTTACTTCCCTGCTGCAGCTGCTGCATGGCGCATTTCTGACGAGCCATTCATGGCAAATACCAAGGACTGGTTGGACAACCTGAAGCTTCGTCTCTCTATTGGTACCTCTGGTTCTGATAACATTGATGCTTCTCTATGGCAGAATGACATGTGGACAACCGACGTAATTACCGTTGACGGAGTTGCAACAAACATCTATAAGCCCGCCGATTTGATGGGTAACGAAGACCTGAAGTGGGAAAAGACCATTTCTCGTAACCTCGGTCTCGACTTTGGTTTCTGGAATGGTAAACTGCGTGGTAGCATTGAGGCATACTGGAACACCACAAAAGATATTCTGATGCGTGTTCCTGTCGATGCCACTACAGGTTACAGTTATCAGTACCAAAACGTCGGCAAGACCAGCAACAAGGGTATTGAGCTCTCTCTGTTCTATGAGATTATCCGCTCAAAGGATTTCAACCTGAGCGTTAATGCCACTTATAACTATAACAAGAACAATATCGACGAATTGGCAGACAACGTCATTGCTGACACCCACACAGGCTGGGGTTCTTCTATGCTGAAGCCATACTATGACTATATTATCCGCGAAGGCCAGCCCGTCGGAACCATTCAGGGTTACAAGAGTGCAGGTTTCTATACTGTCGACGATTTTGACTATGACGCAACATCAGGTATATGGACGCTGAAAACCGGCATCCCCGACATCTCCGATATCATCAACTACGCAAGTGGCAATGTCTTCAAGGGCAAATTAGGCCAGCGCAAAGATAAGGATGGCAATCCCGTTGTCGACTCTAAGAACAAAGCCGTTACCCAGAATGCATTCCCAGGCATGGCCAAGTTCGAAGACGTCAATGGCGATGGCATTGTCAATACCGACGACATGACTGACATTGGCCATGCTATGCCAAAGCACACTGGTGGTTTCAATATCAATGCCAACTACAAGGGCTTCGACTTTGCTGCTGGTTTTACCTATCAGATTGGCGGCAATGTCTACAATGCCAACGCCATGTACTCTATGATGGGTAACAAGGACAACTCGCTAGGTGCTAACCGCTTGGCATTTGTATCTGACTGCTGGAAGATGTATGATATCGATGCTAATGGCGACCTCGTTGCAGCAACGACTCCTGATGCACTGCGCTCACTCAACGCCAACGCCAAATATGCACTGCCCTACTCTGAGTATGGTATTGTCTCGTCTGAGTTCATTGAGGATGCTTCATACCTGCGTCTGAACACCCTAACCATTGGTTACACCTTCCCAAAGGCATGGACTAAAAAAGTAGGCATCAGCAATCTGCGTGCATACATCACTGGCGGCAACCTGTTCTGCATCACTGGCTACAACGGTCTTGACCCCGATGTCAACACAGCTCCGACTACAAGCGGATTCCCAACTCCTGGCTATGACTATCTGGCTTATCCAAAGGCTCGTACGTTCACGTTCGGTCTAAATGTAGCATTCTAACAAAATAAAAGAAATCATATGAAAAAGATATTATATTCAGCGCTATATGCCTTTGCCGTTCTTGGCGTCAGCACCTCATGTAGCGACTATCTGGAGACAAGTTCTGCTTCAACGGTCGATGGTGACTTTGTGATGTCATCACAAGGCAACGTCCGTCTAGCAATGAATGGTGCATACGAGACCTGGCGTGACTGCGCACAGAACAAGGTATTTGGTGATGGTTTGTGGTATGCTGCCGACATTCCCGGCTCAGACATTACACGCCACCCAGAAGCATTCTCTAATCAGCCCGGCCGCCACTGGGCAGAATGTATGTATCAGAATGGCACCTATGCAGGTCAGTATGGTCTGCTCTCATACTTGAAAGAAGACGACATTTACGCAAGTCTGTACAAAGTGATAGCCTTGGCAAACGCTGTTATCAACCCCATAGAAAGCCGTGCAGACTATCAAGACCTCATCAGCGGCAAGGCCTCAGAGCTGAGTCAGATGTACGGTGAGGCTATTGCCATGCGTGCAACCGCCTATCGCGAACTCATCAAGAACTTTGGCGATGTCCCCTATGTAACAAAGATTGGTCAGGTTGCTGAAGGTTTGATGGGTCGTGACTATATCTACGAGAAATGTCTGGCCGACCTGCAGAAGGTTGAACCCGTCATGTATCCTGTTGGCTCTGTTGTTGTCAATGGCGAGAAGGTAACCACCAAGAACTACTTCTCACAGACCTATGTCGATGGTCTGATTGGCCGTATGGCCTTAGAGGCAGGTGGCTATCAGACACGTCGCGGCGACTTGACACGTACCGATGCAGAAGGGAATACCATATCATACGATCAGAAAGGATCAGCAAACAATGGTGCAACCTATGGCCGTCGTACTGACTGGAAGAAATTCTACAAACTGGCTCAGACCTATTTCAAGAAAGCATTCACGGACAATATCGGTTCAGCCAAGTTCCACCTGACAGACCCTCGTGCAAAAGAAGCTAACGGCCGTACCTATGATAACCCTTATCAATACTTCTTCCAGCAGATGATGGAGGCCGATGCTACCTATGCCGACGAGTCTATCTATGAGTATCCCATGCAGCAGGGTGGCGGCAATGACGGTCGTCCATATTCTTTCGGTCGTCCGTCAAGCGGCGGCAGCAGCAACGCATACCCATGTAAGAGTTATGGTCAGGGACGTATCAATCCTGCTTTCTACTATGGTGTGTTCGATCCTGCCGACAAGCGCCGTGACGTATCTGTTACCGTTACCGGTTCTGATGGCAAGGGTAACGAGAAGCTCATTCCACTGGTTCCCAACTCTAAGGCCGATGGTGGTGGTCTCTCACTCAGCAAGTGGGACGAAAACCGTCAGACTTCACCTTGGGTAAAAGCCCAGCGTAAGTCTGGTATTAATGGTCCTTACATGCGTCTGTCTGAGATGTATCTGGGCTATGCCGAGGCCTGTGCAGCATTAGGCGATAATGACGAAGCACGTATTTATCTGGATCTGATTCGTAACCGTGCCTTTGGCAGCGAGGTAAAGGCCAGGACTGCCGAGTTTATTTCCAAGGAAGGCTCACTGCTGAATGCTATCATTCAGGAGCGCGGCTTTGAGTTTGCTGGTGAGGGCGACCGTCGCTTCACTTTGGTTCGCACCGGTCTGCTTCCTGAGAAGATCAAGCTTATCAAGGAACTCACATTAGCCATGATTAATGGTCTGAAAAACGATGGTTACTACACCTTCGACAACGGCAACACCATCTCTCTTAAAGTATGGACTAAGATGGTCGATGCCAAGGCGAATTATGGTTACCGTTTGACGACTCAGTGTCCTGAAGGCATGGAAGACGATCCTGTACTGTATCCTTCATGGCGCGGACAGAATGACGCTTGGGAAGAGTTTGGCTGCAAATACAGCAAGACAACAACCAACGTTGCCATTAAAGGACTGTTCAAGAAACTGACTGACGATGAAATCACAGCCATTGAGGCAGATGGCTATGCTGCACAGAATTGGGGTTCTGACATTGTCAAGTACGAAGACGAGTATTACAAGTACCTCTTCTACGACTACGATTACGATAAGGCTCCTATCTACCTATGGCCATTCACACCACAGATTTTGGCTACAGGCGGCTTCAAGAACGGCTACGGTTTCAAGAACGAATAAGTTTAGACCTTATTTAAATAAAAAAAGAGCGGAGAACAGAAGTTTTCCGCTCTTTTTTTCTCTATTCAGATTATTCTTTGTACCTTTGACCCGTCAAACTATACAAACACTAAGAAAACATGAAACGAATCAGTTTATTATTTGTGCTCCTTGCTTCTATACTATCGTTGCAAGCTGCCGACTATTCCGACTTTTACAAAAACCTGCCAGTAGCATTACAGCAACCTGCAACAGTACACATCCCAGACAATACCGTACGCCTGACTGACTTTGGTGCCATAGGCGACGGTATCACACTGGCAACCGATGCTTTCCGTCAGGCTTTCGACAAGTTAGAGCAGATGGGCGGTGGACGCCTGATTGTGCCAGAGGGCGTTTGGCTGACAGGTCCCATCTCTATGCGCAGCAATACCGAGTTGCATTTAGATGACAATGCTATCATCATGATGTCGCCAGACAAACGCCTCTTTGTCAATCCCAAGAAGCCCAACAGCCGCTGCCTGTCAGGTATCACGGCTGAAAACTGCGAGAATATTGCCATTACAGGACATGGCACTATCGATGGCAACAACAAAGGCTGGGGCTACGCCAAGAAGGGTAAGATGAGCGACGAGGAGTGGAAAATCCTCAAAGAAAGTGGTGGTTACATCACCGACGACGGCAAGCTCTGGTATGCTTGGAAAATGGCCAACGGACTGCCCGACATTGCCCCTACCCCACAGAAACAAGAAAAGATGAGGGCCGACCTGATCCGTATTTACAATTGCAAGCGCGTCCTACTCAAGGATATCACTGTCCAGAACTCGCCCCGTTTCCACGTCCACCCCTACTACTGCGAGGACATGATTATCGACGGTATCAAGGTACGCTGTCCCTGGAACCGCCAGAATGGCGATGGCATCGACCTGACCGATTGTCATCGTGTACTATTGGTCAATAGCAGCGTCGATGTTGGCGACGACGGCATCTGTCTGAAAAGTGACCCACCCAAGCCAGGTCTTATCAGTGGCAACGAAGATTTCCTAATAGAGCGCTGCAAGGTAAACCATGCCCATGGTGGTGTGGTCATGGGCAGCAACACCTCTTCCGGCATGCGCCGCATCGTAGCTCGCCACTGCACTTTTACACGGACAGACACAGGACTCCGCATGAAGAGTGGCATTGGCCGCGGTGGTCGTACAGAACAAGTCTATTTCTCAGACATCATGATGGCAGACATAGCCCACGAGGCCGTTGTCGTCCATTGCGACTATGCCGACATGGCACCTGGCGACACCAAGTCGAACTTCTTATCTCCCGGCTATGTGGAAAGTTTCACCAAGGAACAGCGCCAGTGGACACCCGAGTTCCAGGACATCACCATCAGCAACATCGTCTGTCGCGGCGCGAAGACAGCCATCAAGGCCAGTGGTCTTACGGGCTTGAATTGTGTTCACGACATTCGTTTGAACAACTGTACATTTGTGTATACACACACAGCTACAGACATTCACGAACCTACTGCGAAGTTAACACTGAAGGATGTGACACTGACCAAAGAATAGACAGTGGCCGTTATTCCAAAACGGCCACTGTTTCAAGAACGAGAGATATACTCTGAGGGTGTCATGCCCACAATGCCTCACATCTTCACATCGCAGCCTTCAAGCCCTTATACACAGGGCATTTGAAGGGCGTGAGGGAGAATGGAAGCCCCTCACGTTACCCTCACATTTTGGGTCACATTCACTCACATCACATAGTGACATGCGTCAGAACGAATATGCTTACCGTGAAGTGAGGGTTCGAAGAGGGAAAAGTGAGGGAGACGTGAGGGAGAATGAATATCCCTCACGTGTCTTCAGCCCTTGTACATCGGCCTTTGAGAGGGATTATGTGAATATGTGAGGGATAGTCAATCCAAATCAGGAAACGTCATCGTTGCCAACGTAGATCAGGAAAGGTCCGCTACGGGCGGAAGGCCCGTCCGCTGCCTTCTCGCGCCCCGTCCGCACGTAGCGGAAGGGGCGTCCGCTTCCTTCGCGCTGTCAGTATGTTAAAAGAACAGGATGGGCTTAGAGAGTTTGCGTTTCTCGGCCATTTCTTCTTTCATACGGCTGATAGCTGTTTTGAAGAAGAAAGCAATGAGATGTTCATCAGTGCCTTCCACACGAATCTGCTTCAAGGCAGAAATATAGGAAGAACGGTCTTCCAGTTTGACTATCAGCAAGGGATGACCTGCACGCAACAGGATAAAATTTGAAAGCAGACGTCCTGTTCTGCCGTTGCCATCACGGAAGGGGTGTAGGTATTCATAGTAGCCGTGCCATTTAGCAGCTACCACCAAAGGATGCTGACCATCGTTGAGCGCTCTCTCCGTTGATGCCATCAATTGGGGCACACGGGCTATCAGCGTCTCATGGTCACCAAACACGGTGTCACCAGCAGCCATGTCTTCTGTGGTGTATTCGCCAGCAACGGCCCCTGGTGCTCTATAGCTAAGCGTATGCTCCGTTACCAAACGGTTCACCTCTTTTAACAGCGCCTCGTCGAACGGGCTATCCAGATGACTCGCCATATAGTCGAAAGCTCGGAAGTGATCGGCCATTTCTGTACATTCCAACAGTGAACGGCCTACAGGAATCATCGCCATACCTTGTTCACGCAGAATACGAGTGTCATCCACCGTGAACGAGTTGCCCTCAATGGCGCAAGAGTGTGCAGAGAACAGGATCTCGTTATATTCCATCCACTGCTCACGTCCCATCTTATCGGCTATCTGCTGCTGATAGTCCTGCCGAACAGACTCGTATTCCTTTATTTCTTGCTCGAACATCGCTGCAAAGATAGCCATTATCCTGTGAAATACCAAACGATTTCACTATTTTTTGTTTTGCCAAGCAAGCACTCGACTCTGAGTGAAACGGCTTTTCTCTATCAGAGACACGCCGTTTCTCGATGAGCGAGAAGCCTAGTTACTAACATCTTCATTTGAAATCAAAAAACACTCACAGGGTATTGTGCTCCTGTGAGTGTTTTTTTACTTTAGGTACTTCGCTTACTTCATCACGACCGTTTTACCATTCACGATGTACAGGCCCTTGGTGGGATTTGTCATCTTGCGCCCCTGCAGGTCGTAATAACGGTTATTGGTTATTGTTTCACGGTTAATGTCCTGGATGCTAGCAGTTGATCCTGCAGTAAGTTCTAACTTGATAGCCAATTGCTTATAAGTCTTGATATTAAGCGTGCCAGTTGCTGGGGTAGGCAGATTGAATGTAACTTCATTCATTGCACCAGCATTTTGGTCTCGTGCCGGGAAAGTACCTGTCGTTTCATCATAGGCGACACCGTTTATCTCTTTAATATAGCCTGTCTGACCATCTTCGTTGGTATAGCCAATAACCTTTACAGTTGTAATGCTGAGGCCTTCTGGAAGACTGAGAGTGTATAGTACATTGTTGGAAAGTTTGAAGGTTTGTGATGCTGTTGTGCCCGTACCATAACCTTTACCACCACTGTTGGTCATTGTGAACGACTTGCCATTACTGACAAATGTGTAGGTGGTCACATTTTTTTCGGCATCAGTAGTAGAAGCATTGATGTAATAGACCGCCCCTCTTGTACCCGTCGGAATGGTCGAGAGGATGCTAGCGGCGTCGCCAGTCAGCGTGGCACCAGCGCCCTCAGCACCTGTCAAGTTGGCAGGAACGTCAGCAGCAGCAATCTTCGTGTACTGGTAGGGTACTGTTACCGTGCTGCCTACAGATGGGCTGTTGTAGTTGTTGCCGCTGACCGTCACGTTACGACCAGTGCCACTACCCGTCAACGGTGAATTAACACCTTGGGCGGCATAGTTGTTCTCCACCAACGCATTACAGTTGTCGTTAATGGTCATACCCACGCTGTTACCTGGGCAGTTGTGGTAGTTGTTTACGAGGTGAACGTAGCAGTCACCACACTGTGGCAGTCGGCGCATGCAGCCCTTGCCCCAAATGTTGCTGGCAAAGGTGAGGTGAAGCGTCATTTGTCCTTCAGCCCAACCGCATCCGCAAGTATAGGCGTGCGAGTAGCTGCGGTCAGTATAGTAGAAGTAGTTGTAGGTGTAGGTAGCCCAGTCGCAGCGCTTGCTGTCGAGGGCACCATCCTGAGAGTCCTGGAATGTGCAGTGGTCAATCCAGACGTGGGTACCCATATTGGTGATGAGGTCTACTCCGTCGATATCCACAGCCCCTGGGCCAATGAGCGAGAGGTTGCGGATGATGATGTTCTCACTGGCACTCTCGATACTGAAGATACCCGACTTGTTTGGCAGAGAATAGGCACCCGTCTTCTGAT
>CACWOS010000077.1 GCA_902762565.1 uncultured Prevotellaceae bacterium
TTCAGATTTCAGGTTTTGTAGTAAACAACGCTACCATCAACCAGTTCGCAACCGCATCAATCGCCCGCTTCGGCCTCTCAGTTCGCCGCACGGAGAAGAACGGTGACGCAGAGAAAAAGGTATCTGCAATCCTCAACATCGAGGCATGGAAGAGTAACGAGGCTTCTGACAGCTTCAACCTTCTGACCAAGGGTACTCGCGTGACGGTCGAGGGTTACTTCAAGCCAGAAGAGTGGACGGACAAGGACAATGTTAACCACAACACTATAAAACTCGTGGCCACCAAGTTCTTCGAGATGAAGGACGAAGATAAGAGCGACGAGACCCCGGCTGAACAGCCAAAAGAGGAGAAGAAAAAGAAGGCTAAGAAATAACGGCCTTCTCCCTTTTCTGCCAGGTGCCTCTGTCTTCGGACAGGGGCATCACTCTGTTTTATATTCTGAGGATTTTCTTCTTTTCTATGGCGCTGTCACCATGGATGATGTTTGCATTCCTATTTATTATATAGGCATTTCTTGGACTATGTTTTCAACTTTTCGTGCTCATAGTAAGCTCTTATACGTCTCGTAACAGGTGTGTTATGAGAGGTACAAAAGCCTGCTATGAGCACCGGGCAGACGCGGACATATCCTTTCTGGCAAAAGGACAAGACCACCTGATGTCTGCCTGCTCGTTTATCTATGGCAAAGAGTATCATTGCTTTCTTGGCTCTATCAACTCCCGACCACACAACCCCTTTTTTCTCTAAAACGCCATCCATTTCACGGCAGCGTACGCTTCGGACTGCTTGCTGCTATCGTCGAACCTTTCCTCCAAGTATCTCTCGAATGACAGTCTTCAACGCCATTTGAAAGATACTCTCAGAAAGGCTTGATGATGGCAGCGGCTTAAACTATATACGGCTGCAGTGAGGTGGATGGCTTGTTCGGACGCTACTGGTTTTCGTGCTCATAGTAAGCTCTCGTATTTCTCGTAACAAGTGTGTTATGAGTGATACAAGAGCCTGCTATGAGCATTGGGTAGACGCGGACATATCCTTTCTGAGAAAGGAAAAGACCGCCTGATGTCTGCCTGCTCGTTTGTCTATGGCAAAGAATATCTTTGCTTTCTTGGCTCTATCAACTCCCAACCACCCAGCCCCTTTTTTCGCTAAAAACGCCATCCACTTCACGGCAGCCTACGCTTTGGACTGCTTGCTGCTATCGTCGAACCTTTCCTCCAAGTATCTCTCGAATGACAGTCTTCAACGCCATTTGAAAGATCCCCTCAGAAAGGCTTGATGATGGCAGTGGCTTTAACTGTTTTCGGCTGCTGTGAGGTGGATGGCTTATTCGAACGCTACTGGTTTTCGTGCTCATAGTAAGCTCCCGTATTTCTCGTAACAGGTGTGTTATGAGTGATACAAGAGCCTGCTATGAGCACTGGGCAGACGCGGACATATCCTTTCTGGGAAAGGAAAAGACCGCCTGATGTCTGCCTGCACTTTGCACTATTGCACTTTGTGTTTCTCTTTGGTATCATCTCCCGACCACCCACCCCTATTGATGGCTTCCTCTACCATGCTGGTGCTTCTTCGTCGTCCTTCCACATCACTTTATCCCGACGGCTATTGACGACTATCCCCCGTGCAAATTTAGAGAGGCTTGATGAACATGCAAGTACCGACAAGCTATTTCGGGAGCAAGTTCATGCTGAACTTCCTGCCGAAATTCCTTGCATCATCATCAATTTACCTCTCTTGTTCTTGGCACAGAGGATAGTCTATAGCTGACGGGATAAGCCGATGAGCTTTAAAAAAAACTTCTCAGAAGCGATTCTTCTAAAGAGGAAGTCTCAACTTCAGGGATGTCCGATAAACTTGCGTTCCGTCAGGTAATGCGAGTGATAATCGGAGGCAAACAACGGCGACTGGAGCTATCTCTGGAGCCTGGTAATGAATATTATAAACTGTATGGATATGGAACTGATTCTGCTCTACGTCCTGTGGCGTTTCGCCAAGGCAATATGTGTGGGCTGGACTAAGGACAGCCACTACTACGACCGCTGAACAGCCTGAATACCGGCTTGTTTGGTGATGGCTTCTTGTGTGTCACCCATGATTTGGGCGACCGGATAATTGTGTTTTTTAACACGGGAAATGTTAAATTCTGAAGGTTTTGCCCTTATCTGTTGTATCGTCGCTTATTCTTCGTTCCTTTGCAGCCAAATTCAAAATTCAACCATAAAATACAAGTCAAATGAAAGCAATTTTTAATTTCCAAATCAAGATGGATGACCGCCAAACTGCCGTTCTTTTTGGCATGGAGGAGTGTAAAGGAGTGGACATTGAAGTAATGTCGAACCTCACTAAACTGTTCTCTGAGACTAAGACAAAAATCTCCAAACTACTTGAAAAAGGCAGCCCGAAAGAACGTATGGGTGGTGATTCTAATGCTTCAGAACCTGAGAAAACAGGATCAAAATCCGTTGATTAACTTTCTTGTGTCATAATTGAAATGTTTAATTCGGCAGGTGTGTAGGTATGTCGCTTGCACACCTGTTTTAATTTCCAAAATCACTCAAATGAAATCAAAAACGATCATCTTCCATGCGGCAGTATTCGCTATTCTGTGCCTCTGTTCTACTATAGCAAGCTGCCAGAAGAAGGGCATCCGTGTCAGGAACCTTCAAGAAACAATCGCGCTCAGTGAGCGTCACTATGAGACTATCAAGGATATGAGTACTGCATCTGTTGATGAACTGATAGGTATCATCAACGTCACAGAAGAGCTGGAGGACTCTATTCTCTCCTTTACTTCACGAGATACTATAGCCGCTAACAAGGAGATTCAGAAACGTATCATCTCTGTCAGCGACTCGCTCCGTTTTCACATCATGCGTCTGGCATTGTCCCAGTCCAGGTCCTTGGCTGATGTTATCTATCTCAAGACAAATACCATCGGCAGACAGCGTAGTTGCCTGGATCCAAAGTTGCATAAACAGGCAGAGAGGTTCTTCGGGAAACTTGATAATAACTCCACCTTCAAGGATGCTGCTACAACCATCAAGGAGTATGAAAAGCTGTTGGCTAATGATGATTATTGGCATATCACAAGCCGGGAGATCTTCAAGGATTTCCTGAAACGGGAGGATATATGCTTCCGTTCCATGCTCCAGTTCCTGCCGACTATACCACAGGAAAAACTGCAGCGGTTCACGGAAGAGACAGCCTTGATCTGTAATTCTTTCTATACTTCCGGCGACAAGTCGTTTGCTCCTGTTGAAGAGATTACGGCCTTCATGACAATGCGCTATAACCGCCGAATCCTACAGAATGCTGATGCCTGCAGGACTCATCTGATGAATGGTGCCAAGCTGAACAAGACGGTTGCCCAAAACTACCGATGGATGCTTCTGCAGCCCTTCTTCAGCATCGATGAGATGTCTATGGCAGCTCTGTCTTCAAGTCAGCAACAACTCCTTCACGATATAGCTCAGGACATGCCTGAACTCTTTGCCAAGCTGGAGAAATACTTCCCGAAGAAGCAAGGAGCAAAGGACAAGGAGGCTTCAGAAGCCAAGATTATTGACGTTATTACCCTCTATATTTTAAAGTCTCACATTAAAAGTATTGTATAATGAACAACTCAAACGAACCATGCGCTACGAAAGCCGAAAGATTCCAGAAATCATCGCTTTCACTGATGGACTTCAATGTAGAAGAAGCTATCAAGAACCTTGAAATGTGCCTGCATGTGGGCAAAGAAAACATCAGTCAGAAGAAGACGGAGAACTGCACTGTCCTGACTGTCTCTCTCGGTAAAATGCTGCTGATAGACCAGCTGATGGAGGACATTGAGAATATCCTTAACCTCTCCATCCTTCTTGCTACGAAGTCGGAAAATGGCAAATGTCTGGAGTGTATTGCTTACTCAAAGCCTTGTGTCGGTGATATGATCGTCGTACATCTTTATTCCCGTCTCTATGGCGTGATGGAGAGCTTCGAGGTCAATGTATATGACTCGATTGAAAAGATGTATAAGGACTTGAAGAACCGTCTGGACTATCAGAAAGACATCAGCTGCAAATTCATGGAAGCAGAAAATCCAATGACAGTCCTCAGACAATTTATCTAAACTATAGCACTATGATTTACGTACTTGTTTTCATCAGATTAGCCTTTTATTTCTTGGCTATGATGCTGTTTTTCTGCCATAGGTTCCACTATAAGCCTGGCTTTGAGCATCCTCGTGTTAGACCACTATACTTCTGGACAAGACAGTTCCATGAGCACATGAAACGGTCTGATAATGCACGAAAGTTCTTCATCTTCCTGGTCATTATTCTTCTGACTATAGCACAGGCAACAGACCTGTCACTACTCACTGACTTTGGCTATATAAGCCTTGGTAGAGACAAATCCTATATCCAGTTCGGACTTGGCATGATGCTGACTATAGCATTGTTCCGATACTCTGTTTCTGATAAGTTCTTATCCAGAAGATCCGGACTCATTATCGACTATTGGGCTGTCTTGTTCCTCATAACTGTCCTGGCATTTTTGAAGCTAATTATCCTTCAGGATGTTCTTTGCTTACTTCTTTTCGCTCGTTGTCTATACCCCAAGAAAGAGGCTGCAGATGACCCGAAAGGACGCAAAAGCATACCCGATGATTGCAACAAAAAGAGGGCATTTCGCATAGCGGCAAGCCTATTTGTCTGACCCAAAGTATTGGCAGAATGAAGATGGATAAGACGCAATACTATGTCAAAATGAGTACGGAATTGGTTACCTTTCTTGGCAAGGCTTTGCCTCACCGCACATCCCGAATTGAAGCCTATACCGACCTGCTGAACGAGCAAATGAAGATGCTTGAAATAGACTTCGAAGGTGGCAAATCGGTGCCGTTCCTGTTTACTATTCTTGACCTTTCAGAACGCTGGGATTGGAGCAGACCAACGGTCATGCGCTTTCTTGATTCACTCTCCAGAATGGGTGCCATCAAGGTCAAAAAATGCCAAGACGGCACACTAATCAATGTACTTAATATCTCACAGGACACCCCTTAGGCTAACAACCCAAGGGGCTTGCCCTGTGTGTTACGTTTTTCTCTTGGGGTAGCCTAATACCCCTAAAAGTAAACTTTCAGGGAGCGGGAGGCCATGACAGGAGCAAGCTCCGGCCTCTGTTTATCGGGTTCCCGACAATTCGCACCTGTGTAAAAATCTAATTATAAAAATATGGCATACCAAGTATTAGACATTAAGACTCAAAAAGGCATGAGTGAGGCTCAGAGTGCAGAGCATCTTCGTAAGTGTACTGAGGAGTCATTGAAGGAAGCAAACCGCAGAGGTAACTATGATGCGACTCGTGACCACCTTAACTTTGAGGTTGGCAAGGGCTGTGTAATCAAGGCTGTCGACAAACAACATAGTATTCCGACTCGAATGAGGGCTAATCTCATCAGTCGTGGCATCAAAGACCCGAATGAGGGCTTGAAGGAAGGAAAGTATCGCACTGTGGTCAATATGATTCTTGGCGGTTCTCGCGAACAGATGAGACGTTTGGCTTTCGGCGACCAGACAATCAAGGAAGGGCCTGATGCTGACAACTCTCAGGTGACAAGGAAACCTGACATCGAGAACTGGGCAAAGGACATGTATCAGTTCATGGCCAAGAAATATGGGGAAGAGAACATCGTTGCTTTCGTTGTTCATCTGGACGAACTGAACCCGCATATCCATTGTACGCTGATGCCTATCGACGAGACAGGCAAGTTCAACTACAAAGGAATCTTCAACGGCAAGGGAAAGAAGTTTGGGCTGAGCGATTATTTCTTTAAGCTGCATGATGAGTTGTCTATCATTAACAGAAAATATAGTCTTGACAGAGGCACACATATTGCCGACACTGGAGCACGTCACCGCAGCAGGGAGGAATATATTCGTTCACTCGATGAAAAGCGTGAAGAATTAGAGAGAAAATGCAATGCTCTTCAGGATGAGATCACCATCTATCGCCAAACCAAGAGAGAGTTGGATGAGGAGATAAGAAAGGCTGACAAGCGTGTGAAGGGTCTGACAACAATGATTGGCAATCTGGAGAAAGACAAGTCTGGAATCGAAAAACAAATTGAGGAGCTGAAACGCTCAGGCGAGGAGAGTTCCCGTGAAACCCAATCCAAACTCTTTATCCTTCAGCAGCAGTTGCAGACTATTGAGAACAAGATTGAGGACAAACAGGAAAAACTGGATGCTGCCGTAGTCCAGTTAAGACAACTGGGTGAACAGCATCGTGAGCTGTCTGACCAGTACGAACATCTGCAGGAGGAGGTCAACAAGGTCGTGCCAATAGCAGAGGAGCGTGCCTTCCAGGGTGTGCAGGCTCAACTGTCTCAGATGATGATTGATGATACGAAGATTCAGTTCTCCAGACTGTCACAGTTGGATGCCAGAGCATTGGACTACTTCGAGGGAACGCTGCTGATGGATATGGCTGAGCATGGCCAGGCTATCATGACAGTGGCTGCAGCTCTCTTCCTCGGATATGTCGATAAGGCAACGGAGTTCGCACAGACGCATGGAGGTGGCGGTGGCCCTGCTGGAGACTGGGGAAAGAAGGACGGTGAGGATGACCGCAAATGGGCAAGGCGCTGTCTGGCAGAAGCCGCAAGGATGATGAAGAGCAATGGCAGGAACAGACGGCGTTAACATTCTGAGCAGTGCCAAATGTTAAATTCTGGAAGTTTTGCCCAAAACTATTTCATCATCACTTATTTGATATTACTTTGCAGCCGTTTTTCAGGATAAACTAAAATCGTTAGAAATATGAAAATTAAGAAAGTACTATTCATGACTGCTGGCCTTCTCCTCGGAAGCGTCAGCGCAGGTGCTGCCATCAATGGTGACAGTGCCTATGTGCAGGATGATCCTGTTATGGTCATCCAGCCTGTGACTCCTGTCTATCTCGATGATGTGGCAGGGAATCTCTCATTTACCTCCAACTGGTTCCTGTCCGTTCAGGGCGGTATGTCGGCTTTCATCGGGAAGCCAGTCGGTTGCGGTGATCTCTTCGACCGGACTAAGCCCATACTGAGCATCGGACTTGGCAAGTGGTTCACGCCTCATTTCGGAAGCCGTCTCTCTTTCCAAGGCTTTAAGTTCGTTGACCAAGGACTGGCCGCACGGACTTTCCAGAGTGTACACCTTGACCTGATGTATAACCTTTGTAATGGCTACAAGCATAACAGCATCGGCCTCGGAAGATGGGGAGTCATCCCTTATGCCGGGTGTGGCATCATCAACAACTCGTTTGCCCGTAAGAATCCATTTGCCATTTCGTTTGGTATCATCGGACAGTATCGCTTCTGCAAGAGATTGATTCTCTCAGGTGAATTGGGGAATACCATCACCTTTCAGGACTTTGATGGTGTTGGTAACGCCCGAAAAACTGGGGATAATCTGCTACAGGGAAGCATTGGCTTGACTGTCATATTCGGAAAGGCTGGCTGGAAGCGCGTCATTGATCCTATGCCTTACATCTATCAGAATGACTGGCTGATGGAATATAAGGACAAACTTCAGGCAAAGAATGACCAGATGGCTAAACGTATCGCCAAAGATGATGCAGCTCTGAAAGAGTACCGAAAGATACTCCAGATAAAAGGCTTGCTCGATGATGATGCCGATTTCAATATACTGGCCAAGAATTATCCGAGAAACAACTATAGTGGTCTGAATGCCCTTAGACAACGGATGAAAGGCTCTCAGATACCTTCTTTGGATAATCATGTAAAGAGCAGTCCTTTTGAAACATCCAATGACAGCAATGAATGTATCGGAGCACCTATCAATTTCTTCTTCAAACTGAACACAGTAACGCTGACCAGTAAGGCACAGCAGCTGAACATTGCTGAGATAGCAAGGGTAGCGAAGAAGCATGGTCTGTTTGTACGTATCATCGGAGCTGCCGACAAGGCAACGGGAACTGAGAATAGGAACAAGGAACTTTCCGATAGTCGAGCGGCTTATATCTCAGGACAGCTTCAGAAGAGAGGCATCCCGATAGACAAAATCATCTGTGAGGGTGTTGGCGGCATCAGCAGATTCAAACCTGATGAGATCAACAGACATACTCGCGTGATGCTCTACCGTAAATTGCCAGACTAAGCGTTAAGGGAACTTGCACCTGTAATGGGTAGCAAGTTCCAGCCGTATATAAACGAATCAAAAACACAGTATTATGTCAACACTCAGAAAAGACTACAACCCAAACGGTGACATATCGAGGAATCTGGAAGAGACCCTGCGAAAGAACGGCATGGATGCTCA
>CACWOS010000078.1 GCA_902762565.1 uncultured Prevotellaceae bacterium
CAGCTCGTCCTTCAGGTCCACACTGGGCGTGAAGATGATGCGACGGCTGCTGATCAGGCCAGCCTTGACCTCGTTCACGTTCTCCACAGCCTTGCTGCGCAGTCCGAAGCGCATGCTTCCCAGTCCGGGCAGAGCCACCGAGTGCCCTTCCGTTGCCCACGCCTTAATCACCTCACCGGCTGCATCCCAGCAGGCCTTCATCACGCCCTGACTGACCCCGCTGCGCAGAGCAGCCTCCTTGATCACCTTTGCCTGGGTCAGGCTGGAGTACATCTCCGGCTTCATCACATAGCGGTACTTGCCCGCCGATTCCTTGTCAAACTTCAGCAGTCTCTCTACTGCCTTTACCTTAAGTGCCATAAAACTAATAAATTTTAAGGGTTGTAAAAATAATTCCTATTCCTTAAAACCTATTCCTTCGTTCCTCTATTTTGCGGTTATACTATGCAGAACTTCCTCGTGCACTAGGAAAAATTTTCTCCATAGCCATGCCGCAATTTTCAGACGCTTTTGTCCTTTTGCATCTTTGATGCAAAGGTACGAATTTTTCGCGACATATGCAAATTTTTAAGCCATTATTTTAGAACTTTTTTCTGTGTCTAAAGTATTCAAGTATTCATCTATTCAAGTAGGACAGGAAGGTTTCCGCAAATCTATTTTTGTACCTATCACCCCTTCAACCCCATCAGGGAGGACAGGCAAAGACAGTCCCGAACCATTCATTTTTCAAAAAACTTCTTGTCCTAGTTGAATACTTGAATAGATGAATGTTTCGAGTGCTCTCGTGCCTGCTTGATGGCCTCCCCCACGCAATAGGCCTGGACAGCCTCGTCCACGCTACGTTCAAATGCGTCGCGCTCTGGTGTTCCGACCTTGCCGTAATCCTCTTCAAGCAATTCCTCGAAACTATACACCTTCATGTATCCAACCTTTTTCATATCTTCTTGTGCAAAGATACGGATTGTTTACTAAATGCGCAACAAAATCGAGCTTTTTATCACTTTTCTCTAAATCCGCTCCATTTTGAGTGATTTTCGAAGAAAAATAAGAAAAATCAACTTATTATCGAAATCTTTTTGTATTTTTGCACTCGATAATAGCATCAAGAGTGGCACATGTGCCCACCAACCGGCCTTTCTAAAAAGAAGAATCGTTGGCAGCGGTGGTAAAACGATGCGAGTGAATGTTTAATTCACTAAAAATAAACGATTATGGAAATCAAGAAGATTGAAACTTGTAATTATGTGATGTTTCCTCGCACCCAGTTGCCTGGGCTCACTTGTGACGACAATGCCCTGATACCCTCTCGTCAGGACTTCGATGTGGAGCTGATTCACAATGTCCCCAACATGGGCACTGTAAAGATGATAATTCAACAAGCCCCACCCCACATGACCTTCCAGCTATTTGAACCAAAGTCCGTGCAGCAGTTCGACGACTTCCTGAGCAAACTCCTGGGCATGCATGAAAGTCCAGCCTACGTCGCAGGCTGTCTCGATTTCATTGTCCTCTTTCAGGGCTGTCGTGACGGAATAGAGATTAACCAGCAGATCTACAAAGCCGTTGTGGCACAAATTCATGCTACTCGCGATGCCGCTGCCCGCTGGTGGTATGAGTATGGAAATGATAAGTCAGGGATGATTTCATGCTCAAAAATTTGTTTATATCAAGGATTTTGACTAACTTTGCAATTGCAATGGAAATAGAAGCAGAATCTTTAGCCATAAAGATTGAAAAACTGAAAGTAAGCGAGCCTGTCATATCTACGGGATTGGAATATGATGAGTTGTATGAGTTGTCTAATCGGGCAGCAGAGAAATATATTCGTGATAATCTTAGAGGGAACTATCTTAATACCGATACTGGCGATGTAATCAGGATTACTAGAAAAGGAGCCGAGAAAGTAACTAGGCACGATGCGGAAAACCATGTTCATCTCAAGTCCATTGCTCTTATTCCAGAACTTATAAGACGTTCTGTCTTCATTGCTGAGGTTAAAAATGAAAAACAGATTAATGAATATGATAGCTTCCGTTACTATGTAGCAGGTTTGCGTATAGAAGATACAGACTATACTGTGAAACTGGTTGTTGGTGTGAAGAATGGCTTGACCTACTACGACCACGCCATCACTCCTATTGAAAAAAAGAAACTCCTCAAAAGTATTGACGAGATAAAGCGCCCGTTTGCTTCTAAGGAGTCTTCTGATGACGGAGAACAAGTCTCCGATGTTCTTTCGCACTGCAAAGATAAGAGATTAATTTCAATTCTCCAAGGAAATTCGTAAGTATTTATAGTTTTTCGCTATAAATAATCAAATTTTTAAGCAAATGATGATTCGTTTGCTATTTTTTTGCTATCTTTGCAATCAAGTATCGGCTAATCGTCGTAAACGACGCTTGTAGAATACAAGATTCTCTGGGTGCAGGGTGCCGGTATGATTTTAGTGGGTTAAACAATAACGACATGAGCATTTATTAGAAGATATAGAAATCTCGCAAATTTCATTATCAAACCAAGATGCTGATAATTGTGATTGTTCGCGCTTTTAGCGTGGACGTCACTTATCACTTGGTTGGGCATGCGAGAGCCTCTATATCTGGTAAGAGCGGACACGCTTTTATCGTGTATAGAGGCTTTGATGTATTAAGCCTAAAGAGTTCCGATAAGTGTTTCTTGTCCTAAAGCTATAAGCGCAAAGAATGTCCAATAAAGACGAGAGTCCTGCCTGCATTGACATCAGGGAGGACGACCTGTTGGCATTGTCTGCAGAGGTGCTTGATACACTTCTGCGTGACCATACCACGGGTAAAAACATCTTCTGGGCGACGCATGACTATGAAGCGCTCGGCTCAGAGTATGATTACCATTCTGAAATTCTACCCCATCTGATAACGGGTGAACGGGGAATGGTGATTCGTCCTCGTGTGCTGAAATCGAAAACTGAACAGACAGATCGTGCCAAGGATATGGCTGAGGTGTTTACACCTTCATGGGTCTGCAATGCTCAGAACAATCTTGTTGACGAAGCATGGTTTGGACGCAAGGATGTGTTCAATGTAGAAGACTCGACAAAACATACATGGAAAGCTACCACCGAAAAGATTGTATTTCCGAAGGGAAAGGACTGGAAAGACTACGTTCGAGCCACCCGTATGGAAATGACCTGTGGCGAAGCACCTTATCTGGCCAGTCGCTATGATAGCACCACAGGTGAACCTATTCCCTTGGAACAGCGGATAGGATTGCTTGACAGGAAACTTCGGGTGGTTTCTGAAAACACAGACACATCTGGCGACTGGCTCGATTGGGCGCAGATTGCCTTTATGAATATCTATGGCTTTGAGTGGCAGGGCGACAATCTGCTATTGGCTCGCGAGGCTTTGCTCTGGACATTCATTGAATACTATCAGGCCAAGTTTGGCAAGGCTCCCCTGGTAAAAAGCATCAACTACATCGCCTACATCGTATCGTGGAATCTATGGCAGATGGATGGCTTGAAGGGCGTTGTACCTGACTCCTGCCATGAAGAAACGGAAATGACAGACCTCTTCAGTGGAGAAGGAAAGAAACGGCCTTGTCAGGGTTGCGTTGACGGAGGCTACTACCATCATAACGGCATTTATTGCCTTGTTCGCGACTGGCCTAACAACAAGAAGAAAATCAGATTTGTTGACCTCATCAAACGATAAAACCTATGGCTACATTTACTTCCTCACTAAAATCAAAACTGATTTATGTCTTCGCCATTAAAGACGAACGACATAGTGACTGCTTGAAGATAGGGGAAACGACTATTGACGAAGACGACGGCACAGACCTCTTCAACAATGCAGAGTCACTACAAGCTGCAGCCCACAAGCGGATACGCCAATACACCAAAACGGCAGGCATCGCCTATCAACTACTATATACTGAAATCAGCATCTTCGTTCGCAATGGCATGATTATGACCTTCAACGACAAACAGGTGCATAAGGTATTGGAACGTAGCGGTATTAGTCGCAAGGAATTTGAGGGTGTGGATGGTGCTGACGAATGGTACTGCTGTGACTTGGAAACCGTAAAGAAGGCCATCAGTGCCGTGAAGAAAGGTGAGACCAGTCTGCATCCTTCAGATATTTCCCAAGGACAGACGCCTATCATCTTCCGTCCTGAACAGCAAGAAGCCATCGACAGAACACGTAAGCGTTTCAAGAAAGGCAACCAGATGCTTTGGAATGCCAAGATGCGCTTTGGAAAGACACTTTCTGCCTTGCAAGTAGTGAAGGAAGAGGAGTTTGTACGTACCCTCATTTTGACGCATCGCCCTGTGGTGGATAAAGGATGGTTTGAGGACTTCGGCAAGATATTCTACGACAGGAAAGATTATCACTATGGATCCAAGGGCAATGGTGAGGAATTCCAAGTATTGGAAAAGAAAGTGGTCACAGGCAATAAGTACGTCTATTTCGCATCCATGCAGGACCTTCGAGGTTCTGAGCAGGTAGGCGGTAAGTTCGACAAGAACAACGAACTGTTTTCTGCCTCATGGGATTTTGTGATAGTTGACGAGGCTCACGAAGGTACAAAAACGGAACTCGGACAGAATGTATTGAAGGAACTGGTCAAAGAGAATACCAAAGTATTACAACTCTCTGGCACACCCTTCAATCTCTTCGACGATTTTGGCGAAGAGGACATCTTCACTTGGGACTATGTGATGGAGCAGAAAGCCAAACAAGCCTGGGCCACAGACAATCCATACGAGCCGAACCCATACGCCTCTCTGCCCTCCATCAATATATACACCTACGACTTGGGTAATCTGATGTCGGAATACGTGGAGGATGAGAAAGCCTTCAACTTCCGTGAATTCTTCCGTACAAAGGATGATGACACATTCGTTCATGACAAAGATGTTGACCGTTTCCTCGCCTTGCTCTGTAAGGAGGATAAGGACAGCCTTTACCCATACTCCAACGACACGTTCCGTCGCATTTTCCGTCATACACTTTGGGTTGTACCAGGCATTAAGTCGGCACGTGCTTTGAGTGCAAAACTGAAAGCACATCCCACATTCGGTATGTTTCAGATTGTGAATGTGGCAGGCAATGGCGATGAGGATGAGGAGAATACCGAGGCATTGAAGATGGTAAACAATGCCATTGGCGAGAGTCCCGATGAGAGCTATACCATCACCCTCAGTTGTGGGCGTCTAACAACAGGCGTCAGCATCAAGCCATGGACTGCCGTATTTATGATGGCAGGTACATTCAGTACTTCTGCTGCACAATATATGCAGACCATTTTCCGAGTACAGACTCCATTCACTTGCAAGGGTCGTATGAAGGAACAATGCTATGCTTTCGATTTCGCACCAGATCGCACTTTGAGAGTCTTGGCAGAGACGGCCAAGGTAAGTGCTAAGGTAGGCAAGCAGAGTGAAGAAGACCGTATCATTCTTGGCGACTTCCTGAATTTCTGCCCAATCATTAGTATCGAGGGTTCACAGATGAAGCCCTACAATGTCAATAAGATGATGAGCCAGTTGAAAAAGGCGCAGATAGAAAAGGTGGTGCAATGCGGATTTGAGGACGGTGCGCTCTACAATGATGAACTGCTGAAGCTGACAGATGTTGAACTGAAAGATTTCGATGAGTTAAAGAAGACTATCGGAGCAATCAAGGCAATGGCGAAGACGGGTGATATAGATGTCAACAAACAGGGGTTCACCAATGAGCAGTATGCAGAGAAAGAACGCTTGGAGAAAAAGCCCAAGAAAGAACGCACACCTGAAGAGCAGGCACGGCTTGACGAACTGAAAGCCATGAGTGATCAGCGTCGTAATGCTATCAGTATTCTTCGAGGCATCTCCATTCGTATGCCTCTGCTAATCTATGGTGCAGAATTGAAGAATGAGGAAGAGGAAATCACCATCAACAATTTTGCCTCGCTGATAGATGACCAGTCGTGGGAGGAGTTCATGCCAAAAGGTGTGGATAAGGAACGCTTCGAGAAATTCAAGAAATACTATGAGCCAGATGTATTCCGTGAGGCAGGTAAACGCATCCGTGAAATGGCTCGTGCAGCGGATAAGTTCACGATAGAGGAACGTATCGAACGTATTGCTAGTATATTTAATACTTTCCGTAATCCTGACAAGGAAACAGTCTTGACTCCCTGGCGGGTAGTGAATATGCACATGAGCGATTGTTTGGGAGGTTGGTGCTTCTATGACGAAGAGTTCAAGCAGATGCTGTCTATTCCTCGTTATGTAGATCAAGGGCAAGTAACAAAAGATGTCTTCCGTACGGATGCCCACATCTTAGAAATCAATTCCAAGAGTGGTCTTTATCCTCTCTATGTAGCCTATAATATATATAGGTGCAGGGTTGAGGAAGCCAAGCAGAAATATGGTGAGGTGGGGGTCGGTTTTGCTAAAAGTCTTTGGGATGCAACGATTGAAGAAAACATCCTCGTGGTCTGCAAGACCCCAATGGCTCGCAGCATCACCAAACGCACGCTTGCAGGATTCCGCAATACAAGGGTCAACGCCCAATATTACAAAGATTTAATCAAAAACATTTCAGAACGCCCAGAGGCTGTCGTCAATACTTTCCGTGATGGCAAATACTTCTGGAAAATCAACGATAACACGAATATGAAATTAGACGCAATAGTAGGAAATCCACCGTATCAGGAAGTTAAGATAGGAACAAGTGATAATCCTGTATATCATTATTTCATGGATGCAGCTTTTAAGTTGTCTGAAAAAGTTACCTTAATTACCCCGGCAAGATTCCTTTTTAATGCAGGTAAAACGCCCAAAGAGTGGAATGAAAAAGTGTTAAGTGATAAACACTTGAAAGTTGTGAAATATTCAAGTAATAGTGAGGACTACTTTCCAAATGTTGATATTAAAGGTGGTGTTGTTATTACATATAGAGATTCAAAAAAAGATTATGGAGGTATAGGAATATATACAAATTTCCCTCAACTAAGTTCAATTTGTAATAAGGTTATAAAAGGGAAAGACTTCATAGGTATAGACTCTATAATATTCACACAAAACAAGTTTAATCTTGAAGAATTATACGATGCTTATCCGCATTATAAGGAGGTAATAGGAAGTAATGGTAGAGAAAAACGATTAACGACTTCCATTTTTTCTCAACTTGACATCTTTAAATCTGATTCAAGTAATAATGGTGATGTGCGTATATTGGGTTTGATAGATAATAAACGTTACTATCGTTATATACCTAAGAACTTCCTTGATAGTCATGAAAATACAGAAAAATATATAGTGGTACTACCCAAAAGCAATGGGACTGGTGAACTTGGGGAGGTGCTATCGTCTCCTATTGTTAGCATCCCTGGAGAAGGATATACCCAGTCATTCATTGGCATAGGTTCATTCTCGAACGAGATAGAAGCTGAAAACGCGTTAGCATACATAAAGACGAAATTTGCTCGTACATTATTGGGCGTTTTGAAAGCAACTCAAGATAACAATAAAGAAGTTTGGAAATATGTTCCCCTCCAAGATTTCAGCAAATCATGGACGGATGCAGAACTCTATGCAAAGTATGGCCTGACAGACGATGAAATCGCCTTCATCGAATCAATGATAAAACCAATGGAATAAAAAAAACTCAAAGATATGAAAGCAAAATCAAAATCCTATGTAACGTCGGCCAAGACGATGTTCGCAGCATTGACAATTCTCTCGAAAAAAGGAGGGACAATGCCTATACGCATACTGATGCAAGAAATTGAAAAGACAGTAGAACTCTCGGCTTGGGAGAAAGAGACATTGGAGAATACAGGCAATATCCGTTGGCAGAGCAATATGCATTTTACATCGGTAGACTACGTGCGCGCAGGATTTCTTATAAAGAAAAAGGGTAATTGGACGATAACCCCTGAAGGTGAGGAGGCACTAAAGCTTGGAGCAGAGAAATTGCGCGATGAGGCGTGGAAACGTTATAAAGCATGGTATCGCGGCAAAGAGCAAACAACGGATGATAAACCTGTGGCTCAACCAGAAGAAGAAAATGACCCAGCAAAGGAAACCATGATTGAACTGGAAACTTTGGAGGAGAGAGCAGCCAATGGTATCCGTGAATATCTGAAGAGTAAGAATCCTTATGAATTCCAAGACCTTGTCGCATCACTACTCAAGGCTATGGGTTACTATATTCAGTCGGTAGCTCCTCGCGGCAAGGATGGTGGTATCGACATTGTGGCTTATACAGATCCGTTGGGTGCGAAGACTCCACGAATCAAAGTACAGGTAAAGCACAAGCCGGATACAGCAACTGGAGCTGCTGATGTACGAGCTTTACTTGGTATATTAAAAGCAGGTGACATTGCCCTGTTTGTTACATCAGGTACATATTCTACAGATGCCAAACATGCGGCATCGAGTGGCGATAAATTCATACGTCTGATTGATGGTGATGAGTTTATTGAGATGTGGCAGGAGTATTATGACAAGATGTCGGATGATGACAAAAACATGTTGCCGCTGAAGCGGATAGCATTCTTGGGTAACAACGAATGAATGAGGATCATGGGGTCGGTTCTACTGATCACTTTTTGATGTTTCTGTATTACACATCGTTCTTAACTCCCCATGATCCAACATCCAAATTTTCAACGTAAAAAATGATCAGTAGAACCGACCCCATGATCCATTATCTGGAACACCTATAAGAACTGGATTCAGTCGTGGCGCGACCTGCCCCTGATGTGCAACCAGTGGTGTAACGTCATGCGCTGGGAGATGCGTACA
>CACWOS010000079.1 GCA_902762565.1 uncultured Prevotellaceae bacterium
CGTTACAAATCCCTCGCGGTCAGCCAGACGCTGATAATGCTTGATAATCTGCGCTTTGATATTATCAAGGTCACGGTTAATCTGCAAAGCCTCCTTGCTTCTTCCCTTGGCGCAATTGCCCTTTACATCCCACATGGTCAGTGGGATATTCTTCTTACAACTGAACTGCGACTGCGATCCGTTGATTGTTACTCGTCCCATGATAGGGACAATTCCGTTTTTCTCCTTGCTCTTGTTGGCATAGAAGAGAATGTTGAATGTGCTTCTTGACATACTTCAATCCTTTTTTTATTCGGGCTGCAAAGATAATACCAATTTCCGAATTGCTTTTTCGGCAAAACAGTGCAGTTCGTATCATTGAAAACCAATCGGAGTGAAGTGCGTCATTCTGCGATTTTACACCCTTCGGATTTAGAAAAGTTTAACTGTCAACAAGGTCGTAAACGGGTTACGATTTGGCAACCTAACTCCTTCATCAATCCTCCCAAATTTGCATCCTACCATTTTCCAATATTCCTCATATTTCTTCGTATTGCCCTTATTTTAAGGCCGATTTGCGTTAATCTTCTAAAATTACTTTGCCACATCAGCATTATTTCGTAATTTTGCACACGAATTCATTATGAAGATTCAAGATTTGTTGAAATTATATGCCAAGTCGGCTCAAGTGGGTGCCTTGGCAGACGTGATGGGGAAAAAACGGGTGAAATCCATTTTCCTCGAGGGACTCATGTGCTCATCGGCTCCGATGGTGTTTGCGGCGATGATGTCGAAAGCCAAACTATCTCTGACCAGCGGTCAGAGTGTGGCGTTGCAATCGACCACATTATTTATTTTGCAGGATGCTGAGGAGGCAGGGTATTTTTATCATGATCTGGTGCAGCTGTTGGACGACAAACAGGTACTATTCTTTCCGTCGAGCTATCGTCGTGCCATCAAGTACGGACAGAGGGATGCCGCCAACGAGATACTGAGGACGGAGGTGCTCTCGAAATTGTCATATGGGGGTGGGCTCATCGTCAGCTACCCTGAGGCCATAGCAGAACTGGTGATATCGAAAAAACAACTGGACGACAGAACGCTGGTGTTGCATCAGGGCGACGAACTGGATGTAGATGCAACATTGGAGAGTCTGCGTTCGTTAGGATTTCACGAAGTAGAGTATGTGTACGAGCCTGGCCAGTTTGCCCTGCGAGGTAGTATTCTCGACGTATATAGCTATAGCTCTGAATACCCGTTCCGCATCGACCTGTTTGGCGACGAGATCGACTCGATTCGAACGTTCGAAGTGGAGACACAGTTGTCGAAAGACAAACGCGAACAGGTGGAAATCGTACCAGAACTGGGACTGACGGAAACGGAGAAGATATCGTTCTTTTCGTTTCTACCTGAGGGGACGATGTTGGTGGTCAAGGACTTCCTTTATGTCCGCGATGCGATAGACCGTATTTATCAAGAGGGCTTTTCTGAGCAGGCACTGACAGAACGACTGGAGGGTGCCACGGAAATGGATCAGCAGGCCATCCGCATGGAGATGCAGAAGGAGATACAGCTAATTAGCGGACAAACCTTTACTCGCGATATGGCAGGATTCCGACGTATCGAGATAGGTCATCGCCCGACAGGGGTACCTGATGCCACGATAGACTTCCATATATCGCCCCAGCCGCAGTTCCATAAGAACTTTGATCTCCTGCAACAGTCGTTGGAACAGTATCTGGCTGATGGCTATCGTCTCTGCATCCTTGCCGATAGCCAGAAGCAGTTGGACCGCTTGAAGGACATCTTTGCAGAAAAAGGAACAGTCCTTTTCGATTCCGTCGAAAAGACCCTCCACGAGGGTTTTGCCGACAACGACCAGAAGTTGTGTGTCTTTACCGACCACCAGATATTCGACCGTTTCCATAAGTACAACCTGCGCTCGGACAAGGCCCGCAGTGGTAAGGTGGCGCTGACGCTGAAGGAGATTCAGCAGTTTGAGGTGGGCGACTACGTGGTACATATAGACCATGGTATCGGCAAGTTTGGTGGACTGGTACGCATGCCTCAGGGCGACAGCTACCAAGAGATGATTAAAATCATGTACGAGGGTGGGGGTGCCATCTACGTCTCTATCCATTCTTTGTATAAGGTGTCGAAATACAAGGCGCAGGAGAGTGGTGAGCCACCTCGCCTGTCGCATCTGGGTACGGGCCAGTGGGAACGCATGAAGGAGCGTACCAAGCAAAAGTTAAAAGACATTGCTCGCGATCTCATCAAACTCTATGCTACCCGTCGTCAACAGAAGGGCTTTGCCTATTCGCCTGATTCGTTTATGCAGCAAGAGCTGGAGGCCTCGTTCTTATATGAGGACACGCCCGATCAGCTGAAGGCTACTAACGACGTGAAAGCCGATATGGAACAGGCACGTCCGATGGACCGATTGGTGTGTGGCGATGTGGGATTCGGCAAGACGGAAGTGGCTGTGCGTGCTGCTTTCAAGGCGGCATGCGACTCGAAACAGGTGGCCGTATTGGTGCCGACAACAGTATTGGCCTATCAGCATTACCAAACGTTCTCTTCACGTTTGAAGGATTTACCTGTACGTGTGGAATATCTTTCGCGTGCCCGCTCGACCAAGCAGACGACTGCCATTCTCAAGGATTTGGCTGAGGGCAAGATAGATATCTTAATAGGTACGCATAAGCTGATAGGCAAGAGTGTGAAGTTCAAGGATTTAGGTCTGCTGATTATCGACGAGGAACAGAAGTTTGGCGTGTCGACCAAAGAGAAGTTGCGCCAGATGAAGACCAATGTCGACACGCTGACCATGAGTGCGACACCTATTCCACGTACGTTACAGTTCTCATTGGTGGGTGCGCGTGACCTGAGTATCATACAGACGCCACCGCCAAACCGCTATCCCATTCAGACAGAGATACATACCTTTGGCGCGGAGATCATTGCGGATGCCATCAACTTCGAGATGTCACGCAACGGACAGGTGTACTTTGTCAATCCGCGCATCAACGACCTGACGCGTATCAAAGAGATGATTCAGAAGTACGTGCCTGATGCCCGTATAGCGGTAGGCCACGGACAGATGAAGCCTGAGGAATTGGAACAGATCATCTTCGACTTCCAGAACTACGACTATGACGTGCTGCTGTCGACAACCATCGTGGAGAATGGTATCGACATTCCCAATGCCAATACCATCATCATCAATGGTGCCCATAGGTTCGGACTCAGTGACCTGCACCAGATGCGAGGACGTGTGGGACGAAGCAATCGCAAGGCTTTCTGTTATCTGCTGGCGCCTCCTTTGGCTGATTTGCCTCAAGAGAGCCGCAGACGTTTGGAGGCACTGGAACAGTTCAGCGACCTGGGTTCAGGCATTCATATTGCCATGCAGGATCTTGACATCCGTGGTGCTGGTAATCTGTTAGGTGCTGAACAGAGCGGCTTTATCGCAGACTTGGGTTACGAGACCTACGTCAAGATACTACAGCAGGCGGTAGTAGAGATACGTAATGAAAAGCCAGCGCATATGGGTGTTGTCCCTGCTGTGCGTAGTTCACGGAGTACAGAGGGACTGCCCCCCAATAGCTCTAATAGCTTCGATTTTGTTTCCGACTGTTCTTTGGAAAGCGATTTGGAGATGTACTTCCCTGACCAGTATGTGCCCAGCGATTCTGAGCGTATGCTGCTCTATCGCGAGTTGGATGGTCTGCAGACAGACGATCAATTGGCAGCCTATCGTACGCGTCTGATAGACCGTTTTGGCAAGGTGCCGCATGTGGGCGAGGAACTGATGCAGGTGGTGCCTTTGCGCCGTTATGGCAAAGCATTAGGATGCGAGAAGATAGTGCTGAAACAAGACAAGATGACCATGTTTTTTGTGTCGAGTGCCACTAGTCCGTTCTATCAGAGTGAGGCCTTCGACCGTATCCTGCAGTTTGTCGCTGCCAATCCCCGTCGCTGCAATTTCCGTGAACTCAACGGTAAGCGTTCCATGACGATTGCCGATGTGCCTACTGTCGATGAAGCCGTCAAGGTGTTGAAGGGCATCTGATGGTTGTCAGAGTCTGCTCTTCTCCTCATTACCGGCACCGGTACCCTTATACTTCGAACCACTGACGTTGAAGTTGTAGCTCAGTGTGAGTCCTACTTGTTGCGTGTAGCCATAGTCGTTCTGTGAGGTCTGACCTATCGCATAATATGTGGTCAACTTCGTCCTGTTAGTACGACAGATGTCGTTGGCAAAAAGCGTAGCGTTCAGCTTGCCCTTCATGAAGACCTTTTGTATGCGGGCGTTCAGGATAAAGTTGCTGTTCCGATACATGAATGCCCAGTGGTTGCTGCCGGTATAGCTGGCATGCAGCAGTGTCTTGGTGGTAGGATTGATGACGAACCAGCTCTTCACGTCGAAGCTGAACTCGGGTTTGTTCAGTTTCTTTGGTGCACCATAGGCCTCGGCATCGAACATCTGCTGATAGTAGTGCAGCGTAAAGGACGGTTGCCAGAAGCCCAGCTTGGGCGAGGCGACAAGGGTGGCATAGACACGGTCCTGATGGTCGAAATTCTCCATGCGGAAGATGCCGATTCCCTTCTCTTCATCGTACACCTGTCCGATATGGGTGAACAGGTCTTTCTCGTGTGTAAATCCTGTCACGAAGGTCAGCCACGAATAGGTCACGCTCAGGTCGATGCTCTGACGTACGGAGGGCCGCAACAGCGGATTGCCGCCCTCATAGAACATACGGCTGTCGTATACGATCTGTGAACTCAGCATTCCATAGGGTGGACGAGTGATGCGCTTGCTGTAGCTCAGTTGGGCACTCCACTTGCCTTTCTGCCAGGCTGCCGACAGGTTGGGAAACCAGTCGTTATAGGTGCGGCTGGGCTCTGACTGCCACACACCAAACGAGCTATAGTCCGTAGCCACATGTTCATAGCGCAAGCCTGCAATGACGTTAACTGTTGAATGCTGGACATTGAACGCTAACTGGTATTCGGCAAAGCCCGCAATGTTCTTTTCCTTCATCTCGTTGTCAGCCTCAGGGATGATGTTCTCCACGTTATAGTTGTTGCCGTGGCTCTGTGTCGATGTAGCCTCTGAGCCGGCACTTAACAGGCCTTTCCAGATGGGGTATGTCAATACCAGCTTGCCTGCGGCCATCGTCCTTTTTTCATGATTGGTGGTGGTCAGCAGCCTGTCGTCCAGTTCCTGACTATACTCTTGCTGGTTGAGGTGGTCTTCCGATTCGCGTCGCAAGAAGGTGGCATTCAGGTCAATGCCTACTTTCCCCACCTTTCCCGTGTAATAGGTGTTCAGTTCCCATGTCGGCTTGATGGTCTCTGAGGCTTGTGTTTTCAGCAGGATGTCGCCGTAGAAGGCACCGTTCTTTAGATAGTGCTGCATCATGTCGTAGGTGGCATGCTGAAACAGGCGCTTTTCAGACGAGAAGCTGAGTCCGACGGAATGGTCAGCACAGAAGTCGTAGCTTAGTCCTGCCGTATAGCGAAGCTCTGCCCATCGGCTTCTGACGGGTACCTCCGCATGAATGTCAAACTTATCCTTGCTGATGTGCAGCTCTTGATCCAGATTCTGGTCATTGCTGTAGTGACTCCAGTCGTAAGCCACGTTGGCAAACGCCTCCAGCCCACCCGTACGGTATTTCAGCGTCAGGTCGTCATAGTTGTTCCACTGGTTGTTGCGCCATGTCTGACTGGTAGCCATCAGACTGAAGCCGTCGCCTTGTGGTTTCAGCGTCTTGATGCGGATGACGGCATTGACCTCGGCGTTATATTGTGCACCAGGAGCCGTAATGACATCGACACTCTTGACGTCTGTCGATTTCAGTTGCTTCAAATCGCTCATATTACGCACCTTCTTATTGTTGATGTAAATCTCGGGCTCACCCTTGGCCAGCACCTCGAATTTGCCATCGCGTCCCTGCACCAGCGGCATCAATGACAATAGGTCGTCAGCATTGCCAATGTCGTGTAATAGCGAGTGCTGCACATCTACCGTCATACCCCCGCTTACCATCTTGTACTGCGGAATCTCGCCCTTAATCTCGACACCTTTCAGCGTGTACGTTTCAGGCTGTAGGGTAATGGTGCCGATGTTGCCCACACTGACGTTGCGTGTGACGGGCTTGTAACCGACATACGACACCTTCAGCGTTATCTGCTTCTCTATGCAGGGAATCACGAAATCGCCGTTCTCATTGCTTACGCCACCATTTATGTATGTGGAACTTTTATCAATGTTATTTTGGGGTGCGGCGTAATGCAATGAGATATTGGCGAATTCTATGGGTTGTCCGCTTTCGTCTATGATATGGCCTATCACTTTGGCTTCTTCCTTTTGGATGCACTCTACGAAGATTTTGTCGTTGTCATAGACGACCTTCATCGGATAGAAGCCGATGACCTCGCGGATAGCCTCCTTGATTGGCAGGTCGGTGAAGTGGCTGGTAACGGTAAAGTCCTCCAGTTCGTCGTAGATGAAATAGATGGTCTTGTCGCTGATGGCAGCGTTCAGGTCTTCAAGTACGCTTGACAGCGACTCGTTCTGATAGTGGCGACTAATTCTCTGTGCTTGGGCACACCATGTCAGGCCACAGAGCAATACTGTGAATATATACTTTCTCATTTTTTGTGTTGGCTATGGTTATTCTACAATCAGTATCTTGTTGTATCGGGTGATGTTGATGCGTTCGAACTTGTTGAACGTGTCGATAATCTCGTCTATGCTTCGTTTCTTGTCCCATGTAAAGTAGAGGCGGATATGCTTTGTGGCCTCCTTCCTATAGACGGGTTCCACCTCATAGAAAGTTGCGATATCGTCCAGAATGGTCACCAGCTCTGCACTCTCATAGACGATGGGATTGTAGAGAGCGCTGTCCTGCTTTGCAAGTTGAGAGTCGGAAGTCGCGCGTTGAGCGTTTTCTGTCGCTACCGTCTGCACCTCATCTGCCTTCTGCGAACCGCTACTGATAATGTGTATGGTGGCAAAGGCAATACCGCCAAGCATCAGCACACCAATGAACATCGCTGCAATCTTGAGGAACGAGAATTTATCACTCTTCACTTTTCGCTTTTCACCGCCAAAGTGTGTCGCCTCAAACTTCGTCCATTCTTCATCGATGATGTCCGATGTGTCTATCTCGTCATCGTGGAGGGTCTCTTCAGCGTACATGTGCTTAAGAAGTTGTTCCAGTTTGTCATTTGATTCCATAACCTAATGATTTAAAGTGGTCCTTTAATTGTCTAAGCGACTGCGACAGATGGTTGTGTACGGTGACTTCGCTGACTTGCAGCACCTTGGCTATCTCGCGGTATTTCAGTCCCTGCTGGTAGCGCAGGCGCATGATCTGTTGCGACAGCTTGGGCATTTCTGTGTCGATGTAGTGATGAAGCTGCTGCAACTGTTCCTGCTCTGCCGTCTGTTCGGGCGTTATCATCTCCACCACCACAGCCTTCTGCATCTGCTGCTCCCTCTGCCTGTGTACCAGCAGGTTGACACAGCGATTACGAACGCTTGTCAGCAAGAAGGCTTGCAATGTTTCCGACCTGAGGTCAGTGCCGCTGTGCAGCAGATGGGCGAACACGTCGCTCACCACATCCTTGCTTTCTGCGTCGTTGCCCAGTATGCGCATAGCCAGTCGGAACATCCCATCGTAGTGACGTCTGAAAACCGTTTCGAATTCTCGCTTGTCAATCATCTGTTTTTTCCAGTCTTTTTCTCTTAATACAATCGACCCCTCCGTTTTCCTAAGCAAAGTTACAACTATTTTTCAAATAATCATTGTTGTTGATAAAAAAAACATATTGTTGAATAGTCTCTAATTAGTTGGTTTGTTAACAAATTTACTGTTTCGTCTCGTCGTCGCTAAAGTCTGCTTAATCGTGGTCTTTAAAGGAAATTACTGCTACCATCAATGCACGCAATTTTTATATTTAACTCTCGCAATTTTTATCCTTAACCGCCGTCTCCGCCGCTTCACCTCCTGACTTCGGCGATGCGTCACCCTGCTCGCACATGCGACAATTAGCCAATTCTGGTAATTTCGGATATGCTCGTCAGTAGAAATATCAATTTTTCTT
>CACWOS010000080.1 GCA_902762565.1 uncultured Prevotellaceae bacterium
TACTGCAATGCAATGCGGGAGAGTAGGAGGCCGCCACTTTTCAATTAGAGCCGCAAGGCAGAGAAGCCCTGAGTCAGCAATGATTCAGGGCTTTTTCTTTATTATCCTTAAAATACTTGCGTGATTCTGCTGATTTTTGTAACTTTGCACATTGAATAGAGTAATAGATTTATGGTATTGAGGATGAGAATAATAGTGATGCTACTAATGCTGCTGATGTCGGTAGGAATATCGGCTGGTAAGCATTTGAATATGAGGGACATCACGAGTGGTGCGTTTCGTGCTGAATCGATGGCTGATGTGCAGGCATTGGCTGATGGAAAGACGTATGCACAGTTGAGCGATGATGGACAGCGCGTGGAGAAGTATTCGTTCGAGACGGGAAAGCTGGTGGGTACGCTGTTTGATGTGACAAAGGTTAAGGGCGACAAACTAGAGAGCATCGACGGCTACATGATGAGTCCAGACGGCAAACGTATGCTGATTCAGACGAAAACACAGCGTATCTATCGCCATTCGTTTACCGCCACCTATTATATATATGACCTGCACAACAACCGTATTGTTCCATTATCAAAGTACGGACCTCAGCAGACTCCCTTGTTCTCGCCTGATGGTAATCAGATATCCTTTGTACGTGATAATAATATTTTCCTTGTTAAATTGCTCTACGACAATGCTGAAGTGCAGGTAACAAAAGATGGCAAACGGAACGAGATTATCAATGGAATTCCTGATTGGGTAAATGAGGAAGAGTTTGCCTTTAGTCGTGCGATGGTGTTTACTTCAGATGCTAAACAATTGGTTTGGATCCGTTATGACGAGAGTCAGGTGAAACAATATTCGATGCCATTGTTTAAAGGACTAAAGCCAGAGAAGTCAGAGTTTGCGGATTATCCAGGATTTTATACATACAAGTATCCCATTGCTGGCGAATGGAATTCAACCTGCACCGTGTGGAGTTATGATATCAGTAGTCGTCAGATACGCCAGTTGCAGGTGCCTGTTGATTCTGATGGTTATATCCCTCGAATTGTGATGACCAGCGACCCTCAACGCATTGCTGTATATACGCTGAACCGTCATCAGGACTGTCTGCGTATCTATATGGCTAACCCATTGAGTACATTGTGCTTTATGACTATCGAGGATCAGGTACCTCATTATATCAAGGATGAAGCTATTAATGGCATCTGTATAACTGATAAGCATATTCTCTTACCCAGTGACCGTGATGGTTGGATGCATCTTTATCTTTATAGTCTGAATGGTCAGTTGTTATATCAAGTGGATAAAGGCGACTATGAAGTGAGCGATGTGTATGGTTACAATGAGAATACAGGTGATGCATATTTTGCCTCACATGCAAACGGCTCTACCGACCAGCGTGTATGGGCGGCTCATAAAAATGGTAAGCGCGAGTGTTTAACACCTACTGCAGGATGGAATAATGCTATCTTTAGTACTGATTTCCGCTATTTTATTCGTACATGGAGCGATATGGATACGCCACCAGTCTATTCTTTGTGCAACAACAGTGGAAAGACGCTGAAGACGCTATTAGATAATATAGCTTTACGCAATAAACTCAAGGACTATCAGTTAGGCAAAATTGAGCTGAAAACCATACACACGGCAGACGGTGTGGACCTCAACGCATGGATTGTGAAACCTGCTGATTTCAATCCTAATAAGAAATATCCCGTTGTGATGTATCAGTATGGTGGCCCAGGGAGTCAGCAAGTGAAGAATACTTGGAGTATCGGTATGGCAGGACAAGGCGCATTGCTTGAACAGTATCTCTGTCAACAGGGCTTCATTTGTGTTTGCGTAGACAATCGTGGTACAGGCGGACGTGGTGCTGAATTCGAGAAGTGCACCTATCTGAAGTTAGGACAATTGGAAGCTCATGATCAGGTGGAAGCTGCCATTTGGTTGGGTAAACAGACGTATGTCGACAAAGACCGTATCGCTATCTGGGGATGGAGTTTCGGAGGCTTCAATACGCTGATGGCTATGTCCGAGGGTAGAGACGTGTTTCGTGCTGGTATTGCCATAGCGCCACCAACATCTTGGCGCTATTATGATACCATTTATACGGAACGGTTTATGCGTACGCCTAAAGAAAATGCTGAAGGATACGAAGATTGTCCCATATCACGTGCAGAAAAGCTGCATGGTACATTGCTTTTGTGTCACGGTATGGCGGATGATAACGTACATTTCCGCAATACTGCTGAATATACCGAGGCGTTGGTACAGGCTGATAAGGACTTCCGTCAGTTGGTGTATACTAACCGCAATCATAGCATCTATGGCGGGAACACACGTAATCACCTGTTCCGTCAGTGTATCGAGTTCTTCGAGAAAGAGTTGAAGTGATTAAAGAGTGATTTCTCCTCGGATGCTGCGCCGCATGATGTTGCGCACTTGCTCAGGGTCATCATAGTGTGATTGAAGGAACATTAGTTTCGTTACAGCACTCTCTACAGTCGAGTCATAGCCGCTCACCACACCAGCCTCTTGCAGATGGAATCCAGTATCATAGCGACTCATTTCTACGCATCCTTGCATGCACTGGCTGATGTTGACAATGACCTTGCCATTTTTAGTACCTTCCTTTAATGCTTTCAGTAGCCAAGGGCTTTGAGGTGCATTGCCGCTACCAAAAGTGCGCATCACAATAGCCTTCAGGTTGGGTGTATGGATAATATGTCGGATGAGATCTTCACGAATGCCTGGAAAGAGCGAGAAGATGATGACATTGTTGTCCAGTCGGAAATGTGGTGTCATGGGCTTGCCCCAATTTGGTTGTAAAATTCTATTATGATAGTAAACGATGTTGACGCCAGCCTCCACCAGATGCGGATAATTGAACGATTCGAAAGCATTAAACTCTTCAGCGCTCTGCTTTGTTGTGCGGTTGCCTCTTAGCAGGTGCGAATTAAAATAAATGCCAACCTCAGGTACTTTAGATCTGCCGTTCTCGTCTTTCGCTGAAGCAATTTCTATGGAGGTTATTAAGTTCTCTTTGCCATCTGTACGCAACTGTCCGATAGGCAGTTGAGAACCCGTAAAGATTACAGGTTTTGTCAGATTCTCGAGCATGTAGCTCATTGCCGAAGCCGTATAGGCCATCGTGTCTGTGCCGTGCAGCACCACGAAACCATCATATTGGTCGTAGTTATCAGCTATGACGTGACTTAGTTCTGTCCATAGCCGTGGTGACATGTCGCTGGAGTCGATGGGTGGCGAGAACTGATACGTTTCTATCTGAGTATCAAACTGTTCTAACTCAGGCACATTCTGTAGCAAGTGCACAAAGTCGAAGGGCTCTAGTGCCCCTGTTTGCGGATTACGGTTCATGCCGATAGTTCCACCCGTGTATATCAGTAATACTTTACTTGTCATGTCTGCAAAGTTAGTGCAAAATGAATAAAAAACCAAATTTTCCAGTCAAAGAATTCCATGCGAAGAAAAAAAATAAAAAATATGTTTGGTCGTTTGCTCGCTATGTGTTAATTTTGCACCCTAAATAAACAAGACATAACGATTATGTGTGGAATAGTAGGTTATATAGGAAAGCAGGACGCTTATCCTATTCTGATTAAGGGACTTCGCCGTTTGGAGTATCGTGGTTATGATTCAGCAGGCGTTGCTCTTATTAACGAGGGTGATGAATTAAACGTTTACAAGACAAAAGGAAAGGTAGATAATCTGACTGAGTATTGTGGTGACAAAGACGTGACGGGGCATATCGGTATAGCTCATACTCGTTGGGCTACTCATGGTGAGCCTTCCAGCCGTAATGCTCATCCGCACTATTCCCAAAGCCATAATCTGGCTATCATCCACAACGGTATCATTGAGAACTATGCCGATATTAAGGCCAAACTCGTTGACAAAGGTGTGCAGTTCCAGAGCGATACCGATACCGAGGTGTTAGTGCAGTTGGTCGAATATATCATGGTGAAGAAGCAACTCTCGCTGTTAGAAGCTGTTCAGGTGGCTCTTTATCAAGTGATTGGCGCCTATGCTATTGCCATTATCGACAAGCGCGACCCCTCTCAAATCATTGCTGCCCGCAAGCAGAGTCCCCTTGTGGTGGGTATTGGTAAGGATGAGTTCTTCCTAGGTTCTGATGCCAGTCCTATTATTGAATATACCGATCAGGTTGTATATCTCGAAGACGGTAATATTGCAGTCATCCGTCTAGGTGAAGATCTCAAGGTCCTCAGTATTTTGGGTGAGGAGCAAGACCTGCAGGTGAAGACTGTTGATATTGATTTAGGACAGATAGAGAAAGGCGGTTATCCCCATTTCATGTTGAAAGAGATATTCGAACAGCCCGACTGTCTGACTAATTGTATGCGTGGTCGTATTAATGTTGAGGGCGATCATGTAACGCTGTCGGCCCTTATTGACTATCGTCGCCAACTGCTCAATGCCAAGCGTGTGGTTATTGTGGCTTGTGGTACGTCGTGGCATGCAGGTCTTATAGGCAAACAACTCATTGAATCATTCTGCCGTATTCCCGTCGAGGTAGAGTATGCTTCTGAGTTCCGCTATCGTAATCCCGTTGTCACGAAAGACGATGTGGTCATTGCAATCTCACAGAGTGGCGAGACAGCTGATACTCTTGCTGCCATCCAGTTGGCTAAGGAACGTGGTGCTTTCATTTATGGTATTTGTAATGCCATTGGCAGTAGTATTCCCCGTGCTACCGATACCGGAACCTATATCCATGTAGGTCCTGAGATTGGTGTGGCCTCTACGAAGGCCTTTACAGGTCAGGTTACCGTGCTTACGATGTTTGCGCTAGCTTTGGCCGAGGCTCGTGGCACTATTGATCGTGACGAGTATTTGCGTGTGGTCAAAGGTCTCAACGAGATTCCTGATAAGATTCGTGAGGTACTGCAGACCAACGACCGTGTTGCCGATTTGGCGCGCACCTTTACCTATGCCCACAACTTCCTCTACTTGGGTCGTGGCTACTCTTATCCTGTAGCATTGGAAGGTGCTCTTAAACTCAAAGAAATTTCCTATATTCATGCAGAGGGTTATCCTGCTGCTGAGATGAAACATGGACCTATCGCGCTGATTGATAGTGATATGCCAGTAGTGGTCATCGCTACCCACGACGCTATGTACGAGAAAGTGCTCTCGAATATTCAGGAAATCAAGGCCCGCAAGGGTAGGGTGATAGCTCTCGTTACAAAGGGTGATGACACTATAGCCAAAATAGCTGACGAAGTCATTGAATTGCCCGATGTTCTTGAATGTTTGGAGCCTTTGGTTGCTACAATACCTCTCCAGCTCCTCAGTTATCATGTAGCAGTATGCAAAGGAAAGAATGTTGACCAGCCACGAAACTTGGCAAAATCAGTGACTGTGGAGTAAAAAAGGTGGTTTTTGTCGGAAAAGTAAAAAAAAAAGTAGCAAATATTTGGCGAAATGCTAATTATTTGCTATTTTTGCAAAATGAATGACTAAAACCCGTAGCAAATGGAGTTGAAAGAAACGATAGAGTCACAGATAAACCGCAGTGATTACAAAATCCTCATTGTTGATGATGTGGTGAGTAATGTGCTGTTGCTCAAGATATTACTTACCAATGAGAAGTTTCAGGTGTGCACTGCTTCCAATGGTAATATGTGTATTGAGTTAGCCAAATCCGAACATCCTGACTTAATATTGCTTGATGTCATGATGCCCGACTTGAATGGCTTTGATACCGCGGTGATTCTAAAGAAAGATCCTGAGACGCAGGAAATTCCTATTATTTTCCTTACTGCCCTTAACAATCCTAGCGACCTTGTGAAAGGTTTCCAGGTGGGTGCCAACGACTTCCTGACCAAGCCATTTAATAAAGAGGAGCTGGTCATGCGTGTCATGCACCAGATTCAGTTGGTGGCTGCCAAGCGTATCATCGTTAAGCAGAATGAGGAGTTGAAACGAACCATATCGAATCGTGACAAGATGTATTCTGTCATTGCCCACGACTTGCGTTCGCCTATGGCCAGCATTCGTATGGTGCTCAATCTGGCGGTTAACGTTGTATCAAGGGATATTGTCGGTGATGAGATTTTCGAACTTTTGGATAAAGCCAATCGTGAATCGGAGGAAACCCACGACCTGCTTGATAACCTGTTGAAGTGGACTAAGAGTCAGACGGGACGCCTGTCGGTGGTCTATCAAGACCTCGACCTTGACGATATTGTACCTGGTGTGGTTGATATCTTCAAGGTGATTGCCGAGATGAAGAAGATAGACTTGAAGTATTTGCCTGCTGATGAGAAACTTATCGTTCATGCGGATAACGATATGATTAAGACTATCATTCGTAACTTTTTGTCGAATGCTGTTAAGTTTACGCCCGAAGGCAAAGCTGTTGAGGTGTTCTATAAACGTGAGGGTGACTTCGCTCGTATCAGTGTTCGCGATTATGGTGTAGGTATTTCTCCGGAGCGTGTGGAGTCTATCTTCCATACGGGCGAGACAACCTATGGTACGGGTGGTGAGGAAGGTTCTGGACTGGGCTTGCAACTTTGTCAGGATTTTGCTCGCAAGAATGGCGGCGATGCACGGGTGGAATCGACGTTGGGTGAGGGTTCAACGTTCAGTTTTACTCTCCCATTGAAAAAAGATGCATAATTTTGCCTTCTGATGGAAAATAATTTGCTTAAAAATTTTGCTAATTCGCTGAATTGTCGTACCTTTGCAGCCGATTTCGAAAAGAAAAGTTGATGAAGAACGACAAAATGAAGCAACAGTACCGAATTAACGAGCAGATTCGTGTTCGTGAGGTACGTATTGTGGGCGACGATGGTAGCACCGTTGTTCCCATTCGTCAGGCATTAGATATGGCGCGCGACCAGGAGGTTGATTTGGTCGAGATATCGCCAAATGCCAATCCGCCCGTTTGTCGTCTTATCGACTACTCGAAGTTCCTCTACCAGCAGAAGAAACGCCAGAAGGAAATGAAGGCCAAGCAGGTAAAGGTTGAGGTAAAGGAAATCCGTTTCGGACCTCAGACCGATGAGCACGACTATCAGTTCAAACTCAAGCATGCTAAGGAGTTCTTGGAAGAAGGTAATAAGGTACGTGCGTACGTGTTCTTCCGTGGACGCTCCATCCTCTTCAAGGAACAAGGCGAGGTACTCCTGTTACGTTTCGCCAACGATTTGGAAGAATACGGTAAGGTTGAGGGCATGCCATCGCTCGAAGGCAAGAAGATGTTCCTCTACCTGACTCCAAAGAAGGCTGGTGTGGCTAAGAAGAGCCAGCAGGCTCGCGATCGTGAGGCCTCAGTGGCCGAAGCTAAGGAGGCTGCTAAGCAGCAGGCTCCAGAGGTAAAGGCAGAAATTCCTGCTAACGGTGGTCTCTTTGCCAATGCCAAAATTAGTGCCGATGCGCTGAAGAAGTTGACAGAGGGCGAGGACGAGTAAAAGGCTGCGATAGATTCCAGCGAACAAGAAAGAAAATAGGTGGCGCGCCCGGTATATGCGTAGCTGCCGATTATTAATAACAATTTAAATATTTAAAAACAATGCCAAAAGTAAAGACAAATTCCGGTGCCAAGAAGAGATTCTCATTCACCGGTACAGGTAAGGTTAAGAGACACCACGCTTACCACAGCCACATTCTGACAAAGAAGACCAAGAAGCAGAAGCGCAACCTTTGCGGTTCTACTATTGTTGACAACTCAAATCTGAAGCAGGTTCGTGACCTGTTGTGTCTCCGTTAATTCACCTATTGTCAAACATTTAAAAGTATTAGAAAACTATGCCAAGATCAGTCAATCACGTTGCATCACGTGCAAAACGTAAAAGAATTCTGAAACTCACTCGCGGTTACTTTGGTGCCCGCAAGAATGTTTGGACAGTAGCCAAGAACACT
>CACWOS010000081.1 GCA_902762565.1 uncultured Prevotellaceae bacterium
AAGAAAAATTGATATTTCTACTGACGAGCATATCCGAAATTACCAGAATTGGCTAATTGTCGCATGTGCGAGCAGGGTGACGCATCGCCGAAGTCAGGAAATACATTATATTAATATTAAGTAGAGGGAGCGTCCATGTGAATGGGCGCTCCCTCCAATTTTACTTCGAAACCTAGTAAACTTCTGTAATAGTAGGATGCAGATACCAGTCTTGAGCCTTGTTCCGGTTAGCGGCCCATTGACCGAAGGCGTGACCGCTCTCGCGATAGGCTCCCGTTATGACGCCGCCTTTAGCTGTACCGATGATATGTTCTTCAAGCGGCCAGCGGAATGTGCCTGAAGGGATGCATAGTGCCCACGTCATATTGCCACTGTCTTGATTAACGCCTTCAAACAGTACGTTATTGTGCTTATAATTATAAATATGTGTCTCCCAAGTGCCACCGTTATAGTTGGTCACAACGAAAGGATCAATATTCAGTAGAGAGAAGTTGTTGAGAAGGGCCGTAGCACTCTCTTTGAAAGTTATGATATATGTTTTGACTGTAGGATTAATTTGTAGTGATGTCTCGCTATATGTCTTGGTGACATTAACCTTGTAATTGACGAGTGCGCCGACATTATCTGCCTGATTGTGAACCAGAACCCATGAGGCGTTCTCAAACAGACGTATCACGGCTTCGCCATTACGCCCTTCTTGTTTGGTTTCTGTGTCCTTCAGCAAATAGAGGCTTGCAGGATAACCGTCATCCCACCTTTTGCCGTCTTGAATCTCAATACTTTCAATATCGGAATACTTGTAGTTGAGGATGTTGATGGCTGCACCTATTAGCTTGTCAGCACCTGTTGCTGCCAATGATACGTTTATCTTTCTCTGATTAGGCGTATCACCCGATTCTACAGAAATGCGCAGCACACAGTCGTTGAAATCGTAGTCGCCAGGCTCAGGATAGTTTTCCTCAAAGCAGTAGGTGAAAGTCTGGTATCCTAAAGCGTTGGCAGGCTTCGCAATTTGCGTGGCATCAGCTATGGAGGCACGCAGGTTGTTCGCGGTAAACTCCTTGATGAGTAGCGAACCATCCGTCTGTTCAAGAGCTGCATAGAAAGTGCTTTGTTCCTTTGGTGCAGCAAACACCAAAAAGTTGTCGCCGTTGTTGTACCATTTGTTTTCGGCCATAATAGTAGCCTTAGAATTAGTGGCAGGATTGTCGGTCAGTACCATCAGGCGTTTTTGGCCTTTGAGGGACGCCGGCACGTTGATGGTAGCTACGCGATTCATCGTCAGATTCCATTGCTGTTGGGCGTCAACAGGGTCGATAGGAAACTCTTGTTTCAGGATTTCTTTGTAAACCTGCTCATCGAACATGTTCTTCTTGCACGACGATGTGCTAAAAAGCATCAAAGCCGATAATGCTACAACTATTGTATGTCTTTTATTCATAGTTTTATAAGCCAATATACTGATTCTAATGGGCAAAAATACTAAAACTCCATGGATAAACCCATACTCCTGCTTTTCGTTTAATTATTTTTAACTCAATATTCGTCTATTTAGCTTGCTTCAGTTAAGAGGAAAATGACTACCTTTGCACACAATTATGGTATTAAATTATATTTGGATAGGATTCTTCCTCATTGCTTTTGTAATAGCTGTCGTGAAACTATTGTTTTGGGGCGACTATGACGTATTTCCTGCGATGATGGATTCAACGTTTTCATCCTCGAAGACAGCTTTTGAGATATCGCTCGGTTTGACTGGCGTGTTGTCTCTGTGGCTTGGCGTGATGAAAGTTGGCGAGAAGGGTGGAGTAGTTAACGTGTTGGCCAAACTGCTGTCGCCTGTATTTTGTAAATTGTTTCCTGATATTCCGAAGGGGCATCCCGTGACGGGTAGTATCTTTATGAATATCGCTGCTAACATGTTGGGACTGGACAATGCAGCCACGCCATTGGGTCTGAAAGCGATGGAGCAGATGCAGGAGTTGAACCAGAAGAAGGATACGGCATCGAATCCGATGATCATGTTCTTGGTGTTGAACACTAGCGGACTGACGCTGATTCCGGTATCGATTATGGTATACCGTGCCCAGATGAGTGCTGCTCAGCCAACGGATATCTTTATTCCCATTCTGTTGGCTACGTTCTTCTCGACCATAGCAGGTATTGTCATTACCTCGCTCTATCAGCGCATCAATCTGCTGAATCGTGTCATGCTATTGACACTGGGCGGAGCTTGTGCCATTGTAGCTGGCATTATTTGGTCGTTTGCTCAGATGCCTCCAGAGATGATGAACAAGGTCAGTACTACGATTGCCAACATCCTGTTGATGAGTATCATTACGGGCTTTATTGTGGCAGGTGTCCGAAAGAAAGTCAACGTCTATGAAGCATTTATAGAAGGTGCCAAGGATGGCTTTCAGACGGCCGTGCGTATCATTCCCTATCTCGTAGCTATCTTGGTGGCCATTGGTGTGTTCCGTGCCTCGGGGGCTATGGATATGCTCATTGGCGGTATGCGCTGGTGTGTAGAGTTGACAGGTGCCAATGCACAATGGGTCGATGCTATGCCTACGGCCCTGATGAAGCCGCTGAGTGGTAGTGGAGCCCGCGGTATGATGGTGGATGCGATGACGACGTATGGTGCCGACTCGTTCGTGGGTCGCCTGTCATGTGTCTTCCAGGGTTCTACGGATACTACGTTCTATATCCTAGCTGTTTACTTTGGCTCAGTAGGCATTAAGAATACTCGTCATGCTGTGAACTGTGGCTTGCTGGCTGACTTGGCAGGTATCATAGCAGCGATATTTATCTGTTACTTATTCTTTGGATAAACTATGGCGAACTTAAAAGGTTTGATGAAGGACACGGCCATTTACGGGCTGTCGAGTATCGTTGGCAGATTCTTGAATTATCTGCTGGTGCCGCTCTATACACACTATATGCCTAAGGCTTCGGGCGATTATGGTGTGAGCACTAATGTATATGCCTATGTGGCACTGATCTTGGTATTGCTGACGTTTGGCATGGAAACCACGCTGTTTCGCTTTGCCAACGACGATCGGTTGACACCAGAAATAGGACGTAAGCATAGCGATACGGTCTTTTCCACCGTGATGGCGGTGGTTGGTACACTGACTGCCGTATTCCTGTTATTGGTATTCGGATTCATAGAGCCTATCAGCGATGCCTTAGGTTATGCTGAGCATCCAGAATATCTGCAGATGATGGCAGCGGTTGTGGCGATGGACGCTCTGCAGGCCATTCCGTTCAGCTATCTGCGTTACCAGAAGCGAGCCATCCGTTTTGCGTCTCTCAAACTGCTATTTATCGCCCTGAACATTGCCCTTAACGTATTTTATTTCGTGGTGTTGGGTAAGACGTCGGTCTACTATGTGTTCTTCATCAATCTGCTCTGTACGGGCTTTATCTCGTTGCTGTTTATTCCTGACTTGGTGAAAGTCCACTGGCACTTTGATGGATGTATGCTGAAGCGCATGCTCAGCTACTCATGGCCCATTCTTATCCTAGGTATTGCGGGCATTCTGAATCAGGTGGCCGACAAGATTATCTTCCCACTGGTCTATCCTGATCAGTCGCAGGCTAATGTTGAGTTAGGCATCTATGGCTCTTGTGTGAAGATTGCCATGATTATGGCTATGATTACGCAGGCTTTCCGCTATGCCTATGAGCCTATTGTTTTTGCAAAGAGCAAGGATGCTGATAAAACCGAGTATTATGCTTCAGCCATGAAGTTCTTTCTCATTTTTACACTCCTGGCTTTTCTCTGTGTGGTTGGCTGGATGCCGTTGTTGCAATACATTATCGGCGAGGAATACCGTGAAGGATTGGGTGTTGTTCCTATTGTGATGGCAGCCGAAATCATGATGGGCGTCTACTTCAATCTGTCGTTCTGGTATAAGCTTATCGATAAGACCATCTATGGCGCCTGGTTTTCGTTAGCAGGCTGTGTCGTGCTGTTTGCCGTCAACATTCTGTTTATTCCCCAATATGGCTATTGGGCTTGTGCGTGGGGTGGTGTGGCTGGTTATGGAACAGCAATGGTACTGAGCTATGTCGTGGGTCAGAAGAAGAATCCCATCCCGTATCCGATGCGTTCGATAGCCACTTATGTGCTGATGACTGTCATCCTCACCACGATGATGAACTGGAGTTCAGAACAGTTTGGTTTTGGCATGATAGGGCAACTCGCTTGGAACACCCTTTGTATTATGTTCTTTGTATCTTATATCATAAGATGTGACCTGCCATTGACCAGCCTCCCCGTTATTGGTAAATATTTTAAAAAGTAGTATCATATGAAAAGAATTCTAGTATCACTATTTTCACTAGTTTCTCTAGTTACTGTATCTTATGCTGATGAAGGTATGTGGACACTCTACAACCTGCCAGATGCGATATATGAGCAGATGAAACAGTATGGCTTCCAATTGTCTAAGGAACAACTATACCAGACAGATAATGCCGTCATGAAAACTGTGGTCAATTTTGGTGGTTTTTGTTCTGGCGTCGTCGTATCGCCTGATGGCCTTGTGTTTACCAACCACCATTGCGGTTTCGATGCCATTCGTCAGCACTCTACTGTTGAGCATGACTACCTGCTGAATGGCTTTTATGCCAAGAACTATAGTGAAGAACTGCCCAACGAGGATCTCTTTGTCAGCTTTATGATAGAGCAAAAGGATGTTACCGACGAACTGAACCATCTGGGAATGGATAAGTTGAAGCTTGCTGATGTTGAAGATTTCGTCGATTCTATCGAGAACGTCTGGCAGAAAGAGATTCACGAGAAGGACTCTACACTGCGTGTTGAGGTTAAACCGTTTTATGAAGGCAACAAGTATTACTGCACAACCTACCGCGACTTTAACGATGTCCGCTTGGTATTCACTGTTCCTAAGTCGATGGGTAAATTCGGAGGTGAGACAGATAACTGGATGTGGCCCCGTCAGACTTGCGACTATTCTGTGTTTCGTATCTATGCCGACCCCAAGACCAATGGTCCTGCCAAGTATTCTAAGGATAATGTTCCCTATCATCCCAAGTCATGGGCACCCGTCTGTATGAATGGCTACAAGCCTGGCGACTTCTGTATGATTATGGGTTATCCTGGTTCTACCAGCCGTTACTTGTCGAGTTATGGCATTCAAGAGCGTCGCGATGCAAGCAATGCACCTCGTGCTCAGGTTCGTGGTGTCAAGCAGGACATCATGTTGCGCCACATGCGTGCCGATGAGGCTATCCGCATCATGTACGATTCGAAGTATGCACAGTCAAGCAACTATTGGAAGAACTCTATAGGTATGAACAAGTGCATTGACAGCATCGGCCTCATTCAGCAGAAACGTGAGTTCGAAGCACGTATCCGTCAATGGCAAGACTCTACGGGTTATCTCAAAGGAAAGTTGGATTTCGACAAGATGGCAGACCTATACCAGAAGCGTATGGGATTATCACGCATCCGCACGCTCTTCATTGAAACCTTCTTTGGCCAGGACGAGCTGAGTACACGTGCCTTACGCCTGAGTTGGGGCATGCCCGTAAAGGGTCCTGAAGACAACCCTAAGAAGCAGTATCACGAATATGATGACAACAGCAAGGAATGGGACAAGGCCACCGACAGCGAGATATTGGCAGCCCTCATCAAGAACTACCGCGAGCAGGTGACAGATGCCGAATGGCTGCCCGACCTGTACAAGACCATCGACGAGAAGTTCGACGGCGACTGTGAAGCTTATGTCAACGCTCTCTATAACAAGTCCATGCTGATGCAGGGCAAGCCCATCTACTTTAACAAGAAGAGCTACCGGAAAGACCTGGGTGTGCAGTACAGTGTCGATTTGTCTGACTTTGTGGGCAAGTTGAGCGATGCGCGTCGTGAACTGAACGAGGAGATTAACGAACAGGAGAAACTGCTCTGCGACGCTGTATTGCGTATGGAAATGGATATGCCCAACTATTCGGATGCTAACTTCACCCTGCGCATGACCTACGGACAGATTGGTGAATACACGCTGGGTGGACGTCCTTCTGGTTACTATACCACAGCCCGTTCGTTATGGGATAAGATGCAGAAGGCCGACCAGAACTTCGAATACTTTGCCGAGCCAGTTATGCACGAGTTGATGTCGCAGAAAGACTTTGGCAAATATGCCGACCCGTTGACGGGCACTATGCAACTCTGCTTCTTGTCGAACAACGATATTACAGGCGGCAATTCCGGTTCACCCATCTTCAATGGCAAAGGTGAACTGCTAGGCTTGGCTTTCGACGGCAACTGGGATAGTCTGGCCAGCGATATCTTCTTTGATCGTCAGTTGGCTCGTACCATCAATGTCGATGTGCGTTTCATGCTGTTCATGATGGACCGCTGGGGCCATGCTGACCGTTTGTTGCAGGAAATTAACAAAACAGGAATTGCCAGATAAGATATAAACAGGAATTATCAGAAATTGGCCATGAATTTTCCAAAAATATTTAATTCATGATTAATTCATAGCTAATTCATGGCAATTTCTGTTGTAATTCATAAAAAACAATAATTATTAAGGTAATTATTCGTTCCTTTATATAATAATGTGTACCTTTGCATCCAATTTGCAAACGATTGCAAGATTTTATATTTTTTAGATGTTTTAATTCAAGATGAACGTAATTACGAAAAGTATTCAATTGCCTGATGGAAGAACCATCACAATTGAGACCGGGAAAGTGGCAAAGCAGGCCGATGGCAGTGTGATG
>CACWOS010000082.1 GCA_902762565.1 uncultured Prevotellaceae bacterium
GGTAGGGGGAATCATCCATACTGCCAAGAAATAAAAGCTATATTTCCCGACCTCGTGCAACTTTCATTTTTGCGTTTTTCAGTAGCTTTCAGTTCAATTCCATTGGGTTAATACAGCATTAGCCTTATCTGAATTGACAATGTCACAAACTAAAAAACTTATCCCTGCTAACAATGTCATACTGTTAACTCGGATAAGTCCTTTTCGAGAGCGAACTGGAAGGCACGCTCATCGGAATGGGAATGTTATTCCTCGAATATTTCTTTGAGTTTCCTATCAAGTTCTTTGCTGCTTGCAATCCTGCGGGATAGGATGGTAATGATGGTTTTCTTGTTCATATTCATTTCGTTTTATTTATGGAATATTGCGCCAATGATATAATAGTGTGGGCAGAATTTGAAGTAGTCGCTGGTCTTGGCTTTCTCCTCAGTCAGTTCGGTCTCTCCACAGAAACGCCATCCTTTTGCTTGCTCATCCCACCAGAAAGAGCCGTAAAAGACAAGGGGGATGAAGGTGTCAAGGGAGAACGAAGTGGGCTGGTATGGCGCTTTCTGATAGCGGTAAACGGTTTGGGGCGCTCCGGGAATAGGCTTCAGCGTCAGTTTCCATGGCGAGGCATCATTGCGAGAAGAACGCAGGGTAATGGTCTCGATGGAGTCCGACTGAACGGGAGAGAAACCAACAGCGAGGGTCTTGGCCAGACGATAGATGCCGCGCTCCATGTCGTCGGCATCGTTCTCCGCATAGATTTCCTGCTGGTCTTTCTCGTTGAAGTCAGAAATCATGGTCTTTGTCCTGAAGCCGTACAGTTTCTTCTCGTCAATCATCCCCTGCTGGTTGTACTCGCGGATGACGATGGTAAAGCCCGACACGGAGTCGCGCAGAGAGGAAATGTCAAAGGTAAAAACCTCGTAGCCACACAATGCCATGTGCTCCATGAAGTCTTCGGGCGTGGCTGCTACTTTTTTGATTTCTTGCGCCTGTCCTGTCATTGCGACGATGGCAAGCAGGATGGTGATGATGGCTTGCTTGTTCATATTTATTTCGATTTCTCTGTTAATTTCTGGATTGCATCGCGGACTCTAGATGCTTCGCTAGGGCGAGGCGCATTGTTGTTGACGATGGTACCGTCAGGAGCCACGAGCACATAGGTAGGATAGCCTTTAAGGCCAAGATATTCCTCGATGGCTTGCTGCTGGCTATTCGGCAGACGAAGATTCACGCAGTCGGTGCAGTCGAGACCATAGCGCACGGCTGACTTCTTCCACAGTTCTTTGGGTGAGTTGTTGGCCAGATACATATAGGTGACAGGCAAACCATTGAGCGTTTCGTGCAACTTCGGCAGGTGTTCCATTTCTTCTCGGCACGGACCACACCATGTGCCCCACACGTCGATGTAGATTACACGTCCTCGGTAAGGCAGAATCAGTTTCCGGAAGATTTTCTGTCCGTCCGTCAGGCTGTCCAGCGTTGCCTCCGTCAATGTTCCTGTCTCTTCTTCCGCTGGTGCCGAAAACATCACCTTCTTGTTCTCCAAATATCCCATAAGAATTCCATACGAATTCGCTTTTAGATGCTTACGTAGAAAGGCATCGCGTTCGGCAGTCATCATTTCGTCACCACATTTGTCCAGATAATAGTATATCTTCATCATTTCCCTCACGTCGTCGGAAACGTCCAGCGAGTCAATGATGGTGATGGGATAGACTCGGGTTATCAGTTCCAGTCCCATGTCGTCCACATCGTCTAAGCCGATGCCGATGACACCTTTTTGTTTCATGCTTTCCAGATTGATGACATCGCGGAAATACGTGACAGCATCGCCCGAAATCATCCCCTGCGGATGGAACAGTTCGTGAGTTTCGACTTCGTTCAGCAGGTCTATATATTCCTTTGGCATCGTTGTAAGTCCTTGCGCCATGATGTCTTCTATTCGCTCAGAAAAGTGTCCCAGCACATTCTGTGTCATATCCATGCCAAAGCCATAGCCAACCAAGGCATTGAGTATTTCTACATAGCCACGCGGTAGGTCGGGATATGCAGTGCAGAGCGAATCAATGCGGTGATGGTTCTGCTCATGAATCCTGCGGATGGCTTTCGCAGCCTCCTGCATCGGCATGTCGAACATCTTGCCATGGAAATCTTTAATCTTCAACGGATAGGCTATCTGTGCATTATGCACTTCAGCATTCTCGCCCGTGAAGATACAATGGTCGTTGATGTCATCCAATAGAATGTCGGCAACAGTCCCAGGACGGCAGTAGAGGTTGAGCGCTCCCCACACCACTCCTTGTATTTTGTTGTCATCCCACATCTGGATGTGAAGTGGGCGGTAGGTGGGAATCTGTACAGTCCACCGTCCTTCGCTGTCGGTTACAGGATGAAGGACAGAGGTGTCGAAGGTCATGAAGTCGGGGTAAACTACTGTTGCCTTCTCACCCTGCACCTTGCTGGAGAGTTGGAAGTTGATTGTAATCGTATCGGGCTTCACTTGTCCCTGTCCCGCCATTGCAACGAGGGCGAACAGGATGGTGATGATGGTCTGCTTGTTCATATTAGTTCTTTTTTTCTAATTCCTTCAATAGTTCTTCCTCCACGTGATTGTGTGGCAATTCCCGGAAGCGGCCTTGTCGGTCCATCAGGATATAGGTGGGCCAGACCTGAATGTGGAAACGCTTCTGCAAGGCATCCATCTGCTGCTCGTTGACGCGAAGGTGTTCACCACGGATGCGCTTGCGATAGTCCTGCCAGCGGTCGGCGGGCGAAGTATGGTCGGTGAGATAGACAAAAGCGAGGTCGGGATGTTTCAGCTTTGTATCTTTTTCCGGCTCCATCGCATTCATCGCCACAATGCAGCCATGACACCATGTGGCCCAGAAGTCGATGAGCACCACCTTGCCGCGATAACGACGCTGAAGATCTTCGAGCACGTCACTATACACATCGTGCTCTATTCCCTCCTGTGCGGCCTCCAACTGTTGACAAAGTTTGTGGAAATAAGGCATTTGCACACCGTTCATGGCACCCTCTGGCAGACTTCCATATAGTTCGATGTGGCGAGGATAGCCTTGCACGATGCGCATATCGTGGACGTAGTCGCAAGGATTGTCGCCCGATATGGCATCCCAGAATTTCGGAGTGGTGATGTGCGTCAGGTCGAGGCTGCGGAAGTAGGCACGATAGTTGGTGTTGGTGCCCAGTGAACGGAATCGGGCAATCTGTTCTTGGCTGAGGGGGCGGTTTTCCACATAGTTTCCGGGCGATGCTCCATCACGTCGTGCAGTCAGGAAGTCTTGCACCTGGGTATTATCCCACAGCCAGTTCTCGGTCCTTACGTCGTAGGCCAGTGCGCAGAACTGTTTGGCGCAGAGAGGCAGTCGCCCGTCTTCCATGACACGGCGTTTCAAATAGTCGCGCCAAGTCAGCATTCCTTCAGCATAGACAGGGGCCAGCGGTTGGTTCACAATCAGCTGCCGCTCGTAGTTCTCATCCCATCCAAAACCGTCGATAAAGGGCAGATAACGGTGAAGGGCTGTATTGAGGTCGGCATATCTTCCTTCGAACCAGAGGCACGGTTGCTTGTCGAAACCATACTCTTCAGTAATGACATGCCGCTCCAATTGCTCTGCCGTCAGTGTGTCCTTCTGACCGAAGCCATAATCCTTGGGCTGCATCTGCCACTCTCTGTGGCTACGGCTGGTCTGTGTCATACGTTCTATATCTACATATACGTCTGCCAATTCACCTGGCCATAAGTAGAAATGTTTGGAGAATCCATCGCCTATGCCGAGTGATGCCATGCTGGTGCCACGTTGCGGGAAACGGACGATAGCCAGTCCGTTCTCGTCAGTGAAGCCAGTATGGTTATCAGCGATATATGGGAAGAAACTGCTTACAGCCAAGCACACAATCTTTGTGGAAGTTTTGTTAGCCTCCCAGTTAAGGATATGCACCCGTACCGTTGTGGTATCCATTTCAAACGATGGTTCCGGCAGCGGTGCCTCCATATTCATCTGGTAATTTTTTACGTATTCAGGCAATCCTGTTGGTATCTGCCCCTGCCCCGCCATTGCAGCGAGGGCGAGCAGGATGGTGATGATGGTTTGCTTATTCATTGTTCGTTTCGTCTTGATTATTATATTATTCAGAGTTTTTTTAGTTTGCGTTTGGCGAACTCAAGACTGCCATTAAAAATGACGGTACGGTTCTTGTCAAGTATAAGGACACGTGGATATTTGTCTATTTCACACCGCTTCAAAATTGGACTATCCTTGTATATGGTATAAACAGGAATGTCGCACCCCCTTTCGTTCACGATGCGATAGCCGTCACTTACAGTCTCTCCTTTGAGAAGACAAGCAAACAAAGAAACGACTTCTATATTGCTGCCTTTGTATTCATCGTGTAATGCTTGAACATCTGGCATCTGGTTAATGCATACTCCACAAGCGCTATACCACACATCAAGAACAAGATAATCTGATTTAACCTCTGACAGTCTGAATGTGTGTGTGCTGTCTGATACCTCGCAGTCGGCCAAATTGACCGTTAGGACAGGTTTGTCTCCAAATCTAATCCATTCATACCATTGCTTCTGCCCCTCCGTTAATCCAAACAGCAATAGTGCGCCAGAAACAAGTAAGAACCATGTTTTGCGGTAGCGATAGAATAGTGCTATCGTAATGACTGCCCATACTGGCATGATGGTAGTGGGTATTGATAATATGGAATCACTTAGGAAACTGCGTAATGCCAGCTCGAACAACCACGGAGCTAACATAGGTTTTAGCGGACACCAGAGACCAGCCCTTGGTGCATATTTCCTCAGCGACCACCATGTCAAGATTGCAAAAGCAATACTATGGGCGATTGTAGCCCAATAAAAGCCATAAGCCCTTATCGGTATGAGAAATCCCCAAACGGCTAATGACAACAACCAAAGTAGAAGTTGGTCTTTCTTGTTCATTATTACATCTTCTTTATCGTGATGCCAAAAACGTATATGCAAGGGCTATAATTGAAAGTTGCACTTTTAAGGAAATCTTGGTCAAACTCCAAGTCGTCACAGTTGCGACAAGCCTTGATTTCCGGGTCATACCACGATGAACTGTAAGCTGCAACAGGAATCACCTCGTTCTCCTTCCATTCTGACTGAACGGTAAATGGACGGCACACGTAATAGATACATTCTGAGCCGTTATCCTCATTCTTTACGGATGGCATAGGCAGATTCAAGGTGAAGCCGCACACATCGTCGAACTGGAAATTGCATATGAACAACGAGTCCGTCTTTGGCATGAAACCAATGGTAACCTTGGGTGCACTGTTCGTGTATGCAATGCCGAAGTTCTCCAACAAGTTTTGTTCCATTTTGCCTTTCGACCATACTTGTATCACGGGCGACATCAGGTATTTGTCTTTATTCAGTTTCGACAAGTCAAGGGCAAAGACGTGGTATCCTTGCTTGTTGAGCAACTTGATGTAGTCGGTTGCAGTTGCCTCGGCCTTGCCGATTTCTTGCGCCTGCCCCGTCATTGCGACAAGAGCGAGCAGGATGGTGATGATGTTTTTCTTGTTCATATTCGTTAATGTCTTTACCTTTTATTATATATACGCCGTAATTGCGGAAATATGACGCGGTAGGGCGTTAATTGTTCATAATCTCGCAAACGGCACAGGACGCATCGCTGCGTCCCATGCCGTTTCCCGGGGTGAATCAAAATCTGTCATTACTTTCAATATAATTCGCGATTATCTCAACTCTTTTAAAACCGATTCGAGCTCTTCCAGATTTCGAGGGCAGGCCACGATAGTTCCTTTTGCATCGATGACGATCAGTTCAGGATAGGAACGTATTCCGTATGCGGCAAGTGCGTCTCGGGGGTTGGTATCTGGATTGGGCATTAACTGCGGCCATGTCAGCCCGCGCTGCTTTACTTCCTCCCGCCATCCTTGCACACCGAAACTGAAAGCCAAGGTGACGAACTCCACACCGCAGGGATGGTAAGTGTCGTAAATCGTCTTCATGGACGGAAGGATTCTGTAGCCATAACCGCCAAGGCCATGCCAGAAATGTAGCACGACATACCCCTTTCCGATATATTCGCTTAGCAGATGCGGGCGGCCCTTCGTGTCCACCAGTTCGAGGTTGGTATAAGGCGTACCGGGACGGCGCTTCTCCAGTCCTTCCACGTATTCGCGCATCGGTGCCAGGAGGATGTGGTGCGAGAAGGCATAGTCGTCACTGAGATAAGGCTTCAGTTCCTCGTAGCTCATTTCCGTATAGACAAGGCTGAGGGCACATGCTGAGATGATATTGTCACGGTTTTCACGGACAGCCTTGAGAAGTCGCTCGCCGCGCTGGCGGTTGATTGCCGCTTTCTTCAGGCTGTCGGCCTCATGGAGTTCAGCCAGTCGTTCACGCTCTACCAACTGCAGGAAATCGTTAATCTTCTGGCTCGACTTGTCGCTTCTTACCATCAGTTTCTCCATGTCTGCGCTGATGGGCTTGCCATCGGTATAGAAGTAAACGACTTCTCTGTTGTCGAGATATATCCGGCACACCTCGTTCTTCGGCAGTTTGCAGGTAAAGGAGAACTTGCCGTTGGTGACAGGGCATGCTCCTAAAAGCTCAGAAGTAATGCTGCGCCTCACTTCCACCTTATTGCCATTCAATGGTGCTGTACCTGATATCTGGCAATCTATCATTTCCTTCTCCACC
>CACWOS010000083.1 GCA_902762565.1 uncultured Prevotellaceae bacterium
TAGCGGAGAGGTTCATCATCGTCATCAAAACGAAACCTTCTTCAGCACACCTTCAACGCTCAGTGGTAACTCTTCATGTTGCAAACATAGTAATTGTGTTCCTTCGGACAATGCGCCAGTTTCCTTCGCGCTACTAGGTTGAAGCCTTCGTGCAGCCTCTCAAACACTTGGTTGAGTTATTACACCGAAAGAAATTTTGCATACTCTCGGAGTATTTCCGATTACTTCCAGAGTATTGAACAACGTTGCTGAATCCCTTCTAGCTATCATCCCGTGCGTTGGGCTCGAAGAGTAAATTTTCATCGAATAATTTGGAACTTTTAAAATTATTTCCTATCTTTGCCCTGTCGTTCGGAGAAATGGACGATGACATTGAGGAGAGCGATTAAGCTTTGACCCGTCTGAGAATCTGGAAAATTCAAGTGATAAGGGAAAAGTCTGAAAGCTGTTCCTCCTGCAGTAGCATATATACTGCTCGATTCCTTTGTGGAGTCAGCTCACATATATACCTGCAGGTGTGAGCTGATTTCATTCTTATTATCACGGGTATTCCAGAACCTTCAGACTAAGGATGTCGAGAAGGCTCACACTCTTTGTTCCTAAAACTAAAAAGGGAGAAGCCGAAAACCCTATTACAGAGTAGGCTGTTTAGTATAGAATCATGATTATGGAAGAATTATTAAAAATCCGCAAAACAACTTATGTTTATGTTAAAGGTAAACCTATGTACAAGGTAATTCCAAGTGCTAAAAGTATGGATATTATGAAGACACATTTGCCGTATGAAGGCTATATAGAAGTTCCATATGAATACAACGAAATGAAATCTATAAACATGGAACAAAGAAAAGCAATTTGTCAAGCGCAACTAAGCAAATCAGGATTTTGTGTAGATATTGAAGATTGTGATATTGAAAAATTCTATAATCTTTAGATTAGTCATATGAAAAATATTAGTGTTGCAACAACTTCTGTTCTATTCTTATTGTCACTCTGTATTCTGCCCGTTTCTGCATATTCCAATAATGAAAACAATAGCGGGTCAGTAGGTGGTCATGAATATGTAGATTTAGCTCTGCCTTCAGGAACACTATGGGCTAAATGTAACATTGGAGCCCAAAACGAAAAGAGCCCTGGATCATTTTTTGCTTGGGGAGAGACTAAGCCTAAAGAACGAAACAAATACACACAAGACTCATATAAATATTATAAGGCAGAAACTTACCTGAATCAAATTAAGGTCAAGAAAATCAGATACAAGATTGCTAAATATAACAATAGCAGTTCTTTTGGTGTTGTTGATAAGAAGAATGAGCTTGACCCAGCTGATGACGCTGCAATTACTATGTGGGGAGAGAATTGGTGTATGCCGACGGAGGATCAATTTAGAGAACTTGTCCATGAATGTCAATGGAATAGAATCAAAGAAAATGGAAAGTGGTTTTATAAAGTCGTTGGTAAAAACCAAAACTACATATATTTCCCCATTTGTGGTTTCCTGCGAGAAGAAGTATCAAAAGGAGATAGTCCATATTTGTCTCAACCCCAAAGAAAAGGTTCTACTCTTTGGGATAAGGATGACGTTGCTTTTTATTGGTCTAAGACATTATGTCCAGAGTATGCTAATACGGCTATTGTTTTGGCTGTTAAGGATGAAAGAGCTCTCATTAGTTTTGTAGAACGCCATTCCGGAGCGACTATCAGGCCCGTTGTAAGTAAGAAAGGGAGTGCGGAAGTCTTGAAATCAAATGAGTCGATTTCGCAAAAATGGTTACAAGAGAATGATGGTATGTTCAATGCAAAAGAATTGTTTCCTTTTGAGTCAAGGTCATATTTCCCGATGTACTACTCAGGTGGTGATAATCAGAGTAGCATTAATCAAGAGATATTCAAAAAGATGATGTCAAGATACCCACAACTCAAAGCCACGCCTACGATATCTATGGAGCTGTTGGAAAGAGATAATCCGAAAACTCAACATCTATTTTTGCTGGGATACTGCAATTATATGGGATTAGGAATCCCTGCGGACAAAACTAGTAGTTACGAACTCTTGCGAGAGGCTGCCGTAAAAGGGGACTACAGATGTACGGTTATGATGTTTGCTTTGGGACTGACAAATGAAAGGAAATTTGAAGATGTCAAATTGTTAACGAAAGCTTCAAATGCAGGCTATGTTCCTGCTATGGTCGTTCTAACCTACATAAAGTCATCACGACAACCAGACAGACTCCTTGACCCCAACAAATATAAAAATTTTTCGAATGAAGCTTTGAATGGCTTGTTAGGCTACAATTATCCTGAGGCATTTTATCTTTATGGTAAAATTCTATCCAATAATGATTATATTGAAAAAGCTGCGGATATGGGACACTTGTACGCAATAAAAGATATGGTGGAAATCTTAGACAGCAAACAATTGTATGGGAAAGCATATGAATATATCAAAAAAGGAGAACAGCAAGGATTCAATTTTGATCAAGAGCTTTTAGCACGTGTTAGAATTAACAGCCGTTCTGCTTCTGACAATCCGCAAGAAGTTGCAAAAGCCATGAAAGAAGCTTACGACATGAAGGCCTATAAATATGTTGTAAACACTGGGGCGAACGCTTCCAAACGAAAAGTATCTTCGCCTGATATCATGGCACTATATGCGCTGGCATATTATAAGATGGGAAGTGCTGATTCTCAGAAACAAAACGATCTCTTCAATCTGATGAAGAATAGTGCGGAAAAGGGAAGTGTTTATGGTATGGAGGGATTAGCCGAATTCTACGAAAAAGGATATGGATTAAATGCCGTTGACATGCAAAACTCCTTTTATTGGTATAAGCAAGCAGCGCAAAAAGGATCTAAGAATGCGCAGAATTATTTAAAGGGTAGAAATTTAAAATGGTAAGTTATATGAGACCTTTATTTAAATCTTTTGTCATTTTCGGATTGATGCTGGCATCTTTTAATAGTATAGATGCACAGACCAAAAGAAATAACGTTCGTAGTACCCAAAAGCAATCACCAAGACAGTTCTATGTAACGCTCAAACTTCATGTAGGATATTGGGGGTTCAATCCGATTGAAGTATATAGAACACCAGATGTGTTTTCGAATGTCGTTTGCACGTTGAGTTCTCAAAATGTGTATAAAGCAGAAAGAGGATTTGAATTTAGCAAACTGTTTTCTTTGGAGGGTAAATTTTTGGGGTATGTTTATAATAATGATTTAAAAGAATGTAATGCACCTGTAGCACCCAAATTTGACATGGTTCATGTGAAGGGAGCATCCTTCATGATGGGAGATAACACAGACCCAGAGGCAAGCCCAGAACATCCAGTAGCCGTTTCGGATTTTGAAATGTGCAAATATGAAATATCTCCTGAACAGTGGAATATGATTTTTGGCGGAAAAGGCATACAAAGTTATAGTTGGAATGATGTACAGAACTTTATAAGGATTTTGAACTATTTGACGAAAAAGCATTATAGGCTTCCAACCGAAGCAGAATGGGAATATGCTGCCAAAGGTGGGCGACTGGGCAATTGCTATAAATATAGTGGTAGCGATAATGTATCCGATGTTGCATGGCATAATAAGAATTCTGATTTCCTTAATGGTGCTAAGATGGTGGTGTCTGGTAATAAAAAGCCAAATGAACTAGGCATTTATGATATGAGTGGTAATCTTTGGGAATTCTGTCAAGATCAATATGACTATTATCATGAAGAGGCGCAGACAGATCCTGTTTGTAAAAACAGTAAAAGTGGTGATATAGTTATAAGAGGAGGTGCAGTTGACACAGACCCCGAACGATGCACTACCACATATAGGGGAAAGACAGCGCCTAATTGGGTCAACAAGTACTATGGATTTCGCCTTGTGCTGAGTACCTCTCAACAGAACAAGAATGCGAACAAATGACATAATTAATTCATTTTTAATTTATCACATTGTCAAATGAAAAAGTTATTATTCATTGCAGCAACTGCGATAGCAGTGTCCTGCGGAAACAAACAAGCTGCCCCGCAGCAAGAGAGTGATTCAACAGTTGTAGCAACAGATTCTGTTGTAGTAGAAGAAGCAGCCCCAACTAACAATGCTGCGGAAATCGATGCTCAGGCTATTGAGAAGATTCAGGAGTTCTACAAGAACTATGTATTTGGGGACAAAGAGGCTACTGATGATATCATCAACAAGTATTGCACGAAGAAACTTGCAAAAAAACTTGCTGATGACTACGAATATGAAGGTGGAGGATATGCCGTATGGGATTTCCGTAGTGGAGCTCAGGATGGTGACAGCGATGTACAGAAAGTCAATAGCGTAGAGGCATTAGGCGAAGGGAAGTATAAGGTAAGCTATAATGACATGGGAACCAAAGGTTCTTGTACAATTTCAGTTGTTGTTGATGGCGAAAACATTTTGTTCGACGAGATAAGCAATAAATAACCATTTTGGATAATCAAAAGGACGGAGACTATTTTCACTCTCTCCGTCCTTTTTCTCTCACCCATCTATTATTATTCTACAGCAATGAGTTCTCTACCTATTCTGTGGAGACCTTCTACTATACGGCGGCGTTTGCAGGGCGGGGGGCTTTATACCGTTGGCATAGTGGCTTAGTTGATACTGATTAATGCCAAAAACTCTACTGATGACAGCGATTGATGCATAGGGTGAACAGGCTCATACGGGATAGCACCCTGTGAGGTCGACGCCCAATCTCTAGAGTCGTTATCATCCACCGGTAGCGATTCTATTTTGATAATAGCATTATCGTGGAAAGAATGTTGCCTTAGAGTCGTTCGAACGTCACTTGCAGGGGGAAAGTGACTCACTTACAGGGTGTAAATGATGTTGGGACAGGGAGAGGAACGGTCTGTTGCGAGAAAGCAGCGGGCGTGTCTTTTATTAGCAGCGCCCGCTGCTGATATCGGCGGCGGCCGTGTCTAAAGTCGGCAGCGTTCGCTGCGTACCTGTTTTTATACGGAGTTTACTCTTTTTCTATACAGCGAAGAAGGTACTCTCGTTCTCTGACCTAGAAGTTCTCTAACTTTTTGCCTCCAAAAACTACATTTTTCAATGATAAATGTCAAAACTACAGTTTCAAAATGCAGTGTTATTATGTAAAATATCGTATTCTGAAGCCACGTTTTTATGTAAAATATCGCGTTTTACATATTTTCTTCGTATCTTTGGACGCGAATTGGTATGAAAGTCATTCACGTGGATATGGACCAGTTTTTCGCGGCTGTAGAGCAGCGCGACAATCCTGAGCTTCGTGGCAAGCCGATAGCGGTGGGGCACGATGCCGAACGGGGTGTGGTGTCGACAGCCAGCTACGAAGCACGGCGGTTTGGCGTGCATTCGGCACAGTCCATTCAGGTTGCCAAGCGTCTGTGTCCGCAACTGATCATCGTGGAGCCGCACTTCCAAAAGTATAAGGAGGTTTCAGCACAGTTACATGAGATATTCCACGACTATACCGACCTGATAGAGCCTATATCCCTCGACGAAGCCTTCCTCGATGTGACGGAGAATAAGACGATGGTGAGCACCAATCGTCAGGGCATGTGGGCGATGGATATTGCGCGAGAAATCAAGCAGCGTATCCGTGAGACGACGGGACTGACGGCATCGGCAGGCGTGAGCTACTGCAAGTTCCTGGCAAAGATTGCCTCCGATTGGCGCAAACCCGACGGGCTGACAGTGATTCACCCTGACAGGGCTTTGGACTTCATCGCACAACTGAAGATAGAGAAGATTTGGGGTGTAGGTCAGAAGACCGCTGAAAAGATGCACCGCATGGGAATCTTCACGGGACTTGACCTGAGAAACATGTCACTGAGCCGACTGACTCAGGAGTTCGGCAAGATGGGGCAAGTGTTCTATGATTTCTCACGAGGTATCGACAACCGGCCTGTCATCAGCGAGTGGGAGCGGAAGAGTGTCAGCTGTGAGCAGACCTTTGAATCGGACATCAGCGAGAATGCTGCCGTCACTATTCACCTGTATCACACGGTGCTCGAACTGGTCAGGCGCATAGAGAAGAACGATTTCGAAGGTCGGACGTTGACATTGAAAGTAAAATTCTTAGACTTCCAGCAATATTCTCCGCACCAAAGACGAAATCCTTCCGTTGGCCAAGCAGTTGATGCAACAAGTGGAGTTCCACACACACCCCATCCGACTGTTAGGATTGGGCGTTTCCAATCAAAAGATTGCCACACCACAGGAAGAAAATCAATGGATTGAGTTGGAATTGGAATTTGAGCCATGGCCAGAGAAATAAATAAAGGGAGCAACACCGCAATGGATGCTGCTCCCAACTGTTTTAGATGTTTCAATCCTTTTTAGACAAAGCCATGAAAGGCTTATGATACCTCGATGGCCTTGGTGACCTTCTGCTTCGGCTCGGTCTTCGGCATGGTGACGGTCAGGATGCCGTCCTCGACCTTGGCAGAGATCTGATCCTTCACCACATCATCAGGCAGCGTGTAGCTCTGTTCGTAGTTCGAGTAGCTGAACTCGCGGCGCAGATAGTGATGGTGCTTGTCCTCTTGCTTGTGTTCCTGTTTGTTCTCAATGGCGATGGTAAGGTTGCCCTCGTCATTGATGCCTACGCGGCAATATTCCTTCTTAATGCCAGGGGCTGCAAGCTCCATCGTGTAGGCCTTCTCACTCTCCTTGACATTGACTGCGGGTCTGTTGGCATCCAACTGTTCTGAAACATTACTGGTAACATAATCAATACCTCCTAATTATACTTTTAGTTTAACGTATGTTCTGAGTGCCTTCGCCTTTTAAGCTCCGACTCTCACACACCTAAAAGCAATATACGTGCCGAATGACAAAATGTCAATCGAAGAAGGACAGAATGGCACGGAATTTAAACCCGCTTAAACTATACTGACAATTCTTTAAACTCAGTTAAACATTCGGGGGCCTTTGGGAAAATCCCCATGAAAGTTTAGGGATTCTGGAATCACAGAATCGGGTTTTTCATTTTCAAATCCCATTGATTCGCCGTAACTTAGCACCGTGATCCAGAACATAGGAGTCTGAACACATAACGAAAGTTGTATCAAGCCTTTCCTTTGAACGTATATCCGATACCCTCAACAGCTTTACGGATAGACTCTTCTGTGGCGGGGCCTTTGATGGTAAGGGTGTTGGCAGAAGCACTGGCCTTGGCTTTCTCTACGCCTGGCACTTCCTCGACGGCACGGACGACGGCGGCCTCGCAATGACTGCAATGCATGTCCTCGACACGGTAAACGGTCACGTCTGGGTCTAAGGGCTTTTGGGCGGTAAACATGCTGAAAAACTTCATCATAAGAGCAAATATTATTAATAGTGTTAATACTGTGGCGCAAATAATCTTGAACGGACTGGGCAAGGCGGATGTGCTCATGCAGCACGCATCTTGGGCAGCGACGGAGAAGTCGATTCCCGTAGCATTGAGTAGCAGGCCGAATAGAACTGCGAAACCAACAATGGTCATCAGATAAATCGATGTAAAGCGACGCCCCATCGACTTATGAACCACGAGGATAGAGGCGAGATTTACCGCAGGCCCGGCCATCAACATTACTAGTGCCGCACCTGGCGAGAGTCCCTTCATCATCAGGGCTGCTGCCACGGGAATACTACCCGTCGAGCAGATATACATAGGTACGGCGATTACCAAGATTACCAGCATCTGCAATAATGGCTGACTGCCGAAGGAAAGAAAGAACTCATCAGGCACAGCGACCTGAATCAATGCCGCAACAACAAGTCCGATAAGCAGTCGCAGACCGATGTCGCGAAGCATATCATAGTAGGCATACTTTAGTACGCGCCAAATCCTGTTTCCGCTTTCTACTTGGCATGAAGTGGACGAATCATCCTTTATATCATCCTCACGAACCAGACGGTTTACCAGCAGTCCGCCACAAACACCTGTGATAAGCGCTGCCGTGGGACGGATAATGGCAAAGCCCAGTCCCATCAGCGAGAACGTGGCCAGAATAGAGTCGATGCCTGTTTGAGGTGTGGCGATCAGAAACGAGGCAATGGCTCCCTTCGACGCCTTCTCGTTCCTTAGTCCTATAGCGGTGGGGATGACTCCACATGAACACAGCGGCAAGGGCACACCCAGCAGCGCCGCCCAAACAACGGACAGCTTATTGTTACGCGAAAGATAGTTGGCATAGAACTTCTGCGGCACAAAGACGTGCAGAACTCCTGCGATGAAGAATCCCAACAGCAGATAGGGAGCCATTTCGCAGACCACGTTAAGAAGTGATATGAAGAAACTCTGTATATCCATCGGGTGCAAAGGTACGAATAAACGAGTGAAATACCAAATTTATTTGAGTATTTCCGAGCAAGAGTACCTTCGGCGAAGCCAGAGGTACAATAAAAAAACGCGGTGTTTTAAGTATTGCGCACTAGCAAAGTCCTGCATAAGCAGGTTAATCAGAAATAGGTATTTACTTCACCCAATCCTCCAAATCTTTCTTTGATGCACGGTTCAGCAACTTTCCTTCCTTCCAATTGACATCAGGATAAGCGGCTTTCAGGTCTTCACAAGCTTTCTTGATGCTACTGCCGCCAGAGGTGGCGAAGGGGATGACGGTCTTTCCTTTGAAGTCGTATGCCTCCATGAAGGTGTTGATGATTGTCGGGCAGGTGTACCACCAGATGGGGAAACCGACGTAGATGACGTCATAGTCCTGCATGTTCGCGAGTTTATCCGTTATGGCAGGACGTGATGATTTGTCCTGCATCTCCACGCTGCTGCGACTCTGCTTGTTGCGCCAGTCGAGGTCAGCATCCGTGTAGGGCTGTGCGGGCTTGATTTCGTGCAGCGTTCCGCCCGTCACTTCTGCCAACTGCTGGGCCACACCTTTTGTCACGCCCGATGCTGAGAAATAGGCTACTAATACTTTCTTCATTTCCTTATTCTCCTTTTTTTGTGAGCAAGCACTCAGGCTCATCGTCAAGAGTACCGCCATCATCATTACTATCTTCTTCATAATTATTATGCTGTTAATCTATACTCATTCGGTGTCATACCTGTGCGCGACTTGAACAGGCGCGAGAAGTGCTGCGGATATTCGAAGCCGAGCTGATAGGCAATCTCGCTGACGGGCAGACGGGTCTCGACAAGTAACTGCTTTGAGCGCTCGATGACGGCATCCTGGATGTGGCGCTGGGCGGTGGTGCCGCTCTCCTTGCTGATCAGGTCGCCGAAATAGTTGGGGGAGAGACAGGCCTTGTCGGCGAAGTAGACTACGGTAGGCAGGCCGTTTCTTTCTGGATGACCGCTGACGAAGTACTCACGCAACTGCTGATGGAAAGCTGTGAGGATGTCGCTGTTCACCTTGTGTCGCGTGATGAACTGGCGGTCGTAGTAGCGCATGCAGTAGTCGAGCAGCAGGCCGATGGCATCGGTGATGAGCGTCTGCGAGTGGCGGTCGATGGGGTGCTGCAACTCCTCTTCGATTCTGTCGAACAGTTCCACTACCATGTGCTGCTCGCGCTCCGAGAGGTGCAGGGCCTCGCGCTGGTCGTAGTCGAAGAACGTGTAGTCGTTGATGCGGCGGGCGAGTTGCGTGCCGTAGAGCAAATCTGGGTGGAACAGCAGTCCGCGTGAGGGCGGCATGGGTCGGCTCTCGTCCCATTCCACTTCGACCACCTGACCGGGCTTGAAGCTCACCACTGTGCCCTCCTGATAGTCGTACTTCTCGCGTCCGTAGCGTATGGAGCAGCCGTCGCCCTGTTTCAGGAACAGCGCATACAGTCCGTAGTTCAGCCGTGAGTGGTTCAGGTCACTGGCCATTGGATTGGCATGGTTTACCACCGTCACCAGCGGGTGCAGCGTTTCCCAGCCGTACAGTTTGTTGTACGCATCAACGCTGTCTATCTGGATGATTCTCTTGTTGGTCATTTCAAATTGTCGTGGAAGAATGTAGCAAGCTTGTCGAAGGGGATGTAGTTCTGTTCACCACCATCGTAGAGGTCGCAGTGGGTGGCACCAGGAACAATGTAGAGTTGTTTGTTGCCGCGAGTAACGATGAACGGCTCAGCAAGCGGTGCATTGAGCGGCTGCAGGTTCTCATCCTGTCCCTGCAAATCAACCTTTGCGCCCGTCATGTTCTCGTAGGCAGTGATGCCGAAATAGCGGCTGTGAGCCTTCTCACCGTGAAGAATCATGACGGCATTATCAATCTCGTTGGTGAACTTGAGAAAACCGGCATTGAGCCAGGGCAGCACGGATGTCTTGTTCCAGCCCTCGTTGGAGTTGAGACTACGCTTATGGTAGCCGCGAGGGGTCTTGTAGTAGGCATGATACTGCTGAACGAACCACGGCATGTTGGTCGTGTCTTCCACCACACCACCTGCACGCTCATAGGAGCCGCCCTGGTAGTCCTTCAGCCGCTGCTTGGCCAAAGCTTTACGCATCTCGTTACGTGCCTCTTTGCTGTCGCTATCATCGTGATAGCCGTTTTGCGACACACGGCTCATGTCGTACATCGTTGTCGCCACGGTGGCCTTGATACGCGGGTCGAGTGCCGCTGCATTGAGGGCGATGCCTCCCCATCCGCACACGCCGATGATACCCACTCGATCAGGGTTCACATCATCGCGCGTCATGAGGTAATCCACCGCCGCAGAGAAATCCTCCGTGTTGATGTCGGGAGAAGATACATAGCGAGGTTCGCCACCCGACTCACCGGTATAGGACGGGTCGAAGGCGATAGTCAGGAATCCGTGCTCGGCCAGCGTCTGTGCATAGAGACCGCTCGACTGTTCCTTCACGGCGCCGAAGGGACCAGAGACGGCGATAGCAGCCAACTTCCCCTCTGCATTCTTCGGTGTGTACATGTCGGCAGCCAATTCGATGCCGAAGCGGTTCTTGAAGGTCACTTTCTCGTGAGTCACCTTGTCACTCTGCGGGAACACCTTGTCCCACTCCTGAGTCAATTGCAATGTTGTATTCATATCTTCGTTTGTAGTTTGTTTGTTCTCGTTGCAGGCCGTGAGCGTCAAGCCCATCAGCACTGCGGCAAATACTGACTTTCTCATAAAATTACTTTTTTACCATTTCTAATGAATATGCCTTTGCTTGGATTCTCTACTCGCTGACCATTCAGCGAATAGTACGCTCCGCTTTCTGCATTGGAGCGGACATTGCTGATACCTGTTGCATTGTTCAGCGACAGCGTGACCCTGATGTTGCTTTCGCCTGCTTTGAGGTACGTGCGCAGTTCGCTCTCCGACAGGCCGTCAATCTTACCTAAACGGGTGTAGCTCCACGAGTTCGTGCCGTAGAAGATGCAGATATTCGAACCGTTGTACAGGATGACGTCACCCGGTTGCGCGTTAATCTGCTCGTTGCTTGTGGGCAGCGAGAAACCCAGTGCTCCCCAAATCTCAAAGCCTCCGCTGCTGTTCAGCGTCACGGTGACGGGAGCCTGCTGCAATTTCTCGACAAGCGTCTTTGTTGCTTGATTGTCGACGAGCGTCACAGCTTGTGCCTGTCCGTCGATAGTGATATACATCTTTTGTGTCATAGTCTGCGCCTTCACCTCGTCGTCCTTCGTGCAGCACACCATTAGGAGAGACATCAAAATCAAAGCTAAATTCTTCATGTTCATTACGTTTTGAAATCCGCTGCAAAGGTACGACGATTTTGCCAATCAGGTACTACCCAAATCTTGGAAAGAATTACCAATATTACGGAAAGTGCTATTTCCCCCTATTGTAGTATGTCATATATATCATCTGTTACAGGCTCTAACCACTCGTTAGATGCTCCATCCTGCATATCCTTATGATATGTTAGATGCTGGAACCACGAATCTTTAGCGGCACCGTGCCAATGTTTTACTTCGGCAGGGATGGCGATAACGGTGCCGGGAGTCATTTCTACAGGCTCCTTGCCCCATTCCTGATACCAGCCGCGACCGGCGACGCAGATCAATACCTGCACCTGTTTGTGATGGATATGCCAATTGTTACGGCAGCGAGGTTCGAAGGTGACATTATGCACACCACCGCCTACATCAGCCAAGTAGCTGTTGCCGATGAAATACTGCGCATAGCCCGTATTGGGTTCGCCCTTCGGCCACTTACTGCGCAGGGTATAGCTCTCGCTGTCAAGCCACGCACAGAGTTCGTCAACGAGTTTCTGCGGGTTGCCCATGTTTACAGCCCCCTTCTTGTGGGCAGCCAACTGCGGGGCTACACCTTCCAGTCCGCTAAGGGCTGCAACGGTCACTATCTCGCGGTCGGCATTTGTGAGTTGGTCGCCAGCAAAGATGTCGCCGAAAAGATGCGACTTCAGATAGTAGTCATCTTGCGGACAGAACTCATAGTTAAAGGGCTTTCCTGAGAGTTGTGTCTGGTTCTTCACGCCCAGTTCGTAAGCCTTCTTAGCATCATCCCACTCTGCAGGACG
>CACWOS010000084.1 GCA_902762565.1 uncultured Prevotellaceae bacterium
ATTTCTAAATGTCTTTGCCCTCCTATAGTTTTAATTGGTTATACAATCTTCACCTTAATATAATATAGTCACTACTTTCTTCTTGCAGCCATTGAGGGATGCATCTCTAAGTTCTTCAAACGATATTGACGGGGAGTGATACCTCTAAATCTGAAGAATGAAGCATAGAAAGACTGGCGGTTTGCAAAGCCCACCATATCACCAATTTCTGCCACATTCTGATTCTGATAGCGTTTATCCACAAGGAGCGTCATAGCCTCGCTAATACGGTAACTATTCACAAATTGAGTATAGTTCATGTGAAAACGGGTATTCACAACGGCAGAGATGTAACGGGTGTTTGTTCCGATTTCCTCTGCCAGTTTCTTTGCTGAATAATCCTTGTCACGATACTTTTTCTGGAATACAATGATGTTCATGATCTGCTCCTGCATCTTATCCATCATTTGGGGACTAACAAGGCTCCTATAATCAGCCTTCTTTACTTGTATTTCAAAAATATGATACTTTGCCATTTTTAATTGATATTTTAATTTGATTAATAAACACTATTTGCTGAGGGGACAATCCATGATAGGATACACAAAGAGTCCCTGAAGGGCTTTCACCCTTTCTCGTTTATTCCCAACAAAAATAATAGAAAATCTCCTATTTTATCTCTCACAAATGGCAAATAGGATAGTGGGTGAGTTTTCGTGGCGAGCACCCATTTTCAGGAATGCCGCCCAACAAATCGATCCGAGGATTAGTTGAATTGAGGAAAAATGGGGTTACGATTTGGAGACCGTTCTCAATTCTACGTTCTGCTACAAATTGCATTCAATGAACTCCGACTTTGAGCCACCAGCCTTTTCTATGACTCTCTTTCGGGTGCAAAGGTACAACAAAAAAATGAAAGGACAAAGGAAATTCCTATTATTATTGAGTTTGGACGGAAATCTGTAGACATATAAACCAGTGGGCATATACAAAAGGTAAGAAATAAAGAGGGAATCTGTAGCCGACGTGTCAGCACAGACATCCTTTTTTCATCTGTCCAACACCTTTTCATCATTTCACCCAATCGGTATTCTTTACTACGACAGACGATAACATACGAAAGTCGTTTTTTTATTGGCGAAGCCGATACTGAGATGAAGTTTACGTCAGATAGTTTCCACCCAAAATAGATATTGCACGAATGGTAACTCTTTCGTAACTTTCACCACCTGTCCGAAGATTTCATAGCAGCATCATTGCAGTGGCCGTCTGCACGGCTTCCATCGAATTGTCAACGCTCAGTTTCTGGAGGATGTTTTGGCGGTGAGTGTTCACGGTGTGGATGCTGATGTGGAGCGTGTCGGCAATCTCCTTGCTGAGTAGGCCCTGCTTGATAAGCAGCAGGATTTCCCGCTCGCGCTTACTCAAGATATTGAAACGTTCTTCATAGAGAGCCAGTTTTTGCACGGCACCAGTCTCTACATTGATAATACTGGGATTGATGCCGTGAATCGGTTCTTGCTCTGGCGACAGTTCGTATAGGCAGGTAACGAGTCGCATTAGTCCGTCGGCATCGTTCATCTGGATGCGGGTCACATTATGAATATAGGTATAGTCGCCATTAGCCTTCTGCATCCTGATGCGGCAGGTGGCGTGGTATTTCAGCCGTTCCTCGGCCCTCATGTCATCCACCATCTCGAAGTAACGGAGTTCGAGCATCCGCTTGTCCACCAGGTCCTCAGGGTGGATGCGCCGATAGATGAAGTCCTCGTCGATGTCAATCAGTTCCTCCTCCGGCACCTCGCCGTGCAGCCCTAAGATGTCCACCAGCCTGCCAATGGCAAAGTAACTGCCGTTCGTGGCCAGATCGCTCAATATGGCGCACCCCTGACTGATGGCAGTCGATGCACCGATAAACCGTCGGCAGGCCTCGATGTCACCTTCATCCAGTGCCGATAGCCGGAACTCATGCCGGTGGAACACTGTCTGTAACTCCTTCCTCAGTACATCCATATCCTCTACACTTTTGGTTATAAATCAGTATTGCACGGTTCAAGGAATCCTTGTACCTTTGCACCGCACTTTCTCAAGTGCAAAGGTACGAAATAAAAATCAAATCAAAACCGAAATATGGATAATACAACAACGACAAAAGGACAAACGATTGACAAGCACAAGTTTGTCACACCACCCAGACACATTAACTTCCATGCCAAAAGGCTTTTTGGCGAGATGGGACGTATCCTTGACGGGGCTATTGCTTATATAGACCTCAATGGTGGAGGGCCAACGGAACTGCACACCCATGAGCATGACCACCTCTTTATCGTGACCGAGGGCGAGGCTCGTATACAATTGGGTGACCGCGAGGTGATTATTGGGCAAGACGAAGCATTCCTCGTTGACGGGCATATTCCTCATGCCGTCTGGAACAATTCGGATGGTATCACCAAGATGATAGGTATTTCAGTCATAAAGTAATATGAGCAGAATTTTAATATTGGTGGGCAGTATGCGTCGAGGCGGGAATACCGAGATGCTGGCGCAGGCATTTGCGGAGGGAGCCCGAGAACATCATGAGGTGGAGATTATTTCTGTGGCTGATGTCAAGGTCAATCCCTGCATTGGATGTAATTCCTGTTTTAGCAGAGCTGGTAATGCCTGTTCACAAAAAGATGATATGACAGCGATATACGCAAAGTTGAGGCTAACGGATGTCCTCGTCCTGGCCTCACCCGTCTATTTCTACGGCATCAGTGCCCAGCTAAAGGCTGTAATAGACCGACTGCACACGCCACTTCGAAACCATTTCCCTATCCGATGCCTCGCCCTGCTGTTAGTAGGTGCGTCCACCCTGCCAGAACTGTTTGATGCTATCGTGACCCAATACCGGCTCACCCTCAATTTCTTCCATATAGAGGATGCTGGCATGGTACTGGTTAGGGGAGTAAAAGACAAAGGTGACATCAAAACCACGGATGCCTTGGAACGAGCATATCGGTTAGGACAAAACATTATAGGATAACTATTAATTACCAAGATTATGAATGTAAAACAAAAGAAAATGTTATTGACGATGCCAAGCATCATCCTTATGTCAGTCACATGGTGGCTCGTATTCTACAACCTCTGTCACATGCCAAAGGCATTCTGCTTGGCAACTGTGGCGTTCGTGATTCTCTCAGCTTTCAGCAAGGCGATTGTTCCTGCCGAGATGAAGAGGCCGAAAGACATACTGATAAGCGCTATTTGGGCTTTGGTATGGTTTCCGTGGCTCTGCTACGAACTGCTGTTGAGGCATGGAGTTTTAAGAAATGCTATGGCTATAAGTGTCTTCTGCTGTATGGTCTTGTCCACAAATGCGGCAGTTAAGATTGACCGTATCGAACCGACAGACTGGTATGTTGGGATGAAGAACACCTCGCTCCAACTGATGATCTATGGCAAGGATGTGCGTAATGCCAATGTCACGACAGACTATTCTGGTGTTGCCATCGACTCCGTCGTCCGTTTGGACAGTCCCAACTACCTGTTGGTCTATCTGAATATGGCAGAAGCCAAGGCAGGTGAGATGGTACTGAAGATAGATGGCAAGCGAGTCAGGTATCAGTTGAAGCATCGGGAGAAACGCGGCGAAGAGCGCATTGGATTTACCTGCGCTGATGTGCTCTACCAACTGATGCCCGACCGCTTTGCCTCTGGCATGGTGGAGAACGACCAACTGATAACGATGAATCCCTATCAGTGCGACCGCTCCAACCCCAACCTTCGTCATGGTGGCGACTTGGAGGGAATCCGTCAGCATCTGGACTACTTCAACGAACTGGGCGTAACCGCCCTTTGGTTTACACCCGTCTTGGAGAACAACTCACCTGACCGCGACGGTTCCAGCACCTACCACGGCTATGCGCCAACTAACTACTACCGCATAGACCCGCGCTTCGGCAGCAATGAGGACTATCGCATGCTGACCGATGAGGCTCACAAGCATGGACTGAAAATGGTGATGGACATGATATTCAACCACTGCGGCTTTGAGCATCCGTGGGTGGCAGATATGCCCTCATGCGACTGGTTCAACTGCCCGGAGTGGTTGACCGATGCAAATGGTGAACCGACTGCCAACGAGAAATATCAGCAGACGAGTTACCAACTGACGCCCGTCCGCGACCCATACGCCTCGAAGATAGACCTGCACGAAACGCTGGAGAGTTGGTTCGTGCCATCGATGCCCGACCTTAACCAGCACAATCCCCACGTGCTGCGCTATCTCATTCAGAACTCCATGTGGTGGATAGAGACTATAGGCATCGACGGCATCCGTATGGACACCTACCCCTACGCTTTCGGAGATGCCATGTCTGAGTGGATGCAGGCTATCAACGAGGAGTATCCCAACTATAACGTCGTCGGAGAGACGTGGGTGACGGAGCCTGCCTATACTGCTTCCTGGCAGAAGGACAACTGGCTGACCAAGGAGAACAGCCACCTGCCTACCGTGATGGACTTTGCTTTCTACGACCGCATGGTACAAGCAGCGGGTGAGAACACCAACGACTACGGCAAAGGCCTCAACCGCATCTATAACTCGCTGGTCTATGACTACCTCTATCCCAATCCGTCGAGTGTACTGGCTTTCATAGAGAATCACGACACAGACCGCTATTTAGGAAACGGAACGGATACTCTCGCACTGAAACAAGCGTTGGCATTACTGCTGACCATCAATCGCATTCCTCAGCTTTATTATGGTGTGGAAATCCTGTTGAATGGCACGAAAGCACAGGGCGACGGCAATGTGCGGCAGGATTTCCCTGGCGGCTTCTGGGATGACAGCCGAGATGCTTTTACAGCTGAAGGGCGCACAGATGCGGAGAACAGCATGTTCCGTTGGCTCAGCCGTCTGCTGCACTGGCGACAGGGTAATGAGATCATCAGCAAAGGCACAATGACGCAGTTTATACCGTATCGAGGCATTTATGTTGTTGCCAGACAATACCGAGGACGAACGGTTCTTATCATCCTCAACGGAACGCCCGACGTCACCACCTTGCCTGTCAGCCGCTATAAGGAAGTCATCGGACATCACCGACAAGGCCGAAACGTCATTTGCGGCTGTGCTGTTGATCTCAGCAGAGAGATAGAACTCCAACCCCGTGAATCACTCATCATAGAATACTGAATAGCGTATGAAGCCACTGATATTGAAACAAGACCTGCTGGCGGCATTCCATGAGTTGGGAATGCACGAGGGAATGACGGTGATGGCGCATACCTCATTGAGCAGTATGGGGTATGTATGCGGAGGCGCACCGACGGTGATAGAGGCACTGTTGGAAACTGTTGGGAAGGAAGGGACGATTATGATGCCGACACAATCGTGGAAGAACCTTGATCCCGATGTGGGCGTGCATCCCGAAGTGAGCGAAACAGATTGGCAGATAATACGCGACTACTGGCCCGCCTACGACAAACGGACGACACCGACGCAGACGATGGGAGTCGTCGCAGAGTTGTACCGTCAGTGGCCTGGCACGCTAAGAAGCGACCACCCTGCCCGCTCCGTATCGGCTAATGGGAAGATGGCCGGCTTTCTTACTGGGCACCACGACCTGTCGAATATCTTCGGAGACGGCTCACCCATAGGGCGGCTCTACGACATCGACGGATACGTACTGCTGATTGGTGTGGGTTATGACAAGAACACCTCTCTGCATTTGGCTGATGCCCGTGCCGAATATAAGAGCAAGCACACCACGATAGAGCATAGTGCCATCATGGAGAATGGGTGTCGTGTCTGGAAAGCTTACGAGACGCTCTACGTCGATGGCAAGGACTTCACTCAAATAGGCGAGGCCTTTGAGCAGACGCATCCCGTCGCTAAAGTCCGGCTGGGGAATGCCGTACTCCGACTGATGTCTCAAAGGCAACTCGTAGACTTCGCCGTGAGATGGATAGAAGCACACAGAGACTGAAAATTCATCAGTTTTGGGTATTGCACAAATGGAAAAATCGCCGTACCTTTGCAGCGCAAATTCAAGATACATATGCAAAGAAGATATAAAAGACATAGGTTCTTGCAGAGCAAGCGGCCTTTGGCCGAGCGAGTAGCCATAGACATCCGTCGGGAGAGGACTTACAGCTGTAGGTCCTCTCTTTTTTCTGAACGGTTTTGAATATTGTTCATTTTTGAA
>CACWOS010000085.1 GCA_902762565.1 uncultured Prevotellaceae bacterium
CTGGGACTGGATAGACCACCAGACAGGCAAGTCCTTCAAACTGAATGCCGATGACATGTCCCAAATTCAGGATATGGTTGCAGAGACATTGGAGATGGAAAGAGGTAAACGAAAAGAGGAAACTGGAGCCGAACATCTGACCCGTACCGACTTCATCATACAGAATCAGGAAAAGAAACTCCACGCCATTCAAGGCGAGATAGAGGAAAAGAAAACGGAGCTTCAGGAACAGAAAGACGAGATAACAAAGTTGTCTCATGCTTCCTTGTATGATAGGGTGGTTAATGCCGGTCTCAGCCCGACAGTCAGGAAGGCATTGAAGGAGAATGACGAGAAGCACAAGGAAGAACTGCGTCAGGCAACAACAGCTGTTGACGCAATGGGCAATCCCTATGTCTGGCAGAGTGGCGACAAGAAAGGACAGGTTGTTACATGGGCGGAACTGGCAAAGATTCTTGAAAGGGAGAAAAAGGAGGCAGAGATTAAAGCCAAGGTCGATATGAAAAATGCCCTTGCCAAAGCAGAAGCAGACAAACAAGCCGCTATAGAGAAGGTTAAAGCCGAGGATAAGGCCGAATTCGATGCCGAGATTGCCGAAATGAAGGAAGTGTACGGAGGTCTCATTGACAATGAACGTTATGCTTTTAGTGAGAATGGCATGCCCCTCTATTGGTCTGGTGGCCCAAAGGATGGCCAGAGGATAACCAAGGACGATAGAATCAAGTCGTTGGCTGAGCAGTTATCAAAGTCCAGAAATACCAACAAGGCCTTGCTTGAAAGGCTAAAAGTCTTGAGGGATTTGATATTCGCAACATGCAGTCTGAATTTCAAGAAGGTAGTCCAGATTATCGTTAATCAGTGGATGGCTGGCGTAAAGCAGTTTACAAAGGACTTGAAGGATTTCTTGTTAAAGGCGATGAGTGTTGAGAAAACGGTAGAAGGTCGCAAGTCATACGTTAAGGATGCTTTTGACTTTGCAAAAATACAGGCAAAGACTGATCCTGATTTGAATCTTGATGACAATGCCCTGAAGCCTCTCTACGATGATGCACTGAAAATTGCTGATGGAACCTGGGAGTCCTACCATCAGAAACACGACGCGCTATTTGAAGAAGCTGTCAAGGCTCTGGTTGAAATGGGTAACTGTTCGTCTCAGCGCCATCTCAACAAAAAACAGGCTGATGCAATCGAAGCCTTCATCAGCCAAGATGGTGGTGACAGGGATATGCTATGTGTTGACCTCTGGGAAGCCGCAAATCCTAAGATAGAATACTATTGGCGTGACGGAACCTTCGATGCACTTGAAGAACTGCGAACAGAGGAACTATACAATCATAGTTACATTCGTGGCCGCAGTATATAGGCTCAAATTGTTTCATAGATGGTCTCCCGTGTTAGGCAGGGGAGGCCATTTATTTTTCAATCACGCCCTCTTTGTCCCACTTTTCGAGGATGTCCGCCACGCTGGAGCGGGCTTCTTCGGCTGTGACGTCGTATTCCTCACAGAGTCTGGCGGTCAGGGATTCTATGGTGAAGTCGCCTTGCGCCTTCGCTTCCTTCCACAGCCATGCGGCACTTTCATTCAAGGACAATATCTTTCTGAAATCGATGGCTTTGAGGCCTTCACACATAATCACGTTCTCGCCGCACACTTCGCGCAGCACAAAATCTTTCTTTATCCTCATAATCTCCTATATATTGCTAATAAGTATCTTCTGATGGGGCGCAGCCAGTACCACAGTTTTGCAGCACGCACTCGCCACCTACTATATAAATCACGTTTCTTATTGTCGGCACTCACCACATGTGTCACACGAGCCTTGACATCTTTGAGCAGACAATGTTCCGTACCTTTCACATTGCCGTCTCCCATCAGCGTCACACGGTCGTAATCGAGCTTAATAATCCGATGCACCACATACCGATTACCATCCACCCATGCCAGCACCACGTCGCCTACGGCTATCAGTCCCGGCCTGTGCAGGATGACGCTCTCCTTGCCACCGATGATAAACGGTAGCATGCTCTGCCCAGTGACGGGAAATGTCACGGTGACTCCCTTTTGCACTAGCCGTAGGGCTTCTTCTATAAAACCGTTGTCGTTCATCGCTTGATAGTATCATGACACAGCCTTGCTGCCGCCTCGTCGGGCAGGCACTCCAGATGCCACATCGGTATGGTGGAGGCAAGGGTGTTCTCCGTCTGGTGCTGACCCTCGGCGATTCGGCTGTCCCAAATCTTGCCGCCGACACTCTCAGCCAGATCCACGTATGCCTCGATACCGCTCAGACGGCGTATCTTGTTATAGGGTGCCTGGCTTAGCATGACAATGCCGCCAATGGGGTAACTGACATTCCTGTAGCACGGTGTCTTGCCGCTCCAGGGCGAGCCATAGACCACTCCGTCTCTCACCACAGGATTGTCGTCGTTGACCAGTTCTGTTCCCTCGATGTGCTCCAGCCACAACTGGGCGTGTGTGCTTTTTCCCGTGCCACTGGTGCCGAGGAACAGATAGCCTTTGCCCTCCTGACTCACCACGGCAGCATGGAAAAGCAGCGTGCCTTTCCCTGCCGTCGCCAAGGTAAACATGATCATCAACGCACTGTTAAACATTAATTTAGAAATGCCATCCGTCATAATGAACCTGCCCTCGCAGTAGTCTTTGGAACAAATCAGACAACCAAAAGACTTCTTTCTCTCCTTAAATTCAAACACGTCGTTTCCAGAAGAAGTACGACCGCATACAATATACGGCTCCATATCCTCCTGCCGAAACTCTTCCGTATATTCGGGCACTACACCGCTACATTCCGTCAACGTAAACAGCGGCTCACCGCCTTCACATCTGAACGGCTCATAGTTCTCCATCTGTTCAAAGAGTTCATTGCTGCCGCTGACGGCAAACGTATGTCCCGCCACCTTGTAGTGTCTTGTCATCATATCTGTGCTATACCGTTTTCCTTCAGCATGTCGATGAATGCGTTCACCTCCGCTTCTGCTTCCTGCGGTGTTACGTCGTATTCCGCCAATAGTTGGCTGACGATGGCGGGGGTGTCGGCACCCTCCATCAAGGCACGCAGGATGATGACGCCCGTCTCGTTCAGGGTGAACACCTTTTCCACTTCCTCCGTCTCGCCGTTCTTGGCAACGGCTACGAACTTGTCTGCCACCTCTTGGATGGCTATGTCATATTTCAGTTTCATCGTCTTGCTCTTTATTCTTTTTGTGCAGATAGCGCTCATATTCGTATTTCATAGTCTCCCTCATTGCGGACAAACGATACTGCTGTTTTCCTGGTGTACATATAGTTGGTTCAGGTTCGCACATCGTGAGCCGAATACACTGGGGATAGCAGAAGCAGGTGGCGCAAGCATCAATGTCGGCACGGCGCTCCTTGAACTTGCGGAGAATAGCCTCGTCGTGCTCCTCGCTGTCAATGTGACCGAAGAAATTGCTGTCGATGTAGTGCTCGCATTTGCTGAGGTGGCCGTCAGGAGCAATCACTACGCTTCCGTCGCCATCAGCCATGCAATGATTCAGGCTGATGTCCTTCTGCAATCCCCGTTTGTGGTTTTTGTAGCCACACGCCGCTGTCTGCTGCGCCAATTGCATCTGCAGCGCAAAGAGTTCGGCTTCATCTTCCGGCGTGCGCTCCACAAACAGCTCATGGGAATAGATGGATAGATGCTCGTTGGTGCCGAAGCGCTGGTGCAGCAGTTCCACCAATTCTGCCATCTCACTGACGTTATGTTTATCGACGTTCAGGCGAATGGATACACGGATGCCGGCAGCGGTCAGCATGGCGATGTTTTGCAGCACGCGCTCGAAGGCATTCACGCCATGATAGACGTAGGCTTTCACGCGGTTGTAGGTTTGCTCCGTGCCGTCGAGGGTAATCTGCACCTGGTGCAACTGCCACAAATCCCGGGCACGCTGCACCTTGTCGGCATCGAACAGGTAGCCGTTGGAAACCATCGTCGAGCGGAATGGCACGCCCTGCTCACGGAGTTCCGTGCATATCTGGTCGATGACCTTGGCATTGACCAACGGCTCGCCGCCGAACCAACTGATTTGGACTTTCTCGTCGCCACGATGCTTCACGATGTAGCGCACCACCTTGTCGGCAGTCTCAGCGGTCATGGTGACGGGCTTCGTACCCTTCTCATAGCAGTAGAAGCAGCGGGCGTTGCAGCCCGTAGTGGTGAGGATGGTGTAGCTGGTGATTGTCTTGGCGGCGGGCTTGAGTAGCGCTGCCATCTGGCGAATCTGGCGGCAGAGCTTCTGGTCATCGTGCGCCTGCGGCACTAAGAACCAGCGGTCTATCAGTTCCTGCTGCATCGTGATGTCGGCAGCCTCGTCGGGTGTCAGCAGCACGAGCGAGCAGGTAAGGGTGTTGTATAGCAGCACGCCGTCGGCGACGGGCTGCTGCACCACATAGGTCATCAGCCTGTAGCTCTGACCTTCAGCGCGTTTCTGTCTGCCTACAATTTGTTCAACCAATGAGGTTGTCGGTATAATGACTTGCATTGTTTCTTTACCTTGTCTTTCCTTACAGCCACCGAAGAATTCGTGCTCAGTAGAACTTCGCTTGCTTGCGGAAATCTACGGAGCACGAACCTCCGGAGGCAAATCCTAAGTTTTAGCCTAAAAGCATGGATGGCAATGAACAGAGCGAAGATACATTCTCCGGTATTCATCTAATGACTGATTTACTTTTGGATTGCAAAGGTAGTCAGTTCAAATCGCTACCGTCATTATTTCAGGCTAAGAATTATCACCTGGACAGCCGGGGTCCGGGTCATAATTATTGGAACACGCGCTGACCATGTAAGCTGGCTTCAACTTAACCACCTCCATCTGAGGCTTCTCAAATTTCTTTTTTACTTCCATAGTTGTATAAACTTTAAAGGGTTTAATAAAAAAAATAAAATAAGTTCGTTTAACTCAACTTTCTAACATACAGAGGACGCCAAACACAATCAATATGGGCATAAAGAAAGCGCAGGCCCAGTCCATATATCCTGCCAGGCCTTGCACAGCCCCAAATACACTATGGAATGAAGTCTGCGCATGAAGCGCAGCTCCAATGTGTACTTGGTTTTGCTCGTTAAATCCCTTTCGAGGTGCAAGTTCGGCAGGATAATTGAGCAATAAAGATTCGTGACTCATACGAATCACGATGGCAAAGGTACAAATTTTCTATGAATAAATGCACAGAAATTTAGTTTTTTTTGCTATTATCACCTATTTAATAATATAGGAGTCACATATTTTGCGAACAAAATCGAGGATTTTGCGAACAAAATGCAGATACCAGAGCCTTTGGAAGGTATGCACAAAGTTCCATGAAATATCATTTTGTTCGCAAATTGTTCGCAAAAAGAGAAATCAGCAACCTTCGATTTCTCGTAAGTTGCTGATTTTCAGTGTGGACCAGCCAGGGCTT
>CACWOS010000086.1 GCA_902762565.1 uncultured Prevotellaceae bacterium
TAGCGGAGAGGTTCATCATCGTCATCAAAACGAAACCTTCTTCAGCACACCTTCAACGCTCAGTGGTAACTCTTCATGTTGCAAACATAGTAATTGTGTACGAATCCATTCAGCAAGGAATTTGTCATATACTTCATAAACTCCTTGTTGCTGGGTGACGAGTTGTTTATCTACCAATATCTGCGCTGCTTTTTGTACACTGCTTGCAGATGAGAGATGGTAGCGCTTAACAAACGCCATTCCCGTTATTTGAGTAGCCTTTCCCTCACGGCCAATGGCAACTAACAAGTCGCGCTGTCTGAGTGTCAATTGGAAAAGAGTGTCCTTATATGCTTCCTCATTTTGCAAGATAATCTGTCTTACTGCTCTATCAACATCATCTTTTGAAATGCTGTCAAAGGTAGCAAAGAGTTGATTTAGAACCTTCTGGATATACCATGTTGTACCCTCAAAGAGGTCGTAGATACTTTCCACCACACCTGCTGCAATTTGCTTGTGAGCTTTCTCGAAATGGTATTTAGCAAAAATCTCGTATTCAGACAGCGCCACTGGTTTCAAAAACATCATGGAGGTGCTTTGATAGAATGGGCGAGCTGGTGAAGAGAACATTTCGCTCATCATGTGCTTCTGTGAACCTGAAAAAATAAAGACAGCATTGCGACAATCCTGTATGTAGGTACTCTATTGCACTGATTGCCGAACAAAAATCGCCCATTTCATCGGGAAAAGTAAGCCTGGCAATTTCTGTCACGCTTACTTTTTCCCGTTTTGAGACTCTTTTTTCCTATCGTGGGACTGTTATTTCCTGAAGACAGACTACTTTTGCAGACGAATTCGATAATATAAACCGTTTTTAAAATATGAAAAAGATTTTAACGACACTAGCAGCCATCCTTTGCTGCGCAATCACTATTTCGGCACAAGATGTTCAGACGAACAGGAACCGGACGTACCGCATCACGCTTGGTAACGTGCAGTACGCCCACCACAACGAGAAGATGTCGGCGGGCGATGCCGTCGGCAAGGTGCTCTCTGGCGTGCTGACAGGCAAGACCGAAGTGCAGGCCACCAAGTACGAGGAGGACGTGAAGAATGCCATCATCAAGGGACTCTCCGGTGCCCACCGCTATCGTTACAACAACGGGCTGCTGCAACTGGGTGATGTCGTGGAAGAAGGCAACCTTATGGTCGATGCCGTCATCACCAACATTCAGGCGAAGTCGGACAGCCGCACATGGAAGGACAAGGACGGCAAGACACAGATTACTACCTCATACAAAGGTATCGTTGAGGCGATGCTTACGCTGAAGGACGCGAAGACGGGCGAGGTGGTTGCCAATCCGACGTTCAGTGGCTCGGGCATGGGCAGTTCTTCGTACTCTGATTCTGACAAGGCTGTCCGCGATGCCATCGGTCGTCTCTCAAACCGCATCACCGATTGGCTCAACAAGTACAGCCCGCTACAGGCCAACATTATCGAGGGTGCTGCTGCCAAGAAGGACAAGCAAAAGGAGGTCTATATTGACCTAGGCAGCAGCGAGGGAGCTTTCGAGGGCCTTCACATGGGTGTCTATACCGTTAAGACCGTCGCCGGGCACGAGGCTAAGTCGCAGATAGGCAAACTGAAGATTGAGGCCGTGGAGGGCGATGATATCAGCCGTTGCAAGGTGCAGAGTGGTGGTAAGGACATCAAAGCTGCCCTTGACGCTGGCGAAAAACTCAAAGTCATCTCCATCGACTGATATTTTTTATCCTGTTGCTTATGGATACAACACTTGTCATCACAGTTGCCCTTACTGCCACCCTTATTGTGGTGGTGCTGGTACTTGTAGTCATTATTATATACCAGCGTTGGCGTATCGGCGACCAAAACGTCTTCATCGAGCGCTTCATCCGTCAGAACGAAGAGCAGCGTCAGAAGATGCGTAAAGCAGGAATTTTGTAATAAGCAATATGGTAAATCATTAATTCAAAAAAAAGACAATGAAAAAGATTTTAATGACACTAGCAGCCGCCCTTTGCTGCGCAATGACAACAACGGTGTTCACCGCCTGTACCAGTGACAACGACGACAACCCCGTGACTCCCCCCGAACCGGAGAAAGAACTGGCTGAGTACACCATCATGTACTACGGACACGGCGGCGGTAACAGAGAGTATTATTACCTGTCAAAGATAGGAGACTTCTACCATGCTGGCGAAGAGGCATACAAGCATGCTAACGTGGTGGTACAGTACAAGTTCTCTACTGCCGAGAACATGAAAGCCCAGGGTGGTTACGACGATAATACCTGCCAAGAGTTTGGCGGCAAGACCGCCCGCTGGATCGTAGATCCCTCAAAGTCATTCCAGGAGCAGGTCTATTCGCGTTCCAACATCTACGGAGCCGACAATGCCGACCACACCTGTGCCGACTCGCTGATGAATTTCATCAACTGGGCGGCCAAAGCCTGTCCCGCAAAGAAGTACATGCTTATTGTGCATGACCATGGCGGCGGCTACATGCCTAATGGCGATTTGCCAGAAAGTGGCGAAGCCAACACCCGCGGCTTGGTATATGACGATGGACGCAACTTCAAGCATTTCACCGTCAAGAGCTTCACCCGCGCCATCCGTCAGGCCGATGTCCATATAGAGACGCTCTTCATGGATGCTTGTCTGATGAACTGTCTGGAGTACCAGTTCGAACTGCAGGATCTCTGCGACTATGTCATCGCACCTACATACTCGAAGCCCTCGATTGACGGTGCCTACAGAATGCTGCCCAAACTCTTGGGTCAGCCCTCGGTAAACATCGAACAGGCACTGGACGACTACTGCAAGGCCTGCGTGGCAAGCTGGGACGAGGCAATCCAAGCAGACGAGACCGTGCCGCTATATACTGATATGACCGTCACCCGCACTTCCGCCATCGCACATTTGGGCGAGATGCTCCGCGAGTTCACCGACCGTCTCTGCGATACGTACCAGAACGGCACCGATGCCCAACGTCAGGCCATTGATAATTGTACAGCCAGTGCCGTCAAGGTGCAGCTGAACCAGCCCAACTATGATGCTATCAAATACGTCAAGTCTATCGTCAACGCACTGCCAGAGGTCTATGGTGAAGCGTTCAACAACCAGATGAAGCAGGCTTTCAACAACTGCATCGTGGGACAGTACTTCAGCAAGTACCTCACCGCCCACAACTATATGGTGGACTATAGCGTGCTACTCGGCTTCCAAGGTTCCTATTCAATCGCTTTTTGGCAAACAGACCAGCAGACCGGCGCCCAGATACCATACGCTTTGGACATATATACCGACAACGGTGAGATATACGGATTCAACCTAAAGCCGACGGATGATCCGCAATACTACAGTATGGAAGCCGCCGGTAGTCCTTTCCCCTGGGGTTCCACGCTGGCCGACACCTACGAGCAATTGGTCTTCGACAAAGCCGTAGGTTGGAGCCGCTGGCTGCGCCTAAACAACCAGCATCCCAACTTGTTCTGTCCGAAAGACTTGAACTTTGAGTTGCCCATGCCCCAAAGTAATACCATGGGCGAAGAATGAATTAAAACACCTGCCCTAGGGCAATCTTTAAACATACTCACGGGGAGCCTGTTCGAACATACTCCCCGTGAGTTTTTGCTCAACTTATACAACGATATCCTTCTTTTTAGGATTCTTTTGCTTGTATCCTTGTGTTTCAATAAAATTTTGTACCTTTGCATGCATATTTAGATAAGCAAACGGATGAAACAGACATTTTACCTTATCCAGAAACTCCTGCCGGGGGTGCTATTGGCTACTGTGTTGGTGATATTGTCGTGTGGCAAGACCTCGCCTAATCGTGATTTCAACCCAACCGAGATAGATAGTTCTTTGAGTACAGTCCATGATACCGTATCGATATGTCATTTGGTCGATAGCCTGAAGGATAAAGGTGTGATAGGCGATATTACCGGCGATTACTATGTGGCATGTGTCATGTATCATCACAATCCTAAACATGCTATGGCAATCATCGACTCAGCCTTGGCTCGCAAGGTGGAGACAGAGCAGGACCGCTTCTTCTATTTCATGGTTCAAGGGCTCGATATTGATAAGGACGTCACAAACCTGCATTATGATTTAGCCCTGCGCAAGGGTCAGCGGCATATAAACGATGCCGACATGGATTACATTAATAGCCATGAGCTGCTTCTGTCGAGCTTTGTACAGACGCTCAGCAATATGGCCCGATGTAACATTTTTCTGGAGCGTTACGACCAAGCCGAGGAATATCTGAAACGAGCGCTCTCTCTTGCTGATAGCTATATTTCTGACCCTACACATAGTCATGAAAGTTTGAAGGAATTGAAAACGTATCGTCTGAAGATAGCCGTTGATGCTATGATTGGATATTGTAATATGTTCCAATATGAGCGTGGCAGGGTGTGGGTTGCATACATTGAAAAAATCCTGGATAATTTAGCGAAGCATCCTGAGGAGATGGATGTGAATCATCCTTATATTCAGTTGCAGCTGTTAGCTATAAAATCTATTTTTCTCGAAATTGACGGTCGTCACGATGAGGCCGCTAAGGCTTACGAGGAATACCAGAAGAATCCCCTTTACAACACACCAGTAGGACGGGCAAATTCGGTGACGTATCTTAACATAGCACATCGTTTCGACGAGGCTGTAGCCAATTCCGAAGAAATAGAGCCTCTGCTCCACAAGAGAGGCATGAAATACAACGTTGAGAACCTGCAGGGGTTTGTAAAGCTGAGGTTTGAAGCCCTTCTGGGTGCTGACAAGCGCGATTCTGCCCTGGCTGTAGCTACCCGTATAATTACTGCACTCGATTCGGCCAAGTTGTGGGAACGTCGCGATAAGTCCATGGAGCTGGCTGTCATCTATCAGACACATGAACGAGATCTGCAATTAAAAGATCTGCAATTCTCTGTTTCCCTGCACCGCATCATATCCGTTGCTGCCTTCATTATCATCATCCTCATCGTCTATTTCCTATGGCGTTCTCATCAATATAACAAGGCACTCCTCGCGAAAAACCGACGACTGCTGGCTGAGATAGAACAGCGCGAACGCGAGGAGCAGCAAGCCATCGAACAGTTGAAAGCAGAGCCGGAGGATGTGCTCACTACCGAGCAGCAGCTCTTCCGTCGTATCTGCGACCTCATAGACTCGTCAGACCGCATCTACACCGATGCCGACCTTGACCGCAGTCGTCTGGCTCAGCTTCTCGGCACCAACGAACACTACATCACCGATGCCATCAGTGCTTGTACTAATGGCAAAAGCGTTAACGGTTTCCTCAATGAGTATCGTCTGCGGTATGCTACTCACTTGTTAGCCACCACGAAAGACCCCGTAGCACTGATTCAGATTATCGCCGAGCAGCAAGGAAATAAAATCGCCCATTTCATCGATAAAAGTAAGCCTGGCAGAAGTTGTCAGGCTTACTTTTTCCCGTTTTGAGACTCTTTTTTCCTACCGTGGGACTTTTATTTCCTGAAGACAGACTACTTTTGCAGACGAAATCGAGAAGACAAACTTTATAACAAGTAAAAATGAAAAAGATTCCCTTTCTGATGACGATGGCCATCATGGTACTGGTCTTCACAGCATGCACCGACAACGTCGATAACCCGACGACGAATCCGACAGACCCCAAGGCCTTGGTGGGTACATGGGTCTGCGACCTTTCGGGCAAAACCTTTTCCCTTTGGAACTACGGCAAGGCGTGGAACGTGTGGACGTTCAACAGCGACGGTACAGGCGTGTGTGACACGTACTTCTTAGCAGGTGAGGAGCCTGTTGCCATTCAACATCAGCCATTCACCTATACTGCCGAAGACGGCAAACTGGTTACTAAGATGGAAGACGGCCCTTGGGACTGGACGTATCAGACTGCGGATGGCAAGCTGGCGATAGGCTATGAGGGCGGCAGCGTGATGACCTTCGACAAGGCCGATGCAGCCCAAGCCACCCAGTTCGACGAGTGGAGCAAGCGGAAACTGCTGTCGGTGCCCGGCCTCCAGGCCCGGTATACCATCTTCGTTTATGGCAACGCCGGCGGCAAGATGGACAACATCATTGAGCAAGACTTATGGAAGGCAGTCAGGCCCTACCTGAAGGATTCTACCAAGGTCCGCGTGGCTGTCCTCTACAAGTACGGTCAGAATACCAGCGGTGAGTTTACCGACGACGGCGATGTGGTGTGGTTTGAGCTGAACAGCGAGACCGACCTCGATCGTTTGCATGAGGAGGGTATGAACAAACTGAACTTGCACACTGAGGCTATCGCCACCAAACTCTACGACCCTAACACCATCCATCAGTTCATCGAGTTCAGCAGCCTCTTCTGTCCTGCCGAGGAGTACATCTTCACCGTCTGGGGACATGGCAACGGCTTCGAGCCCACAGTTGACATCCCTGGCAAGTACCACGAGAATACCGATGCCACACGCGGCGTCATTGGTGACGAGTGGAACGACGGCGAGAAACTGGACATGTACGAACTCTCACAGGCTATCAAGGCCACGGGCCGCGCCCCGCTGAAGGGCATCTTCTTCCACAACTGTCTGATGGGCAACATGGAGACACTCACCGAACTGCGTGACGTGGCAGAGTACATCGCCTGCTCTGCCCACTTGCTCAATAGCGACTACACCGTGTTGCCAGCTTTCATCAGAGGTCTCATCGAAAAGGACGACGTGGAGGAAGCTTTCGCCTACATGCTGGGCGACGTCACCCCCGCATGGCAAGAATGTTACAGCCATGATGAGGGCAAATCTGTCAACGGCGACTTCAAGCTGCTGCGCACCAGCGAACTGGACGGCATCATCGATGCAACCCGTCGACTGGCCGACCGTCTCATTGCCCTCTATCCCACGCAAAAGGAAGCCATCGACCTCGCCACCACGCAGGTTTATCGCTTCAATTCGCCCTTCGACGATGTCGATTTGTCGTGGGCATCTCCCTTCTTCGACCTTCAGGACTACGCCGACAAACTGGCCGCCAACACTGGCGATGCTGAACTGAAGGCCATCGCACAGGACATGAAGCAGGCCTTCGGCCGAGCCATCCTCCAACGTGCCGACATCAGCTGGAGCGTACAGCACCTCGATCACTACAGCCTCAGCGTCTGCCTTTTTCATCAGGCCTTCTACAATTTTGACTACACAGGTGCTGCTGGCAATCCCTGGAACTGGAAATGCAACATCGGCGAAGGCTACGAGCAGTGTACATTCCACAAACTGACCGGCTGGGGCAACTTCCTCCGCATCAACACCGGCCTGCCCTGGGGCAATCCCACCAGCGGTGGCGGCGGACCAATTAACGCACAATAATCACCATTTAAACATAAACAACAATGAAAAAGATTTTGATGACGCTCGCAGCCGTCCTATGCTGCGCAATGACAACAGTAGTGAATGCTCAGAACGCGATGGAAGATGCGTTGAAACTGGCTGAGCAGAAAACCAAACTGGCCGACAAGAACCCAAAGAACGGCAAGATGCAGTATGAGGCTGCCACGGCGTGTATCGCCGATGTGTTGGGCGAGAAAAAAGATTTTGACCGTGCCATAAGCTATGCCAACCGTGCTTTAAAGATTGCCCAGGAGCATCCTGCGCCTCAGGATACGCTGAAAGGACTGTCGAGCAACGCACTTGGTCTTATTTATATGGCGAAGCAGGACTGGGCTAACTGCGACAAGTATATGCAGATGGCCGTAGACGCTTTTCAGGAAGAGTTAGGCCGTTATGACCCATTGACCAACGGCGCCAAACTGACTTTTGGCTATTTTTTGCTGGGTACCCATCAGCCCTTACGTGCATATCCCATGATTTTGGATGCCTTCGTTTCTAACGACATGGCTCCACAGGACAAGCGCATAGAGAATATGATGGAAGCCAATATCGTACAGTCATGGGCTTTAGAGCAGGTCATTGCCGATATGACCATACGCTTCAGACATGCCATGCCAATGATTCATCATGAGGGTAAGACGTATCTCGTTGTTCAGTCTAAGGACTGGAACATTGAACGTCCGCTGGTGAATTGGATGGTGCCAGGTCTATTACGCACCGAAGCTGAGAGGTCGGCTTACGAGGGCGATAACATGATTCTTTGCGACGGCGATTTCCACTTCACCGTCATACCCGATGAAGAGGTGGAAAAGTACTCTAGTCTGGAATTCAGTTTCATTCAAAAATCAAACGACCCGAGACATCTGCTGATTAAAGATGGCAGTGCCCACCTTTGGTTCCTGAACGACCAGGCCCACGATGAACTTCTCAAGAAATTCCGTGAATTCAAGGCTGCGAATAAGTGAGAGCAGAGTGAAGCTTGCTTCAACTCTGCCGAGCGTGAGCAGTTCGACCTGCAGCGCCGTCGCTTCTATCTCGCTTACGCCTGGCTCTGGCACGCCAAATACAGTGCTATTTGGGCCCATGACCGTACTGTCGACCCAGACGCAAGGGACGTGCACTCCCTTGCCCGCGAGCGCGTCAACGGCGTCTGCTCAAACACCGACGACTGGTACGACCTGTTCGGCGTGAAAGAGGGCGACAAGCTCTTCCGCAAGGTAGATGAACGGGTAAGAATATGGTAAGCCTCACCTGACGCAGGCTTCCAGAACTAAGATCCTTCTATCAACAATAAGAGGGTGTGTCAAAATGAAGTGAACCCCGAAAGTTAGACAAAAAACTTTCGGGGTTCACTTCATTTTGACACACCCTCTTATTTTACTTAGGCTGCAGGTCTTTATATTCGTTTACTGCATCGAAACACGGGCAGTCCTTGTGGGGGTTCAGGTCGTGGTGACCGACGATCACGGCGCGGGGGTAACGCCGGTGCAGGTCTTCCAGCAACTGTCGCATCGCAGCCTTCTGCTCAGCCGTCCGCGTGTCGGCGGGTTGACCGCGGATGTCCAGACCACCCTCGTAGCATACGCCTATCGAGTATTTGTTGTGGTTCTGGCCTTTTACATGGCAGTGGGCGCCAATCATCCATTCAGGTCTGCCGGGCTCAATCTCTCCGTTACGACGGATGACGTAATGGTAGCCGATGCCGAACTTGAAGCCTCGCTGGCGGTGCCACGAATCTATCTGAGCGGCGGACGATGTCTGGTCGGGCCGTACAGCGCTGCAGTGAATAATAATCAGTGTTATTGCTCTCATAGTTCAATCTACTAAGCTCTACACGATGCTGTTCCCAGCGCCGTCAGCGCTGCTGTCAGGATCGATATGATTACCTGTGCTATCGTTCTCCATGTCTCCTTCTTCATAACTCTTCTCACTTATCAAATCATAAATTTCAAACTTCAAATTTCAATTCTCAATTTAAAGAGTTGCGCCCTTAAGGCGCACTCTTTAATCTCCGTCGTTCGGCTCCACTTCCGTATCACCACCTACGGGCAGGGGACCGCCGCTGTTGCCACCGTTTGTGCCGGTACTGCTGCCGGCCATGAGACCGTGGGCCTCCTCGAAGACGACGTCCTTCAGCAGCGTCTTGGTGTTGACATACTTCTGCTTCACCTCACCACGCGTGTTCACGGTCTGGCCTACTACGATGCGCTCTGTCTCCGGCTGGAACAGCACGCGACGGCGAGTGATGGTGTTGGCCGTGCAGTCCTCTTCCTTTGTGACACCGATGCTCGAGAAGCCGACCTTGAAGATGCCGATGCCTGCCAGGCGGATCTTCTGACCCATCTCCATGAAGTGCTTCATGGCGGCGCCCAGCTCGTCCAGGGCAGCCTTGATGTCACTACGCTTCAGCGTGGCCTGCGTCTGGATGAAGTCCGCAATCTCGTCGGTCTCGATGAACTTCTCGTCGTAGACGGGCTTGGCATAGTACTTGTTGTACGTCTTCGCATTGTGCGAATTGTTGTTCTTTGACTTG
>CACWOS010000087.1 GCA_902762565.1 uncultured Prevotellaceae bacterium
AGATTGTTTTCCTGCATCTTATCTCAATTCATAATTGATGAATACTGTCAACCGCGCATAGCGAACGGCGGTCAAAGTAATGGTAAAATGCTCATTTCGACAGATTTCTTTACACAAACAGCTCACTCCCAATCAGCGGGAGAATGTGAATTGGGGTCCTTTTTGTCTTGGATAGTATAGAACACTCCACCACTGCCAGAGCGCTTCGGCACTTGAACTATCTTCTTTGCAGCGGCTCGCTTGATGCCAACCTCCTGTTCGAAAGCTTTAGCATAGCTGTTCGCTTTCTGTCTTAGCGTCTCATAATCAGCATCGAGCGAGCTAAACGCAACATTTATTTCCTGATTCCTTTTGCGGAGTCTCTTGTTCTCAGCTTTAATTCGATTAACATCATCCATGGAATTAAAGATGCTTTGAACTGTGGCCTTGCTGTCAATATAGTAGTTTCCTCTTTTCGCAGTACCACCCCTTTTGCTACGCTCGTTGACGATGACATGTTTTAAACTGTCAATCTTTGCCTGTGCCACCTTGGCAAGTTCTGTTTTCCCTTCTATCTTGCCCTCAGCTTTCCATTTATTCCTGGCACTGGAACATTGCCAGACGGCAAGGATGGTGATAATGGCCATGCAGAAGGTAGCAAGATGTGAGATAACCTGCCAGATGTTCCTTTTCAGCTTTTCAGGTTTCATCGTAGGCTTCGGCTGCTCCACGACAGGCTTCGGTAGCTTTGTCTCGATATAACGCTGCATCAGTGGCATTTCATAGATGTTCTTGATAACATTTATCAGAGCCTTGTCAACTGCAGTATTGATTTCCACCAATGCCTGATGCCCAACATTCTCATTGATGTTGGAAACTCTATTGATGTATTCAACCTTTGATGCGTACATACCTTTGACATTGGTTATCATACCCTTATTGGCACTTATGACCTTCTCATAGTCATCAATAACCGTCTGCAAATCCTTCATAGTGCGGACGGCATCAATCCTTGCGTCAACATCTGAGAGGTCGGTGTATGGGACATGCTCTTCCACCTCCGGTTTCTCAGCTTCTTGACGCACCTTCCACCATTTAACCATGAGCTGCCATCTTTTCTTAAACCAGACAGCAATTCTTACCGATACGGGATTATTCCCTGACTGTTGCTCTTCCGTCATCTCATTCTCATTTTGCACAGCGGCCTGATTCTGCAGTTGATCCTGAGTCAGCTGTTCCAGTTGCTCATCCTGTTCATCCAAGTACTTTGCCATATCCTATACAATTAATTATATATAATATTATCTTTGTATTCCTCGACGCTGCTTGTTGGTAAATCCGTTATTTTTCCACCATTTCCAGTCATCATCCTTTTTCTTTGGCAAGTCGTTATTGCCACCACCAGTACCTGCAGACTGTGAGACGGGAGGTAGCACCATGTCGGCAATAGCAACCAACATACCTTCCATTACCATTGTTGCCTGTTCTGCGGTCATTTCTATCATATCAACAAGGGACCTGGCAGCAGCTTCAAGTCCTTCAGTACTGCACCAGTCACTTTGTTGACTCCCGTCATTTATTGCCTTGGCAGCAATCGCTTCCGGCAAGATATCCTCGATGTCGCGCAGATGGAACACAGTGCGAGAGGAAACAATTATGTTCTTTATAGACTTCAGACCATGACGTATAGATTCTTTCCGTTCTTCCACTCCTTTGGTAGGAATGCTTTGCTGTTCTGTCCGCTGAGAGGCTTTTTCTTTCTTCTCTATTTCTCTTTTATCTTTCTCAGCCTTCAGACGACGGTACAGTTCATGCATCTGCTCTTCCTCCATCTGCTCTTTACTCTTGAACTGCTGAATTGGTGTGAATGACTTAGGATTAAATTGCTGTATTGCCTGCCTTGCCTCTGGATGAAGCTGCAGCCATGTACCATAGAGCTTGCTCGCCATGAGACGACGACCACGCCCCAGTTCTGACGCGCCATACATGACTACCCTGTCAGATCCTTTCGGGGTCTCACCGATGCGATAACGGACTGCGTTGCCGTTTCGGTCGTACTTCGGATCAACCGTCCATCCCTTCATACGCATACCCATGAAGAAATACTCGATATTATATTTCTTCATTGACTTTAGGACTTCATCGGCATCGGTATTGATACGTTCTTTGCGCTGGTTCTGACGCTTGTCGGCTCGCGTCCAGCCATATTTCTCGGCTATTTGGTTGGCGGCAACTATGCCAACAAGCTCGCAGTAATGCGAACTCAGAGCATTGCCGTCCACCATATGTCGGTTGATAATCTTATGAAGGTGCGGGTCGTTGTCGACGTGTCTTGTTGTCAGCACTTGGGCGTTGGACAGGTCGATAGGACGAACGGCCTTCATTTCTATCTTACCAGTTTCCCTGTTACGAACAGGGACTTTTGTCACTGACTGGATGGCTTTTTCACAGTCGCGGTCGAACTGTTCCCATTGTGATGCAGTCCAGTTGCGGCATTCCTCAACTGGAGGGCGCAACTCCAATCGGAAGATAGGTTCATCCATCTTGTGAGTCGATGCCGCCTCCTGCAAGCGCATTTGATGATAAACATCGATAGCCGATGTCGGTTCTCCCGTCAGTGGATTCACATCAAGGTTCCTGGCACTGACAAAGATGGGCTTTATGACTTTTTCTATTTCCTTGCCGTCAACAATCGCTTTAACTACGGTCCGCTTATCCATGGCGTAGTTTAGGGCAGCGGCACCGTGGCCGGAATCTATGGTATGTATCTTGATTATCATTTGTCTTCGATTTGGCGGTTCAACAATTTACCCAGGATTTTATCCCAGTCTTGCATGATTGCTGCCAGGCGCTTCCTGAGCGGCAAGAACTTCTCGCCCATGATTACGGCATCGGCTATCTGTTCTCGGCTCTTCCCTTCACGCCAGACGGAGAGCATATTGAAGAAGAATTGGAAATCTTGGCGACCTTTGGCGAACTCCTTCAGGATTGCTTTTTCCTCATCATTGAGTGCCAGCCTTGGCGATATTCCAGCACAGCAGCGTTCGATATATTCACTTTCAGAAAGTCCGCATTTTTTACTATTCCCCCCTATCATGTCCGATACTTTCCGATGCGCACGAACAGTGTATATCTTAACGGCCGGCACCTTCTTGATGAGTAACCCTTTCCCGTCCTTCTTCAGGATTCTGGTCACCAGATCGATGGCTGGCTTGGTATACTTGTACTCTGCCAGGCGGGCATATTGCTTGGCAGTCAGATTGATGTCGAGCAACTCTCCGCCATCCATTAAAATGTGCAACTCATATGTCTGTCTTACATCTACCTCATCGGTATTCACAATGCACTCCAGCCATACCCGGATAACGGTTTCCTCCTTCCAGACGATGGAGGATTTAGCTGTCTCGGTTCCGTTCTTGTGATGAACGAGGCGCCACTGTCTGCCCCCATGTCGGACGTATGCCTTCCCTGGGTAAACTTTTTCGAGCTGGATGGTGCCGAGGTCCAGGTCTTCCTTGTATACTGTCTTGTTCATTCTACTAACTTTTAATTATTTAAAGTGCGAGGCTCCGAGCACTTCCCTTTGCGATCCAGTGAGCAAAGCCAGTTCTTCAGCAGAGGGGATTTTTGCAAAAAACCACATCGGATGATACTACTGGCAATCACTTCGTGTCTCGTTCAGATTTCTCCGAGTCTTTCCGATGCAGCAAAGTTAGATATATGAAAAGGCAAGGCCTAACTTTGATAAAGTTTCCTCTTGATTTAACACATTTACGATTTTAAAAATCTTAAATGCCCGTAATCAAGAGAAATATGGGGAAAAAAAACAACGTGCGACTTTTTTATGAGGCCTCCTTTTCAGAAAGTCATGACTTTTTTAGGAGCATATTTATGGTTTCCACATAACCGTCAGCAAGTTCGGTGAGTTCTTTGTTGCGAGCTTCTAAGGTCATGACTTTTTTCTGGAGCTGCTCATTTTCGAGCTTTAATTGTTGATTATCAAAAGTCATGACTTCTGTTTCCTCGGATGTACCGGCAAACAGTTCCGACTGTAGGTTGTCAACTCCCCCTTCGATGAGTTTGACCAGGTATTCGATAGCCCAAAGCACCATTGGGGCACATTTCCCCTTCACCTTATCTGGCATTCGATTTCTTATACGCTTCCCACCCAGCAATTCATCAATACGCTGCTTATCCTGGTCTTTCTTAAAAGTGATATTCTTTGCCATATATGTCAAACTTTTTTATTCACAAGATACTCGTTCACGTCCTTGGCCGGAGCAAAGCGACTCCTGATGTCAACGGCTAGCGGCAGCACATCAAACATCTGCTTGGTCGTGTCATCACCGGCTTCGTCGTTATCCAAACACAGCAGCACCTTGTCAGTGATGGAGCGAAGCACGTCGATGGCTGCAGGGGCATTGACGGTGCTGTTCAGAACGATATAGTTGTGTCTTACCTTGCCACACAGGGTAGCGAATGACAGCATGTCCATGAAGCCTTCAAAAACGACCACCGGCGCACCATCAACGAGCCAGTGTGTAGTAATAGTCTTAGGTGTGGTTCCACCCTTGTATATGCTACTTCGTAGTTCGTAGCCTCCTTTATCGTTGACGTATGCCAGCGCGTATAAGTACCGATCGTCGTCCACCTCCTTGAAACTGTACCGCGCCTCCTGCAGGAATTGTTTAGCTATCTGGAGATCTATCTTCCGGTGGTGGAGATAGGCGAACAGTCCAGGCGACTGTAGCTTCACCACCTCAAACTTTGTGAAGCGTTGTTCTTTTTTCTTTTCCTCGCCTGATATCATCAACGGGGAAAAAGAAGAAGATAAGGGTGCCTGCCGCTCCAGCTCCTCGCATGCACGCTTGACATTGGTGGTGTTCAGGCATCTCATAACGAGGTCTATGACGCTACCGTGTTCACCTGTGGCCATATCGTGCCATCCCCTGCCGTTGACGGTGACAGACAGTGACGGATGGGTGTCTTCTCGCCATGGGGCATGATAAAGGAACCCATGTGCAGTCCTCTTCGCCGGTTTCCCAAGAAAGTCCAGACACGTATATTTCTTCTTTATTTGTTTTATGTTCATCACCATTGTTTTTCTGAATATGTGCTCTATAAAACCTCACGATCTCACATTTTTCGTATTTGACAGATTATCTGATGATTACACTGTGAGAAAATGCGTGAGGTTCTGTGAGGTTTTTGCTTTTTTCTTTTTCCCAGTGTTATTTTCTCACAAAACCTCATAAAAACCTAACGCTCAAAACTTCTTTATTGTAAGCGTATCCGCTTTGACGCCTTGCAGGCCTTTCAGAAAGTCTGTACCTTTGCGTATTCTTAATTTAAATAGACTATGCAATATGAATTACAGTTC
>CACWOS010000088.1 GCA_902762565.1 uncultured Prevotellaceae bacterium
ACGCTATACCGAAGAAATTCCAAACTGGGCACAAACGATGATTTGACGCCACGAAGGGTCAACAGTTTTCGTGCCACGAAAAAACGGAAGCCGCGATTGGACTTCCGTTTCCAAAACTTTTAATCCTCGCGCAAGAAAAGCCTCCCCGCTGCATTTCCGCAGGGGGAGGCTCTGTTCGTCAAAGTGCACAATAGGGTCTTCGACCTGAAGGTGCGAAGTGTGGCTTGCGCAATCCGCTGTGCACTCTCCACCCGTCGTGAGACTCGTGGAGTTTTTTAAGTACACATTATTTTGTGTTTCGACATTTTTTTTGTATTTTTGCACTCATTTTCGATCAGGCAATAAAATGGATACATACTACACAGATTTTAAGAACGTACAAAAGAGGAATAAAGAATTAGCCGCTTATTTCAAACAGCCAGATATGGCAGTAGAGTGGATTCTGGCCATAACTAATCACATTGCAAAGTGGATTTCCGATCAGCACGACAAGGGTTTGTGGGAAGTAGTTCGCTTTGTTAGTTGGAAGCGTGGTGTAATTAACAAAACATTGTCTAGAGAGAAATTCGCCAAGATGGTCTACACGTTCTGTAGAGAAGCACTGGATAGCAACGAATCACCATCCAAGTTGAAGTCCAGTATGGAACATAGCAAGTATATAGATGATCTCAAGAGGTTCGAGAAGTTGGAGGACGCTAATCAGCTAAGATCTATTGTTTCAGATATAGAGGACTTATTTGACAATAAAGAGATTAAAAGTTTTTCTTCAGAGAAGATTCCAACGATTCCTGAACGTTTAGAGTCCTATCTTCGGAGCACTGTGAATGAAGATGCTGGCAATTGGCCTTTTTCAAGAATTGTCATTAATCCTGATTATGACGGTATATTACCAACAATGGCAGTTGAGAAGTATCAGAAAAAGGAATTTCTCAACTTGAACAAACCGTCATCTATTGAGGCCTATGAGTGTCTATCCGAGCCTCTTGACAAGATGAGGCTTCAAGCTTTTCTTGGTGAATATGAAGGCAGACGGAATATTAAGCTCTACATTGTATCTACGTATGGTCTCACACATGATGTTTACAAACTTGCCGAAGACAAAGACATTGGCTATGTCCGTATTAACCTGAATAAAGAGATGACAAGGGAATCCTATGTCTTGCCCCGTTCAATAGGAGATGATTCCATAGACAGGAATAATATGGACATGCTATTGGGAAGAGCGGACATGACGGAATCAATGGTTATATGGGATGGTCGGCATATTACCACTTCATTGGCCGACATGCTTAATCGTCATGCGATACCTGTAAAGCCTCAGCTTGAACTAAAAGCACCATATCTTAAATTCGATTTCATAGAAGCCAAAGCTGATGAAATGACGAAACCTTATGTTGATGAGTATATGAAGATACTCAGAGATATTAAAGGGAACCTGTATGTCGAAGACAGAATGTTGGTAAAGAAAAGAGAAAATGGACGGTCTTTTGTTGAAAGCATGCCTTATCGGCTATATAAAGAAATGAAAATAGATCCCTTTTTAATAGCAGAAAGTCAAGGACTATTTCATGAAGTGAAGCTATTGCCGGCAAGCCAGCTCGGACGAATAGACTTGATTTCCCATAAGGTAACTCTAAACGATTTAGGCTTATCATGCTATGAGAGGTCTCGTTTCACAATGGCTCATGAATTAGGACATTTTATCCTTCATGCACCTCTGATGGCTGGAAAGAATATTATTTCTTTCGGCGATACTGAGGATACTATTTCTGAAAACTTAACTATCACAAATAGTAACAGGAAATGGTTTGAACGCCAAGCCAATCACTTTGCTTCATGTTTACTGATGCCACGTCAGCTCGTTGAACAATTATTCGCGATTCTGTATCACCAATTTGTTACATTAAGATACGGCGACCATATAGGTACTTTATATTATAGTCCAAATCAGCAGGAAACGTTTGACAGCTATAACAATGTAGTGGGAGGAATGGCGAATATTCTTCAAGTTTCTATGAAAGCCATGGAACTAAAATTAGTCCGTTTGAACCTGCTTAAGATAGGCTAAAGCACCTCGGTTTTTCCAAAATATTTTTCAGAATTGCATACTGAATGACACCTGTTTATTCAGTTTGCAGAAATGCTTTTGTGCATTCACTTATTTTTCGGAATTTTGCACTCAGAAGTTAGGCCACTCTGAGTGCATTTTGTTGTTGTGCCAGGCTGACAAACCTTACCGCACGACTCATGATAGTGTGGTTCAGCAAGAATAAAGTTTTAAAAAAAAGTTTGTATTATGACAAATAAGTATATGATGTCATTTTTCAAGGCTCCTGTTTGGAACAAGGCGCCGCTGAAGGTGGTCAACCTGTTTTGGGTTTGGCTATACGTCACGATGAAGTGGATGCAGCTGGGTGTTGACCCTGACCGCGATGTCGGTATAAAGACGAAGACGGAGTGGTTGCGCAAACTGACTGCCGAGGAAGCTCAGCGCCAGTTCAAGGGCAAGAACTTCGATTACGTCACGCCGTCAGGCACGTTCTGCTATTGCGATGACAAGTCGCGAACGGCTTATTCAGAGGCGATGTGTATAGACATCGACCACTTGGACGACGACAGCGAGGCCATGGAGCGTAAGGTAACTCCGGAAGACATGAAACAGCTTCTGCTGAACGACCCTTATTGGGGCGACAAGACGCTGCTGATGTTCACCTCGCCTCGCGGTCATGGCGTGAAGTGGTTTGTCGAGATTGACCTCACAAAGTGCGACTATGCCACTTGGTTCAAGGCCATCCGTAACTATCTGTTAAGCCTGGGCTTTGGCGAAAAGCAGATTGACTCCAGCGTCGCTAACGAGAGTCATGCCTGCTTCATCAGTTACGATCCCGACGCATATCTGCGTCCCGACCTCTACGAATTCTACATATAATAATAATTAAAAGGTATAAAAAGACATGGACAACAATGTTTTCGACCCTATGGCGTGGGCCTCACAGAATAACGCCAGCGAGAAGAAGAACGAGCCTCAGCAGACCGCGAGTGCTCCTGTTGTGAACCCTGATGTCAGCACTCCCCTACCAGATGGGGAGCTGGCCAAGGCTCGTGCCACTGTTGAAGAACTGATCAGACTGGGAGCCAACATCGCCGACAGCTATCAAGATTGGTGGGAGTGCGGTTGTGCCTTGGCCGAACTTGGACCGAAAGGCCGCGACCTGTTCCATCAGGTTTCGAGTCAAAGCCCGAAGTACCGCGAAGGTCAGTGTGAGAAGAAGTGGCAGGAGTGCCTGGCAAAGCGTGACGGTCGCATCACCATCGCCACGTTCTACGACATGGCTAAGCGTGCCGGTGTCGACCTCTCGGCCATTTCGCGTCAGTATCCTTCAACCGAATTTACCTCAAAACCTCAAAAACCTCACGGCTCTGCGGAAACTGACAATCAGCAGACTGTGGAGGGTGTTACAAACAATCATTCTTCTAATAATCAGACTATTAACACCAATAAAAAGTCCTCTGATGCCTCTCGTGCAAAAACGGAATATAGCGGTGAGGAAACTGAGGTTTTGAGGTTTTCGTTCAGTCGCACCTTCAGCCAATACATCAACCACGACGATTTGCCCGTCACCATTCAGCGCACACTGGAGGGGCAACAGTCGGCAGAGGAAAAGGACAAAACCATATTGGCAGACCTCGACCTGCTGGCCATTGCACAGCCCAACGTCTACGGCATCTACGGTGAGAAGCGCGTCTATACTCCCTTCTATCTCTTCATTCTCGGAATGGCCGGCATCAGCCACAAGGGAGCCATCGACGACATCAAGCACCTGCTGATGCCGATAGAGCGAAACATGCAGAAGCAGTACTATGCCCAGTTGGCCGAATACAAGGAGCAACATGCCGAGTGGGAGAGCAAGAAAAGCCAGCACAAAAGAGGCGACAACAGCGCAGGCCCCGAGCCGGAAGAACCGACATTCCGAAGCCTTTTCATTTCAGCAGATTCTTCGGCAGCAGCCTTCAAGCAAGACCTCTTCAATGACGGCGGTCGTGCGATGGTCTTTTCTACCGAGGCCGACACGCTGACACAGGTGCTTTCCCAGGAATGGGGCCAGTTTACGGATATTCTTAGGCAGGCCTTCCACCACGAGGACATCACCAGTACGCGAGCCAAAGACAAGCAGCACATCATCATCGAGGAACCACAACTGGGACTGCTCGTCACATGTACGCCCAAGCAGATCATTGAACTGCTGTCGCCCAAGCAGAACGAGAATGGCACTTCGTCGCGCGACCTCTTCTATTGCACCAAAGGCAACATGGAGTGGCGCGACCCCTTCGCTGGCAAGGAACCTGCTGCCGACCGTTATCGTGAAATCGGTGAGAGCGTCAAACAGATGTACGACCTGCTAGTACGTCGCCGTGACAACCGCATCCAGATACTGCTTACTGACGAACAAAAGCTGGCCTTCAACGAGCATTTCAAGCCACTGTTGCCCGAACAGATTGGACTCTACGGCGTTGACTTTGCGGCCTTCATCGTACGCATTGCACTCGTTGCCTTCCGCATGATGATGGTGCTGACCACCCTGCGCAACTATGAGCAAGGACAACTGGCCGACACTCAGCAGCAGGCCTTCATCTGTAGCGACAACGACTACCAGACGGCCATGACCATCATCGACTGTCTCGTTGCCCATACAGCCTACGTGTACACCACCCTTCTGCGTCCTGCCGACGATAATCAGTTGGCTATTCAGCCTATGAAGCCCCGTGAGCAACAACTTTGTTTGGCACTGCCCGACGAGTTCACTACCAAGCAGTTTGAGCAAACAGCTAAGACGCTTAGCATACCACTCAAGACAGCTCAACGCTATCTGGGCAACCTGATTAGCCGCTATCAGCTGATAAAACGCACAAGCCAGGGCAACTACGCTAAAGCGAAACCATCACTCCATTAGCCCTGTCCGAAAGTATCGGAGACCCCGTCCGCTTCCTTTGCGCGGGGCCTCCGCTTCCTTCGGACGAGGCTTCTGGTTCTTTCGGACGATACCTTTGGTTCTTTCGGAAAAATGTTTCAAAAAAATACGAAAAAAAGTTACCAAAATATTTGGTGGTTTCAGTTATTTTTTGTAACTTTGTATCATTAAAATGATACACTATGGGCGTCGGCTCAGCATACATGAGCAAGCTCAGTCTGCATTCGCCTAGCACCATAGTTGCAACATATAAATAAAGCGGGAAGCGGCCACCCGATGTAGTTGGTCGCACAGGAGTCTAATACCATGAAAAAACACAACTAATATGGGACAGACAAATCTT
>CACWOS010000089.1 GCA_902762565.1 uncultured Prevotellaceae bacterium
TTCGCGCAAAACCGCATAGTAATTATCCATCCGCTGTTGACCTGCGGTGCTGAATAAGGCTCGCATGGCAGGTTGGGCATACTGGATGCGATTGAGCAGATGTGGGAAGTCGCTGCTGGCGAAGAGCAGGGGATTGTCGAAGTCAATACGGCGCAGATGATAGTAGCTCTTCGCGTCGGCGAGGTTCTGCCACTCCGCGCTTTCGTCCTGCTGCTGTTTCATCAGTGCATACCTGCGGTTCATGGCGTATGTCATGTAATAATACGCGAAACGCGTCTGAACGTAGGCCAGAGCCAGTTGCATTTCCATAGGCGTGTAGTGCTCGCGGCGACTCACGGTCTGCAAACGGTACATCACGTTCTGCCACATATCGTCGGCGAGGACGTTTCCTTCGTCAAAAGAGCCTTCGAAGAGCATCAAAGGGAAAAGGACGTCGGTAATCTCGTCACGTGTGCGGAGCCAGCGGGCAGCGTCGCTGCTGCTGCCGTTGTTATAGACACAGACGTACCTGTCTCCAGCATCTTTGCGCACGGTGATGTCGATGGTCTCACCGGGGCGGGCGAAGAATGGTATTTCCCGGCCTGGAACTTCTTATAGAATGTTCCGTCGGGTGCAATATCAAGTACCTGCGTTGCATTATCCTTCTCGAAAACATTCTGGAAAAAGCATTCCATCGACGTGAAGCCGAACTTCTCGGTGTCGTAGCCCTCAATGCGGCCTTTTACAGTGATGGTGTCAGTCTTAAACCAGTCCTCGGGCACCGCCCACGGGTTGGCGTCGGCGAGCTCCTGCATCATCGGGAATTTGATTTTGTACTTCTTGTCGTGGATGCCTAGCAATTTGAATGCCCCAGAGCCGTCGCCCTCGATGAAGTCGAATATCTGTATCTTCTTCGGTAATGGCGCGAAATGCATGGTAAACTCGGTGATTCCACTCTCTGGTGACTGCACCCATGTGTTGAGTTTCAGTCCCTCGGCAGAGCGCAACGGGTAGCGGTTGCCGTCCTCGTCCATGAGATAGGATGATGAGACAAATTGGAAACTCTGTCCCTTGGAGTACTCCATTGTGAAATATACTGTGGTTGCTGTGTCTCTGAAGATAACTTCGCGAGCTTTCAGCTCACCGTTCGCCACATTCACGCAGGCCATTGCCACGGGGTTCTTGATGGTCTTGAATGTCTTTGCCTGCCCCGCCATTCCAACGAGGGCGAGCAGAATGGTGATGATGGTTTTCTTGTTCATATTCATTTCGTTTTATTTATGGAATACAGCGCCAATGATATAATAGTGTGGGCAGAATTTGAAGTAGGCGCTGGTCTTGGCTTTCTCCTCAGTCAGTTCGGTCTCTCCACAGAAACGCCACCCTTTTGCTTGCTCGTCCCACCAGAAAGAACCGTAGAAGACAAGGGGAATGAAGGTGTCAAGGGAGAACGAAGTGGGCTGGTATGGCGCTTTCTGATAGCGGTAAATGGTTTGGGGTGCTCCGGGAATAGGCTTCAGCGTCAGTTTCCATGGCGAGGCATCACAGCGAGAAGAACGCAGGGTGATGGTCTCGATGGAGTCCGACTGAACGGGAGAGAAACCAACAGCGAGGGTCTTGGCCAGGCGATAGATGCCGCGCTCCATGTCGTCGGCATCGTTCTCCGCATAGATTTCCTGCTGGTCTTTCTCGTTGAAGTCTGAAATCATGGTCTTTGTCCTGAAACCGTAGAGTTTCTTCTCGTCAATCATCCCCTGCTGGTTGTACTCGCGGATGACGATGGTGAAGCCCGACACGGAGTCGCGCAAAGAGGAGATGTCGTAGGTGTAAACCTCGTAGCCGCACAAGGCCATGTGCTCCATGAAGTCTTTGGGCGTGGCTGCTACTTTTTTGATTTCTTGTCCATGCCCCGCCATTGCAACGAGGGCGAGGAGGACGGTGATGATGGTTTGCTTGTTCATTTTGTTTTGTTTTATTTGTTATATATAATAGGTTGTCCTAAGTTCTCTGACCATGGTCAGAGTGTGGCGAAGCAATGTCAAAGTTGTCGTTAAAAAAACTGAGAAGATTATTCTGAGAATATTAATTGGACGAGGGTTTGGCCGACGGCTTTGAGCGTATTCTTGTCGATATGCTGCATATCGTCGTTGACGGTATGCCAGGTGGGACCGAATGAACTCTGGTCGCAGTCGGGATAGTAGTTGATGATGTCGATGCAAGGAATGCCAGCTTTCTCGTTGACGGGCAAATGGTCGTCAGTCACGCCACCACAGTCCTTGTATGGGAAGATGCTGCCATAGCCAGCGGTATTGGCTGCCTGCCAGACACGCTCTACAATGTTGCGGGCATAATGCATGGAATAGGACTCGCGATAGAACTTGGCACCTTGGCCACCTACCATATCGAGCAGGATGCCGAATTGATAGTTGCCCTGTTGGGGTAAACTGCTGGCAGCCCAATATTGTGCGCCCAGAGCCCACGTGTCGCCATCGACACTCTCTTCCCATTGAGGAACACCCCAGTCTTCAGCATCAAAGCAGATGAAGTCGACAGCCATACGGGCAGAGTCATTGTGCTGTAGCAAGCGGGCCAGTTCGAGCATGACGGCCACACCCGATGCACCATCATTAGCAGCCATCACAGGTTTGCGCCAATTAGACTCTTCAGGATCATTATCAGCCCAAGGACGACTGTCCCAGTGGGCGCAGATGAGGATACGAGTAGATGGCTGAGGGATGATGGATGATGGATGATGGGCGATGATATTGGTGCTCTTGAGGATGGTACCGTCGTAGCCTTTCAGGTCGGCCATCTGTAGTTCTATCTGATAACCGTATTGGGTGAACTGCTGTTGAATCCATTGGGCACATTGCTCGTGGGCCTCGCTATTCATGGCACGGGGACCAAAGCTGCACTGGGCAGCGCAGAATGCGTAAGCAGAATCGGCATTAAACTCGATGCTGACGACAGACTGTTCTGACGACCGACTCTTCTTGGTGGTACTACAGGCCATCAGAAAAGGTAAAAGAGTAAAAAGGTAAAAGGGTAAGAACCATTTTACAGTCTTATTTACCTCATACATGATCTCTATCTTCATCTTTACTTTTTTTATTTAAGTTTCGCATGTTTCACAAGCTCACCTCTAATGATACTGAGCAAGCAGAGCTTGCGAAAGTTGAATACCTTTTATTTATTTTAGTCTTATTCTCGGGAAAAACTCGTTCAACCTCTTTATGTTCCAAATATTGTCCGTTTCCTACTTGGATTTCTGAAATCCGATCACACTATTATCCTTTCTTGTCTGGATTCCTGAAATCCAATACCATCATGTGTGCCGTCAAGGTCGGATTCCAGAAATCCGAGGTCGCTGGGTCTGTTTCCTGCTCCGATTCCTGGAATCTGGGGGATTGTGGGGCGTTGCTCAGCGGCATCAGCCAGATGGTAGGTAATGACGGGGCGTTGTCCGTAAACCATACGGAATTACGAATTGGGGCATATCGTTGTTATTCTATAGAAACATTGCGGATGACGAAGGCACCCTCGCCGTCGCCTTCCTTGAAGTCGAAAGAGGTCGGGATGGTGTCGAAGGGTTCAAAGGTGAGCGTGAAGTCGGTGTAGCAGAGGTTGCTCAGATAGCCTTCTGTGGTTTCTGTGGCTCTCACTTGAGGATATATGTCTGCGTCGGGAGTGATGCCGTTGGCTGATGTCAGTTTGTATTTCTTACCATCTGCTTCAAGATAGGAACCTTTGGCGATGCGGAACCATAAGTTCTTATGACCATAATAGCGGAAACTGACGGTGGTACCGCTGGCATCAGCATCCACTTGCTGGATGGTAAGTGAGAGGTTGGCAGTGTTGTCTTGCTTGGGACCGTTGATGGCGGAAAGCAAACCCATAAACCATCCCATACCATACCCGGCACCCTTCCAGATAATGCGCCTTTCGGGCGAAATCAAGACATAATAGGGTATAGCCCTCATATCACAATAGCTATTTTCAATGTCGGCCTTGCCCATCTTGCCGTCGTTCCAGTTCTTCCAGGCGATGCTTTTGCTGAAATTGTCCTCTTGCCATGCAGAGAGTTTATCCTGATTGATGCCGACGATTTCCAACTTCCCTTGCGATTGCTTGTATGCCGCTCTCATCTCTGGCTCAGCCATACGGCAGGGACCGCATCCCAGACTCCAAAAGTCGAGCAGCACATATCGGTCGGACTGCCCCAGCACCTCAGCAAGATGATGTTTCTGACCCTGCATGTCAATGAGTTCTGCATCGATGGCCTCTTCACCTACCTGTAAGATATGCGGCGGATAAACCTGACTGTGTATCAGTGCCAGTTGCTCTTCAAACCCTTTCGGCGCACGGGCGGCGGTGGATGCCTCCAATTCCTTCAACTGCTCCATATACGGGAAGTCCTTCGTATAGTTTCTTGCCATCATAGCCACTCCTTCTAACTCTTCGAGCGATGCAGCATCTACCGGCAAGGAGGGGAGAACATCCATCGTATGTTTCAAATACTTCATATAGACAGGCCTCTCTTCGTCCCACGGAGCATTGGCAAGATTGAGTCGCAAAAATTCTGCCAGCGTGTCATGACCATATTCCATAATACGGCTGAGTGTCTGCTGTTCGGGCAGTGGACTTTCCACCTTCCACAATGGGTAGAGACAGTCCTTACCCGTTACTTTCACGTCCGCACCAGGTTGTAGCCAAATGGTCATCAGGTGATTGGGGCATCCTTCTCCCGCAAGGAATAAATAACTCTTCGTAAGTCCCTCCACGGGAACTGTCAGGGTGAAGTGTCCGCCAATGATTGTGTCAGATGCCACGCGGACATTGTCGATAGAAGATTCTGCGACAGTACCATCTTTCAGTGCGGGTGAATAACCAGAGATGGTTGCTGTCTTTGTCTGTGCCTGCCCCATAATTGCGACGAGGGCAAACAAGATGGTGATGATGGTTTGCTTGTTCATTTTGTTTTGTTTTATTCGTGTAAAAGCACGAGACGCATTTCTGCGACCCATGCCGAATTCTTTTGAAAGATGTAGATAAACTTATTTGATGTTGTCTCATTGTTTTTCCTTTGGTTTCATTCCTTTGAAGAAAGTAACTTTTCCATTGACGAACGACTTGATACTTGACCAACCAGCAGGAAACCATTCCATTCCATTGGTTTGGGTAATGACAAAATGGAAGCCAGACTCGTTTCTTCGCATATCGATGGTATAGGACTGAGTTTCATCGAGGGTGTAGCATGCCATTATTGCTCCCCAAAAGGAATCCTCGAAAGGCAAATAGTTGTAGCGGTACATGACATCAAGGTTGCCTTCTGTGAATCGGAGAGCCATCCTTGATATTTCGTCGTAGAGGCGCCGGGCTTTCTCCTCCTGTTCGCATGGCACGGTGAATATCTGTGCGTTAGTTTTGCCCTCATTGTCGTGTCCGCCAATGCAAACCATCGACTCAAAGGCGGGGATTTTCGCTGCCAGAATAGAGTCGGAATAAGCCTTGTCGTGCTGCCACATAGCAGTGCGAGGCTTGATTTTGTTCTGTTTGAACAGTTTTACTATGTCTGCGACAAGTGACTCAAAACTATTCTTTTCTGCTTGTGGTCCAGGACTGGGTATATTGACGGTATATTGAAGATTGGCGCCTACCTCGCTTTCTTTATGATACGGCTGATAGCTGAAATAGAGATATTCGTTGGAATAGAACAACGGATGGCTGCCAGAACGATGTTTGCTTGTGTAGAGAACAGTGTCGCGGCAGAGGTTCATGGAATAGACGATGGTGTCACGCCCTCCCTTGTGGTATTCGTAATGGTAGCTCTCCGCTGCCTCTGCCTGTAGGTCGTCGAGAGTGTGACGGATGGCAGCCAGACCCTGTTCCAGATTGTTCTTGTCTTCACGGAGCAGGCTGTCTATGAATGGGGTATGGGGATCACGATACATGTTGGGGCTGTAGTAGAGATGCACCCCGTATTCTAAGACAGTAGGCTGATCCATGCCGCCATGTTTGATGATTCTGGGGGCTTCGCCTAATTGCGTTAGTTTGTCGAAGAGTTGCTGCATCTTCGGATTTATTTGTGCATGAGATGTGGCACATAACAGTGCGAGCATCAGAAAAAAAACTGTTCGTTTCATAATTATTTAAAATGGATTTGTTTCTTGCATTTGTTGTTTTACTTCCAAAGTCAATCGCTGGCCACGCATGCGCAAGTCGCTCACCGTGAGCATTTCTGTTGTCGGGACTTGGTTTGCACCACCATTTACATATACAACATGTCCTGGAGCAATGTGGATGGTGCGCATCGGACGATTGGTACTCACCATCGTCTTCTCTGCCGTTGGGACGATTACTTCGGCTGTGAGAGGTAACGCTTCGTCTTCGGATGTTGAAATGTCGGTTGACCTCAGATGTTCTATCTTTGGCCTTTTTTTGCGACGTTTTATGGGCGATATGGCTTGGCTCAAGTGCCGTTCCTCAGGTTCAGCTGTTTTTACCTCTACAGACTTTGCCTTGGGTTCAACCTTGGCAATTTGAGGCTCGGTGATGGCTTCTTTTCTTGGTGGAGCAAGCAATACAACGAGGAAGGCTGCAACACAGGCTGCGGCAATCCACGGCCAGAACTTCATGCGATGTTGCACGGGCTTTTCGTCCTGCTGTTCGATACGCTGCATCAAACGGTCGGTAAAGTCTTCCGATAGCGTCATCTTTCCGGCTGTGTCATTCTTGTGCTGAACGGCAACGCGCAGACCTTTGTCTTTATATGTATCATCTTTCTTCATTGCTTTCAAGGGTTTTGATAGTGATAGCGATTCTTTTCCGTATCCATTGCAACCGCGAGCGGAGATAACTTTCATCATGCTCCGTGATGCATGAGATTTCCCGAATCGGGCGGTTGTCAAAGTAGTAAAGGTTGAGTAGCATCTGGTCGTCGGGTTTCAGTGTGTCAATGGCTCTTTCCATGAGTATCACGCGGTCAGTGCTGGTATCATCCAACAAGATGTCGGTTTCATCGTTAGGGATGGTGTCGAGCCTGCATTGTTCCACTTCCACTACCGTGATGGTTTTGTGATGCTGTCTGTAATGTTTCAGAGCCGTATGGTAGGCAATGCGCATGAGCCATGTTTGGAAACTGGCCTGTCGTGCATCGAAACGTGCAAGGCTCTGAAAGGCTTCCAACAAAGCGTCCTGTGTTACCTCCTCGGCTTCTTCTTGCGAAGGAATCAGGCTGGCCACCATTCGTAGCACCTGCCCGGCATATCGGCCTGCAAGTTGACGGAACAACTCTGTATGTCCGTCAAGGATGCGGCGGATGAGCAGCGTCTCGTCCTGTATGGCCTGTGGTGTATTGCCTGTTATTGTTTCCATTCGCTTGATGTTCTCTACTTATATATTACCACTTTTTGCAAAAATATATAATCGCGAGACCAACTTTTTTTCATCTTTCTCGCTTTTTCCGTGCGAAGTTACAGAAAACGTCACGAAAAAGCCCCCGACAAGACCGAAAATCGGATGCCGGGGGTGCAGGTCTTAAACTAGTTAAAGAGTTTTTCCCTATTTCTTGCTTTCGAACGTGATTGACTTGCGAATCGTGCTCAGATAGTTAGGGGTGATGCAGAGGAACGAGGCGAGGTCCTGTAAGTCAAGATGCTCAACAATGCCGGGACAGCGCTGCAGCAGCAACTCATAGCGTTCGCGGGCTGTGGCGCGGTGGAGGTCGATGTAGCAGGCGCGGGCCTGACTGAGTAGATGCTCAGCTATGACACTGCGCAACTCCATCTTTTCAGCGTCTTGACGGAAAAAGTCCATCAACTGTTCGCCGCTCACACGGAGCACGCGGCTGGGCACCATCGCCTTGATCGTAGTCTGCGATGGACGACCGTCGAGGCAGTTGGGATAGTCGCCCGCAAACTCGCCCTCGAACGAGAACCATGTGATGTGTTCTTTGACCTTCGGTCGAGCCTCCTCACGCTCGGCCATTCCAAGCGAGCTTGATGGCTCTCGCTTAATCGGAGCCTTGTCATCGCTGATGCCATACGTT
>CACWOS010000090.1 GCA_902762565.1 uncultured Prevotellaceae bacterium
GGTGGAGAAGGAAATGATAGATTGCCAGATATCAGGTACAGCACCATTGAATGGCAATAAGGTGGAAGTGAGGCGCAGCATTACTTCTGAGCTTTTAGGGACATGCCCTGTCACCAACGGCAAGTTCTCCTTTACCTGCAAACTGCCGAAGAACGAGGTGTGCCGGATATATCTCGATAACAGAGAAGTCGTTTACTTCTATACCGATGGCAAGCCCATCAGCGCAGACATGGAGCACCTGACAGTAAAAGGGGGCAAGGCCAGCCAAAAGGTTAACGACTTCCTGCAGGAAGTAGAACGCGAACGCCTGGCCGAGCTCCATGAGACCGACATTCAGAAAAAAACGGAAATCAACCGCCAACGCGGCGAGCGGCTTCTCAAGGCTGTACGTGAAAACCGTGACAATATCATCTCAGCATGTGCACTCAGCCTTGTCTATACGGAAATGAGCTACGAGGAACTGAAGCCTTACCTCAGTGACAACTATGCCTACTCGCACCACATTCTCCTGGCACCGATGCGCGAATACGTGGAAGGACTGGAGAAGCGCAAGCCTGGCACTCCTTACACCAACCTCGAATTGGTGGACACGAAAGGCCGTCCACATCAGTTAAGCGAATATATCGGCAAGGGATATGTCGTCCTGCATTTCTGGCATGGCCTTGGCGGTTATGGATATCAAATCCTTCCGTCCATGAAGACGATTTACGACACTTACCATCCCCGCGGTGTGGAGTTCGTCACCCTGGCTTTCAATTTTGGTGTGCAAGGATGGCGCGAGGAAGTAAAGCAACGCGGGCTGACATGGCCGCAGTTGATGCCCAATCCTGACACCAACCCGCGAGACGCACTTGCCGCATACGGAATACGTTCCTATCCTGAACTGATCGTCATTGATGCAAAAGGAACTATCGTGGCCTGCCCTCGTAATTTGGAAGAGCTCGAATCAGTTTTAAAAGAGTTGAGATAATTGCGAATTATATTGAAAGTAATGACAGATTTTGATTCAACCCGGGAATCGGCATGGGACGCAGTGATGCGTCCTGTGCCTTTGCCCGATTAAGAACATTTAACGCCCCGCAGCGTCATATTTCCGCAATTACGGCGTATATATAATAAAATGAACAATCAAAATAAAAAAATAGACAATGAGATTTATTACAACAACACTTTTGAGTTTATTAGTCTCGCTACAGGTGATGGCGGGAAAAGTGATTAAGAATCCGGTCATTGAATACTCCGCTTCGTGGATGGAGATTACCGAGATTGAACTGACGAAAGAGGCCACAATCGTAAGAGGTGTTCTCAGGCAGGGCTCGTCAATCCTCAACAACACCGTGCTTGCAGACCGCAACACAGGCAAGGAGTTTAAGTTCTTGCGTGTGGAAGGCGTAAAGGCTCAAGAGCGGGCTACTGCCGACGGCACACCATGCACCATATACTTCGAACCGCTGGATGCAAGCGTGAAGGAGTTTAATTATATAGAGGTAGGCAATAATCCATTGGGAAACTACTATGGCATCAGGTTGCAGCCAAAGGCAAAGGCCTCTAAAAAGTCAAAGGTGTTCGACCCAGAATCACTTGATTTCGACTACTATATGAGTCGTCCTTTCACCCCCGACACCGCATGGCACTTCAGCAACAAACCTTACAAGAATGGGGGTCCATCTGGAAAGGCACTGGTTAAGATTTACGTGACAAAGACACCAAGGGAACTTGCAAGTATGCTTCCCGATGTTTCGGCAAGGGTGTCTGATCAGATTACGCGCCACGAGGAGAATGCAGTTGCTTCAATAGATAAAAACAACTGCTACACGCTCGAACTCGATATTCCTCATCAGCAGTTTGTTTATACAAATCCTTTCGGTGATATCTACGTCGCTCCTGGTGACACGCTCGAGATGTTCACCACCATGGAAGGGGCTCCTGATGGCAGAGGACCTCGTTTCAAGACCTTCCGCAGCAACAGCGAATCAGCCATGATAAACACCCTTCTGCCTAAATACTTGGAGAAATATGGCAGGAAGGAATACAACTACAAAGAAGCTGAAGCCATGATAGCGAAGGGTAAGGATGTCACCCAGCCCATGCTTGAGCGTTGGGCTCGTCAGGCCAACGAGATAATTGCCGACGAGGCCTTCCGTCAGGCTCTTATCAACTCTCCGTTGAGCACCATGGGTAAGGATCTCGTTATGATATCGGCCGTGGCCAACAAATGCATTGAGATAGAAGATGTGGCGGATAGCTATGACTACAAGAAGACCATCAACACACAACTTGAAGATGGCAGTTGGAAGAGTGAACCGAATTCCAAATACGTTCCGCTCGACCTGAAGGCTGTCTATGGTACGCTTTTGAAGAATAAGGAACTCATCTACAACAACCCTCTTGCCGTGAGCGAAAGCAACCAGTGGGTATTCGTGAATCGTACGCTCTTCAGTCCGTTGCTTTGGCAATGGGAGACAATAACCAACGAGCAAGGTATTATTGTAGGTCAGCGACGCCGCGATGATTATGGTATGGCGGGTACCTTCATGAACGACCTCCGTCTCTCACAGGATATTGTTAACCGTATGGATAATAACCTGAAGGAAGACAAGTTAGGTCGGCTTGATGAACATGGACGCCGTGATGGAATACTTGATTACATGGCAAACACAGTCGGTGAGACCTTGGCTGGCATACAGAACGTGCAGGTGGCACAAGCCATCGTCAATGAGTACCGTAACTTCGTAAAGGCTACCGAAACAGGTGCAGACGAAAAAGGTAACAACTGGACAGAAGAGCAGAATGCGCTGTGGAACAAGATTGTATCGCCCTACAAGGGCAACACCCTCTTCCTCGATTTCTGGGCGATGAGTTGCGGCCCATGTCGTGCGGGTATGATGAGTCAGAAGAAACTCGTGGAGGATATGAAGGACGAGGCCGTCAAGTTCCTCTACATCACCACCGAAGACCAGAAAACATCTAGCGAGAAATGGATGGCTGACAACAATATCAAGGGCGAGCACATCTATATCACCAACAACGAATGGAAGCAGTTCGAGACCATGCTGAACTTCACTGCCATTCCTCGTGGTGCCTTGGTCAGTAAGGATGGCAAACTCATCGAGCACGACTTCCACGTCGGCCAGTTCAAAAGCGCCGAACTAAAGAAACTCGCAGAAAGATTCTGACAAATATGAATAAGAACATCATCCTCACCCTCCTCGCCCTCGTCGCAATGGCGGGACAGGCACAAGTGAAATGCCACATTGAAGGCAAGTTTGTTGATAACAAATGGGGCGATGAAGTCGTCATCTGCAAGAGGGGGACAGACCTGCGCGTCAATGATGCACCAGAATGGCATCAAAAGGCCGTAAATGGTCACTTCGAGTGTGATATAGAAACGGACGTTCCCGAAATGTACGAGGTCATTCCCTATAAGCAATATGTAGAGACTTCAAGCTACTATTACGGATGGTTCATCGTGGAGAACGGAACGGTAAGGATTGAAATCTTTGGCGACAAGGCTCCAAAGATAGAGAGCACTGGCGACGAAGGCCGATTGCATCAGGCGATGGACAGTGTTGCGGGCGTTCGGTTTTGTAACGAAATGGAGAGGATAGACCGTGAATTGGAAGAGCACAAAGAAAAATACTTCAAGCCTGAATTCCTGTCACTCATGCAGATAGCGAAGAATCTTGATAGAGACAGTCTGCCCAAGGCATACGTTGACAGCGTTGAGCATGTAATGGACTACTATTATGACAACGAGCGCGAGAGTTATACAGATGAAGGATGGCAGTTGTTCCAGCGTGCCAACAGTTTAAGCCGTCTCAGTTATCCGTTCCGAGCAGAATATTACGAGCAACACCCCATGCTTTGGGCATACTACCACGTATTGCAGTCAATCGAAATGCTCAGGTATGCGAACGTATACCAGAATTTCGACGCCACGCCGCATGAGCAAATGGTCGCACTCTACGAATCAAAACTATGCAATTTGTATAAAGGTCATCCCGTTCACGGACAGATAACCACAGCCTTAACGGCACTTCGCTTCCAGCCCGGCAAGCCCTACATTGACTACGATATCCGCAACACCGATGGCCAACTCGTGCCCATCTCTTCGCTCATTCATGGAAAAGTGGCTCTCATCGACCTTTGGGCATCGTGGTGCGGTCCCTGTCGTCGGCACAGCAAGGCCATGATTCCCGTCTATGAGAAGTACAAGGACAAAGGATTTACAGTCGTAGCCATAGCCCGCGAACGCAAGCGAGAAGACATGGAGAATGCAGCGCGGAAGGACGGCTACCCGTGGACGAGCCTGTTGGAACTGAACGACGAGAACGGTGTGTGGCGCAAGAACGGAGCAGGCAATGCAGGAGGTGCCATGTACCTCATCGACCGCGACGGCACCATCCTCTCCACCTCTACAGATGCCGAGGAATTGGAGCCGATTATCAAGAAAGCATTAAACATCGATTGAGACATGAAAATCATCGGAAAAGAAATTTGTGGGGATAGGCTGATTTTTATGTTGAAAAACTGTGGGGATTGGTGTGTTTTCTTGAAAATAGTTTGTGGGGATTGTCATATTTCGTCGAAATAAGTTTGTGGGGAATGTATTTTGGGGCACAATTAGTTGGAAGAGATTAAAGGAATATAGTTAAATTGAATTAAGGAAGTACGAAAAATCATACTTTTGGTTTGCCGAATCATTATTTCTTCGTATCTTTGCACCAAAAGTACGATAAATCATACGCCGATGGATATAGGAACAGTGATTAAGGAGCGCAGGGCATTGCTGGGAATCTCGCAACAAGACCTCTCGGATTACTCTGGAGTAGGCATCTCTACAGTCAAGGATTTGGAGCGAGGCGTGGGCAATCCGTCGCTACAGACACTACAGAAGATACTG
>CACWOS010000091.1 GCA_902762565.1 uncultured Prevotellaceae bacterium
AGCCGGTGATATAGGCAAGTATCTGACTGGATTTGAAGTGTTAAATCCCGATTTGGTGATTTGTCATTTAGATTCCAAAGCTTCGATGCAGATTGACCTTACTATCAATAAGGGTCGTGGCTATGTTCCCGCTGATGAGAATCGCGAGTTCTGCACCGATGTCAATGTGATTGCTATTGACTCAATCTACACCCCAATCCGTAACGTCAAGTATAGCGTTGAGCCCTATCGTGTCGAGCAGAAGACCGACTACGACAAGCTCGTGCTGGAGGTGACAACGGATGGTTCCATACACCCGAAGGACGCCCTGAAAGAGGCTGCAAAGATCCTTATCTACCACTTCATGCTCTTCTCTGATGAGAAGATTACTCTCGAGAACACTGACATCGAGGGTAACCAGGAGTTCGATGAGGAGGTACTGCACATGCGTCAGTTGCTGAAGACCAAGCTTGTGGATATGAACCTCTCGGTTCGTGCCCTCAACTGTCTGAAAGCTGCCGATGTCGAGACCCTTGGCGATCTCGTACAGTACAACAAGACTGACCTCTTGAAGTTCCGCAACTTCGGTAAGAAATCGCTCACTGAGCTTGATGATTTGCTCGAGAGTCTGAATCTGTCGTTTGGAACCGATATTTCAAAGTATAAACTGAAGTAAAAAATGAGACACGGAAAGAAATTCAATCATCTGGGCCGTACTGCTGATCACCGCCGTGCCATGCTTGCCAACATGGCCATCTCGCTGATCATGCACAAAAGAATCACTACGACCCTCGCCAAGGCAAAGGCACTCAAGAAATATGTTGAGCCACTCATCACGCGCTCAAAGGACGACAGCACTAACAGCCGTCGTGTAGTATTCAGCTACCTCTCTGAAAGAGCTCTTTGGCCCTGTAGCACAGAAGGTCGGTGACCGCCCCGGTGGTTACACTCGCATCATCAAGCTTGGCTTCCGTCAGGGCGATGCTGCTGAGAAGGCTTTCATCGAGCTTGTAGACTTCGATGAGAACATGCTCAAGAGCCCCAAGGCAGAGAAGAAGACTCGTCGTTCACGCAAGTCTGCTACTGCTGCTAAGGCAGAGGCTCCTGTTGCTGAGGAGGTTAAGACCGAGGAGGCTGCTCCCGCAGAGACCGCTGCTGCTGAAGAGGCTAAGGCTGAGTAAATCAAGATCATTGATTAATATTCGTGAAGAGGATGTGTTGTCACATCCTCTTTTTTTTCACAAAGAAAAAACTTGTTTTGCTTTTGCATTTTGCTCACTTATTCGTAACTTTGCTGCCGTATGGAACAGAAATTCAGTAATAACAGTTTGGACCTTCAGGTGCTGCGTGAGTTCTGCGAGAGTGAGGGTGAGGCGGTGGTTTACCGCAAGGGTGATCAGTTGGAGCGTGAGGGCGACCCGGCACGTTGGTTCGCATTCGTGGAGAGCGGATGCTTCAAGTATGTGAATCATAGTAGCGACGACAGGGAACACATCACGTGGTTCTCGTTCGAGGGCGAATTCGTGGCCGACTATCCGACGTTCCTCTACGGTCAGCCGTCGCAGACTACTATCGAGGCGATGATGCCAAGCCGTGTTGTCAGGGTTGCGGGTCAGCAGCTGGAGCAGTATTTCGGTCAGAGCATGGAGACGATGAAGCTGCGTGCTGTCATTGCCGAGCATATTCTCTTACAGTTCCGTTCACGTTATCTCGACCTCCACTGCACCACAGCCCGCGAGCGCTACGAATTGCTGCTGCAGCGTTGTCCCGGCATTGTTGAACATCTTGACTTACAGGACATCGCATCGTTCCTCAACGTCACCCCCAAGACCATCAGCAAGATTCGCAAAGAGATTACTTTCGGCAAAGATTAGGCAGATTTTTTACAAAAACTCTTAACCTGGGTTAAGACCTTTTCCCTCGGCGGTCACTTTTCAGACTTCGCCGAGGGCTTTTTTGTGCTGCATGTTGTAATTTTGCGGATTAAAAATGAAATAATAACCATCATATGAACGATTAAAGAAATGAGAAAGACAAAACGAACAATCAATCTCATCCTCACCCTTGTCCTCTGGCTCATGGCAGGGCAGACGGCGTGGGCTGAATGTGACTATTATGTTTATTACACTTACGGCTCGAAAAATTATTATCTTGAGCAAGGTGACCAGGTCGTGAATGTCTCGACTGTTTTGCAGCAACTTCAACTCTATGGCGTATGCACCGACGTGCAGACCTTCGACAATAGTTGCGTGACTGTGACGGCGGTTCAGAATGACTGGACGCTACAGGTAAAGAAGGCTTTTGAGACGAAGACCATCACTTGCACGGTCGATGGGCAGGCGTATGAAATCAAGGTCACCAGTCTGCCGAACACCATTTCTGTTGTATTGTATAGTACTTTATTTTTCGACAAACAGGGTGGAACCGGGGAATATAAGACCACTTGGAAAAACGAGGAATATACTGACAAACAACCCATACGGGAAAACTCTTGGTACACTCTCCCCGAGTGTCCATATACTGCGCCTGATGGTTGCACCTTCGCCGGATGGGAGATTAAGACGATAATCTACCAGGCGAACGATCTTTATTTCTTTACAGGGAAAACGACTGCGAAAGCGTTGTGGAAGGATGCCAACGAAGTCATCATCAATCGTGCTCCCGAGCATAACATTTCAATTGCTTCGGGCTTAGAGCATGGCTCCATCGGTGTTCAGGTGACTGCAAGGGAAGGAGAAATCGTTCCTGTCACGATGCATCCCGCTGATGGTTACATGGCTCAGAGCGTTTCTATCAACGGCTCTCCAATTACACTACCTAGCTCCACAACCACCGCAATCAGGCCGGACGGTAATTACACCTTTACAATGCATCCGGCGATGTCACTATATCAGCGGATTTCGTAAAATCGCTTGCAGGAGGCACAGAAAGTGTACCCGTGTCGTTGAACGACCCTGATGTTTACTTCCTGACAGGCGGCTGGTATGTGGTGGACAATGACATCACCTTCACGCATTATATCATCCTCGCCGGCGATGTTCATCTTGTCCTTGCAGACGGCTTCACCATGAATCTGGGTACAAAATCGCAGATGCTGACTTCTGAAAAAAAACCGATATTAGGTAGGTTAAGCAAAGATTTTGATTATGGTTTGACCATTCATGGTGGCACGGAAGGAACAGGTACCCTTAATGCATATTATAACTATTCAGACATAAACGGAAGTTGCATAAATGTGAAGGATTTTACTTTTGAGGGCGGAAAAATGCACATTGAAACCAAAGGCGTCGGATATGCGGTTTTTGTTGGGAATGACGTAACCATCAATGGCGGAGATATAACATTAATTAGTAATAATTATCGGGGAGGGATTACTTCACGATCAGGTGATGTCCGCGTTACGGGCGGCACTATCAATGGTTGTATAACCACGACAGGTGATATTTACATCTCGGCTGGAACAATCCGTGGAATATACACCGATAACGAGAACGCGTATATCACTGGCGGAAAGATTACGGAGGGAGCAAATGCCCGTAGAAAACTCAGTTTAAATTTTACTGGTGAAAACGACCTCTTTTATGTAGATCAGCGGTGGACTTATCCCAACATCTTTATAATTGAGCCAGGCGTGGTCATGACGGACGGTACAACGAATTACAGCGGCATCCTTTCCAACGATGATGTTGCAGCTCTTACCGGAAAGACACTCCGTTATCACCCCGGCACGTACTACACCGTTCATTACAACACCAACGCCAATACTAATGACGGTGATGTAATCCGATATGAAGTGCCCGACCAAAGCATTCTCGGAACGGGTAAGCTGTCGCGTGGTACATACCTTTCCCAAAAGGGACATAAGTTCTCGGGCTGGAACACTGCTGCCGACGGCAGTGGCACGCCATACGCTGACATGGCTACAGTGACGCTGACTGGCGACCTGGAGTTGTATGCCCAGTGGGACAAGTATGACAACACCGTCACATGGAAGAACGGCGAGACTACGCTGGAGACGGACGAGACAGTGGCATACGGCTCGATGCCGAGCTATGACGGCGACGTGCCGACCAAGGCATCGGACGAAGAGAATAACTATGTCTTCACGGGATGGTATCCTACGCCTGGGGTCGTGACCACGAACGTCACTTACTCTGCCATGTTCACTGCTGTGCCAAAAGCCCAAAGCCTTGCCGACAATGCCGACAACAGCACGCTCATCAGCACCCTTACCACAAACGGCGGAACATGGAACGTGACGCTCAGCGGTCGCACGCTCTACAAGGATGGTGACTGGAATACGCTGTGCCTACCGTTCGACGTCAGCGACTTCACAGGCACTCCGCTCGCAGGAGCTACGGTGAAGGAACTGCTGACGACATCAAACCTCGATGGGGAGGGTAAGCTGACGCTGAACTTCAGCAACGACCTGACGGCCATTGAGGCAGGCAAACCCTACATCGTGAAGTGGGCAAGCGGCGACAATATTGTCAGTCCTGTATTCAACGGTGTGACCATTGACGGCACCAACCGCGATATCACCTTCACCGGCGGCACATTCATGGGCAACTATGCTCCATTAGAGATTACCGACGCCAACCGTGACAATATCCTGCTGCTCAGTGGCGGTAATAAGCTGGGCTACGCCAAGACTGACCGCACCATCGCTAACGGCAAAGCACTCGGAGCCTTCCACGCATACTTCAATATTCCAGTCGCGGCTGCAGCAAGTAGTTTCGTCATCAATTTCGGCGATGACATCAGTGACGCTACGCGTCTAAATGATAACGTTAAAATTAAAAATGATAAAGAGGCTGACGCTTGGTACACGCTGGGTGGCTTGAAGCTACAGGGTGAGCCGACAGCGAAGGGAGTTTATATCTATAATGGCAAAAAAGTAGTAAAGTAACATGAAAAAGAAAGCATATATTAAACCCATGACGCAGGTTGTCGTGCTGCAACAGCAGCACCACCTGCTGGCAGGTAGTGGCCTCGCAAAGTCAATCGGTCCTGGCGATTTCAGTTTGGACGACGACGGTTTGGACGACGGTGATGACTTGAGATAAAGGACGGCTTTTTCTGTTCTATTCCGCCAGCGGGCACAAGTTCCATACCGAGCGAGCCTGTAAACATCGCAACCACCAGCTCTAATAAACAAAATCGCCCAAAACCCTGAACATTTGTTCAGACTTTCACCCTCGCTCTCAACTTTTCCGCCTTTGCCGAGGGCTTTTTCGTGGGACTTTTTGTAACTTTGTGGCTCGGAATGACAAAATTATTGTAAAATGAAACATCTGAAATTGGAACTAAGACATTGGACGCAAGCAGACGCAATGGAACTGACAAGCCTGTGCAATGCTGTTGACAGGCGTTTCCTTTCAGACCGTCTGCCCAATCCTTATACAGAAAAGGATGCGGAAGAATGGCTGAAGACGGTTTCTGAGAATGAAGCAGTTACTGGTATATATCGAGCTATTGTATATGATAGAAAACTAATAGGCAGCATATC
>CACWOS010000092.1 GCA_902762565.1 uncultured Prevotellaceae bacterium
TACGTTTTACACTGCCACTGCCGTAGTTGAGCAGCACCACTGGGCCGTAGCCCTTCAGTTCGTCCTTGAGGAAGTTCAAAGACTCATCACCAAAATACACTTTGGTTGGGTTGTAATAAGAAAAGTTTCCTAACATAGTTGTTTTTTTATTATCCGTAATTCTGAATTAAGTATTTCACAAACTGTGGGTCGCCGAAGTTGATGATGCCCGTGTCGTGCTGGTTCATCTTAGCAATCTGAGCCATCTCGTCATCGCTCAGCGTGAAGTCGAAGATGTCAAAGTTTTGCGCCATACGCTCCTTGTGGCTCGACTTCGGAATAGCCACGATGCCACGCTGGGTGAGCCAGCGGAGGGCAACCTGAGCAGCACTCTTACCATATTTCGCTCCGATGGCAGTCAGCGCCTCGCTCTTCACGATACCGTCAACACCCTGTCCGCCAAGCGGTCCCCACGCCATCAGCTTCGTGCCGAACTCAGCGTGAATCGGCTCGATACACGTCTGCTGCGCAAGGGCGTTGCACTGCAACTGGTTCACCATAGGCTTCAGCTCCACGTAGTGCGTAAAGTCGAAGAAGCGGCCTGCCTGGAAGTTGCTCACACCGATAGCACGAACCTTGCCTGCACGATAAGCCTTCTCCATAGCCCGCCACGTACCGAATACGTCGCCGTAGGCCTGATGGATCAGCAGCAGGTCGATGTACTCCGTCTGCAACTTGCGCAGACTCTCATCGATGCTCTTGGCAGCCTTTTCCTCACCAGCATTAGAAATCCACACCTTCGTCACGAGGAACAAGTCTTCGCGCTTGATTCCACTCTTGCGCCAAGTCGCGCCCACGCCCTCCTCATTCTGGTAGGCCTGTGCCGTATCGATGAGCCTGTAGCCCACGTTCAGCGCATCCGTCACGCATCGTTCACACTCGTCAGGACTTACCTGAAACACGCCGTAGCCCAGCAACGGCATCTCCACTCCGTTTGATAATCTGATGTACTCCATATTTGTATTGTTTTAATATCCTAATCCTTGCAGCCACTTCTCAACTTTTGCCTTATTCGTGCGCACCTCGTGGCCGTAGATGCTGAAACCTTTCGTGACGTTAGCATCAGGGAAGGCTTCCTTTACATCTTCCACGCAACTGGCCAGTCCGCTGCCCTCGTGAGTAGTGAAGGGGATAACAGTCTTGCCCTTCAGGTCGTTCGCATGCTTCTTGAAGAACGTGAACATCACCTGCGGATAGGTGCCCCACCACACGGGACCGCCGATGAACACCACATCGTAACCCGCGAGGTCGATGTCGCCCTCATACTCCGGCAACTCCCCGTTCTTCGCCTCCTTCTTGGCCAGTTCAATCAGCGGGTTATAAGCCATTCCGTCGTACTTGTGGGTCACGATTTCGAACTGCTCCGCACCCGTCACTTCCGTGATGTAGTCGGCCACAATCTTCGTGTTGCCCACCTCGATGTTTCCTACTGAGTAGTTATCTCCCGCATGCGAGAAGAACACTACCAATGCCTTTCCTTTAGTCATAACACTGTCTGTTCCTGAGTTACTTACTGTTTGATTCTTTGCGCCGCCGCTGCACGCCGTCGATGCGAGCAGTGCCAGTACGGCTGTGATGATACTTTTGATATTCATATTTCGATGTAGTTTGTTTCGACGGTGCAAAGGTACGACGATTTTTTGAAATCATTGTTGCACAAAATGCGTCAGTATTTTCACATTTTGCGTCAATCGTTCGTTTATATAATAAATAATGTGTAATTTTGCGCTGTAAACAGCGCGAAGTTGCTCACGCTCGGCAAAATGAGCAAGCTCTTTTGCGCTTGCTTAATCGCAACATTGCCTCATATGAAGATAGATTTTCAGTATTCCACCGACTTCTACGGCGTGAATGCCAAGGAACTGAGCGACACTTGCATGCACCTGTTGTGTACGGCGGGCGAGGGCAGCTTTGTGTTCAACGAGCGGTGCTATCATATCACGAAGAACGACCTGGTGGTGATACCGATGCCTGCCCGTGTCAGCAACCTCGCGGCGCACGAGGACATGCGGGTGGAGTGGTTCGCCGCCGACTACAAGTTCCTGCAGAACCTGTTGCCGTCGAACAACTACAGCATCGGAGGCAGTATCTCGCTGAACCACGATCCGGTCATCTCGCTAACGGATGAGCAGTCTGCCATCCTGCTGGCAGACTTCCACCGCCTGCGCGACCGCATGGACGACAGCCACCTGCTGTTCTACCGCGAACTGATGGGGAGCCTCTGCCTGACGATGATGTACGACATCTTCGAGCCGCACGCCCAACGAGAATCCACAGACTCGCATACCGACCGCACAGCCTTCATCGTGAAACAGCTGATGCAACTGCTCTCCACAGGCATTAGCCGGACGGAGCGTGAGGTCACTTATTACGCCGAGCGCCTGAACGTCTCGCCCAAGTACCTCTCCGACACCGTGAAGCGCGTGACGGGCCACAGCGTCAGCTCGTACATCCACCGCCACACCGTACCCATACTGAAAAACTATCTGGGCGACGAGCGTCTGTCGCTCACCCAGATAGCCGAACTGATGGATTTCTCATCGCTCTCCCATTTCAGCCGCTACTGCTCCAAGCACCTCGGCCAGTCACCCAGCGATTACCGCCAGAGCCTGCAGCCGAAAAGGGAGTAATTTAGCTGTTTTTCTTGTAACTCTGCGCGGCCCACGAGGCCATAAATACACCTATTGCGAAGAGGGCTACAATCTGATGCCAAACATGTTGCAGGGTACCTCCACGGACGAAGACGGTGCGGATGGCATCGATGAAGTAGTGCATGGGGTTGACGTAGGTGGTAAGATAGGCCCACTGGGGCATGGAGCGCGTGGGGGTGAAAAGTCCCGAAAGCAGCATGATGCACACCACAAAGAACCACATCACGAAGACGGCTTGCTGCATGGTGTCGCTGTAGTTGGAGATGATGAGTCCGAACGATGAGAAGAACAGGGCCAACAGCATAGCCAGCACATAGACGAGCCAGAGCGGTCCAACAGGCGTGATGCCATAGACGAGCCAAGCCAGCAGGAGGCATACGGTGATGACAAAGAGGGCAATGAGCCAGTAAGGAATGAGCTTAGAGAGGATGAAGGCCCACTTCGACACGGGTGTCACATTGATTTGCTCGATGGTGCCCGCTTCCTTCTCGCCCACGATGTTGAGCGTTGGCAGGAAGCCGGTCATCAGCATCATCACGATAGCCAGCAGGGCGGGAATCATATATAGCTTGTAGTTCTGATGTTGGTTGTAGAGCAGGAGGATGGAGGGCTGCGATAGTATCGAAGCATACGGGACTGAGTGGGTGACTATCTGCGAGAGATAGGCGCTGCCCATCGAGCCCTTGGTGCCATTCACGGCATTGGCAGCAATCAACACCTGTGGCATCTTACCCATTTCCAGATCTTTTCCGTAGTTCTGAGGGATAACCAGCACCACGTCGGCCTTGCCGTGTTCTATCTCTGCGAGCGCATCACGATAAGTGGCCTTCTGACCGCCCGAAATGAAATAGTCGCTGGCCTCGATGCTGTGGACAATCTGCTGCGAACGGGTGGAGCGGTCGTTGTCAACCACATCTACCACGATGTTTTTTACCTCCATCTGCATCACCCATGGCATCACGCACATGATGACGATAGGAAACATGATGATGAGCTTGGGCAGGAACGCATTGCGCCTGATCTGCAGGAACTCCTTTTGTATGAGATATTTCAGTGCCATGGCTTACTCCAGTCTTACGTTAAACTTCTTCAGGGCGATGGTCAGGAAGACGATGGTCATCAACGCGAGGATGCTCACCTCTTTCATCACCTCGTCGATGCCTACGCCCATAATCATCAGCTTGCGCATGGCTTCGATGTAGTAGCGTGGCGGCACCACGGCGGCAATCCATTGCAGCACGGCAGGCATCGACTCCACTGGGAATATCATGCCCGAGAGCATCACCACAGGCATCAGCAGCACCATGGCCGAGAGCAACAGGGCCACGAGTTGCGTCTGTGCCACATTCGAGATGAGCAGACCCAGCGAGAGTGCCAGCATGATATAGAGGGTGGAGACGGCCAGAATCCAGGACAGCGACCCCTGTAGCGGTACATCCAGCACATAGCGGGCCATCAGCAGGATGGTGATGAGGATGCCGAAGGCGAGTACCAGATAGGGTACGGCTTTGGCAATGATAACCATCAGCGGACGCACGGGCGACACGAGCAGCACCTCCATGGTACCCTTCTCCTTCTCACGGACGATGGAGATGGAGGTCATCATGGCGCAGATGAGCATCAGCAGCATGCCCATGATGGCAGGCACGAAGTTGTAGGCCGACTTCATCTGCGGGTTGTAGAGGAGCCTCACCCCCAGCCCCTCTCCAAAGGGCGAGGGGAGTGAATAGTGTTTGCCGTCAACTGGCTGAGACAGTATGCTTTGGGCGTATGTGGTCCATTGCTGAGCCATATTGGGGTCGCTACCGTCAACCATGATTTGCCACTGAAGGTTACTACTCCCCTCGCCCTTTGGAGAGGGGCTGGGGGTGTGCTGGCTGTCTGGGTGATGGTAAAGTATTCCGACTGCGCCAGTCTTTCTACGGCAGCCTGCGTCAGGTGGTCCGTCTGCGAGGTGACCACGATGGTGCGCACGTTCTTCACGTCCGTGGTGATGGCAAAGCCGAAGAGCAACATCATCACGACGGGCATGCCGAAGAGGATGAGCATCGTGCGCTTGTCGCGCAGGATGTGGCGGGCTTCTTTGATGACGAATGATATAAACTGTTTCATAATCTTCCGATATTAATCGCTGCTGCGTGTGGCCTGTCGTGCCAGATAAGTAAACACATGGTCCATGTCGGGCTGATGGAAACGCCGTTTCAGTTCGTCGGGCGTTCCGAGGGCGCTGATTTTTCCATCGACCATGATGGAGATACGGTCGCAATATTCCGCCTCGTCCATATAGTGCGTGGTCACGAAGACAGTGATGCCCCGTGCGGCAGCGTCGTAGATGAGTTCCCAGAACTGGCGGCGCGTGGCGGGGTCGACACCACCCGTCGGCTCGTCAAGGAACACCACTCCCGGTTCATGGAAGATGGAAACGGAGAAGGCCAGTTTCTGTTTCCAGCCTAAGGGCAGCGAGCCAACGAGGTCGTGCTTGTGCTCCGTGAACCTCAGCCGCTCCAACAGTTCGTCGGTCTTGCGACGGATGTCATCGTCCTTCATGCCGTAGATGCCTGCAAAGAGACGGATATTCTCGCTGACGGTCAGATCTTCGTAAAGCGAGAATTTCTGCGACATATAGCCGATGTGCTGCTTGATTTCTTCGTGCTGGGTGCGGATGTCGTAGCCAGCCACGGTGCCCGTGCCGCTGGTGGGCTGGTTCAGTCCTGTGAGCATGTGCATGGCGGTGGTCTTACCTGCGCCGTTGGCTCCGAGGAAGCCGAAAATCTCGCCCCGCTTCACGCTGAAACTGATGTCATCGACGGCATGGAACGTGCCGAAGGCCTTCACTAAATGTTGGACTTCAATGACAGAAGCCCCCCCTACGGCCCCCGAGGGGGCTTCTATAGTTTTTGAGTTAGAGGCTATTGTAGCCCCCTCGGGGGCAGAAGGGGGGGCTTTTAATGGCGGAGGATTGAAGATGTTCTTGAAGCGGTCGAGGATAACCTCCGGCGTGTCGATGCCCCTGATGCGCCCGTGGTCGAGAAATGCCACGCGCTCACAGCAGCGCACCTCGTCGAGATAGGGCGTAGAGGCTATGATGGTGATGCCGCGCTCCTTCAGCGTCAGGAGCATCTCCCAGAATTCCTTGCGGCTTACGGGGTCAACGCCCGTCGTCGGCTCGTCGAGGAAGAGTACACTCGGACTGTGTACCAGCGCACAACTCAATGCCAGTTTCTGTTTCATGCCGCCTGAGAGTGCCCCCGCCTTGCGGTCCTTGAACCGTTCTATCTGCGAGTAGATGGCCTTGATGCTGTCGTAGCCCTCCTCGACAGTGGTGCCGAAGAGCGTGGCGAAGAACTTCAGGTTCTCCTCGATGGTCAGGTCCTGATAGAGCGAGAACTTGCCCGGCATATAGCCCACACGGCAGCGCACCTGTCGCATCTGCCTAACCACGTCGAAACCATCCACGCTTGCCGTCCCCGTCTCTGGCAGCAGCAGCGAACAGAGAATGCGGAACATCGACGTCTTGCCCGCACCATCAGGGCCGATGAGTCCGAACACCTCGCCCTTGCCGACAAAGAACGACACATCGTCGAGTGCCTTCACTGGAGCCTCACCCCCGACCCCTCTCCGGTTGGAGAGGGGAGTGGTTACCTTCTTCCCGTAGCTTTTGCTGAAGAGGGGCTGGGGGTGAGGCTTTTTATTCCTCCGTACATTCCAATCTTCACGAATCCGTCGTTCCTGATGGCTACCTTCACGGCATACACCAGGTCGGCACGCTCGTCGTCGGTGAGGATGGTCTTGGGTGTAAACTCCGAGCGCGAGGAAATCCACGAGACAGTGCCATCGTACTCCTTGCGCTGCCCTGCGCCATAGTCGGCAAACACCTTTACATGCTGCCCTAACTTGACATGCTGCAGTTGCGCCGAGGTGACGTATGCCCGCAGGTACATATCCTCTGTATCAGCTATCTTGAACAGTGGTTTGCCGACGCTGACGAACTCACCGCGCTCCACATATTTCTCCAACACCGTTCCCTTAGCAGGCGCCGTGATGTGACATTTGCGCAGCATGTCCTGCATCTGGCTTACCTGTATGTCGGCGGCAGCGGTCTGTTTGTCGAGGGCACGGGTGCTGATGGCGAGCGACGAGATTTGTGCGTCGAGTTGTCGCTGCAGCACCTTCACCTGGCTCGTAGCATCGTCGAGCATCTTCGAGGGTGCGGCCCCGTCGGCCACCAACTCTTTGTAACGCTGCTCGTCCTGCCGGGCCTTGGCCAGTTGCTGACGGGTGGCGGCAATCTGGCGTTCCATATCGGGCTTCTGACTCTGATATACCTCCTTCGTAGCACCCAGCTGCTGAATCTTCAGCCACACCTGTGTGGTGTCGATGAGTCCCACCTCCTTGTTGGCCTCGATGCTGTCGCCCTCGTTCACGCTGAATGTCAGCAGCGCGCCACTCTGCTCTGCAAATACGGTGGTCTCCGTAGCCTCGAACGTGCCGGTGGCATCGTACTCTTTTTCGTTCCCTCCGCAAGCGGCCATCATCAGCGCCACGCTTGCCAATATCGTTATCTTCTTCATACCTCGTTAATTATTTGTCGTAAACTTATTGTCATAAATCTGTTTCAGCATCTCTATCTCGTGTATCGAATGCTGCACGCGGGCGGCATTCTCCTGGTTGATTTCGCGCACCAGGTCGTTCACGTCAATGATGCCGTGTGAGAGTTTCGACTCCGATGCCTTGCGGACGGCGGAGCGCAGGGCGATGATCTCCTCGTCGTTGGCCATCAGCCGTTGGGAGCGGATGATATCCTCGTTTTGCTGAATCTGCTCCAAGTTGTTGTTGAAGAGGAATACCTCGCGGCTGGTCTCCGTCAGGTCGCGCTGCAGTCGCAGTTTCACCTTGTCGTTCTTGCGGGTGTAGAGGGCGCCGATGTTCCAGGTGAGGCGGGCACCGATGATGCCGTTCAAAGACCAGTCGTGACGCATCATATCCTCAAACATGTTCAGGCCAGGGTAGCCGTAATAGCCCTGTGCAAACACACCCAACTTAGGCATCAAAGCCGAGTTAAGAGCCCGCTCCTGAGCATTGGCAAGACTCAATTGTGCATCGAAGAGTCGCATCTCAGGACGGTTGTTCGTAGAATTGGCTTCGGCAACTGTTGGTTTCTGGGGATTCTTCACCTCAATGCCACAAAAGGTAGATAACATTGTTTGTAGCATCCGCTTCTGCGACTCCAGACTGGTGGCCTGCTGCACCACGTTCAGCCGCTCGGCCTTCACGCTCTGCCAATCGCTCTCGGCTGCCGTACCGCCTTTCACCATAGCCTGCAGTTTCCGCTCGTTGCCTGCCAACAGTTCCTGCAGGTCGCGGTTCAGCACAATCTCTTCATCAAGCATCAGCAGCGAGAAATACATCTCGTTCACGCGCTTGCGTACATTATATAAATTTACTTCGTTCTGTGCCGCCTGCACCTTGCCTTGCTCGCGGGCAATCGCTTTCTGACTGCTTATGGCACCACCGTCGTAGATGGTCTGGTTGACGTCGATAGCTACGCGATACTGGTCTTTCGTCAGCCCCTTCATGTCGAGTCCCATCTGCTGGTAGAGCTGCTTGAACTCGTCTGGAAACGCTACGACATCGCTCTGATACGTGGCCTGCGCCGAAGCCGACACCTGCGGCAACCAGCCTTTCTGGATGTTAGCCACCGTGAGATTGGTGGTCTTCTCAATCAGGTCATACTGCCGAATCAACGGATAGTTCTGTTCCGCCGCCCGCTGGCACTCCTCCAAGGTCTGAGCCTGCACCATCATCGGTAACAGCATTAGTATCCATATAAATCTTCTCATACTCATTACGTTTTAAATTCTGCTGCAAAAGTACGATGAATTTCGCAAACTATCGCTACCCATAATGAGCGGATAATGTTCTTTTTGTAAGATTTATGCTTAGAAATGGTATTATTTTGGTAAAAATCATTATCTTTGCCGTCAAATTATGGTATTACGATGAACAAGCAGCCGAAATTATTAGACGTGTCGCTGATGCGCGACATCTTTAAGAACAATTTCTCGCAGATTTGCCAGAATCTTTTCTTCAACGACGAACTGGCGATGATTCACGGCGAACCGAGTTTTTTCCAATTCATCATGCAGCAACAGCCGCCCTTTGTTATCAACGACCACCGTCTGGGCATCATCACTCACGGCGAAGGCCACATCAACTTCAACCTCATGGATCGTCACCTCTCGGCTGGCACATTGATCTACCTCGGCCCAGGCACCATCATCGATCCCATCCATTTCTCCTACGACCTCGAACTAATGGGCATCGGACTCTTCGCCGATTTCCCCATGCCCTTCGCCGCAGGACAGTTCCCCTCTGCATTTAACGGCCAAGTTCGCGACTTCCAGTTGCCCGTTTCTGTCGAAGACCAACAGACCGCCCGCAACATCCTCGAAACCCTCTGGCATCTCGTCCACCAAAAAGACTACCACCGCCCAACGGTCTCCAGTCTTGTCGCCGCCCTGATGCACCACTACGACCGTCTGTTCCATCTTCAAGCCGACACTCTCGCTGCCACCCGCTCACGTGAGCAGACCATTTTCGACCGCTTTATCCAACTCGTCAACCAGCACTGCCGCCAACAGCACCAGATCAGCTATTACGCCGACCGCATGTGCCTCACCGAGCGCTACCTTGGCACCGTCATTCGCCAGACCAGCGGCACCACTGCCAAGGAGTGGATCGACCGCGCTCTCATTACTCAGGCTAAGGTGCTCCTCCGCCACAGCGACAAGTCAGTCGTTCAAATCTCTGAAGACCTCAACTTCCCCAATCCCGCCTTCTTCTCCAAATACTTCAAGCGCCTCACCGCCATGACTCCGCTGGAGTATAGGGAGGGGAAGTAAAGAACTCGCTTTAAGAATCCTTTCATCAGCCGCGCAATTTCCGTATGATGGCTTTCGAGGGGGAAATGGTGGCTGGTTATCACGCAGATACTTCTGGAACTCAGGATAGAGGGCCACGTTTGAACAGTAATCCAAGATAAGGTCGTTCTGCATCTCGGCACGTCCTGGCAGATGTTGTATTCTTTATTATAGGTTATAAACGTTTTTTGATTCTATTCATCCGGCTGCTGACCGTCGTGAGCCTTCCAAACACACTCGGTAATCTTCATGTCTGAAAAGAGGGCGGTGAATGATGATTCCTCTGGCGAACAGGCATATATGCCGAAACTGATTTCGTCGGCAGCAGCATACATGTGACAGATGCGCATCTGACTGAAATTCTCGCCATCGATAGAACATTCGATGCAGTAGTCATCCTCTCGGCGCGAGAAACGGTACCACATGGTCTTGACATCGGCAGGGATAGCCGTCGTAGCCCAATCAGAATAGCCCTTGTTGGTGGCTACGCTGCCTAAGTGCTGGAACTCGTCGTTCTCATATTCCACAGAACCTTTCAGCCAGTTCTCGCTATCCAGATACATCACGATGCCGCATTGGTCGAAGCGCTGGTGGCTCTGCGTGAAGTCGGTCTTCACCACGAAACTGAAGAATTTTTCCTTTGTCTTCATCTGCAGCACAGGGGCATTGTCGTTCTGGAAGTGATAGTACGTGCGCTGCCAAAGGTCGGTGTGCGGAGCGGTAGTGATGGCTATGGTATCACCTTTGACCTCAAAGGCTTTAGGCTCCCTCGTCCATTGCAAAGCATTCAAGTCTATGCGCCCGCTATCGGCCAGTGACACCTTTACGTCGTCCACAAAGTCGGTTGTCTCCACCTTATTTTCTCTACTACCGCAACCCGTCAGAGTTGCTGTTGCTACTGCTGCCATAAGCATGATGTTTATTATCTTCATAATCGAATTACTGTGTCATTTATTGAACTCAATGATGGCACTCACCTCACTCCCTATAGACAGGGAAATGATGATACCGTCAGCTATTTTGTAAATAATAGGAGTCAGACTATCACCAAGTTTGGCAGCTATGCGATATTCCACACGAAGACCTCGAACCACGAAATCCTCCGGCAACAGTTCCATCGCCATGCGGACATAGTTGGCATTATTCAGATGCTTGTTGTAGTCGATGTCGGCACGAAGCACCTTTATTGGCTCCAGCACTTCACCCTCCGTCTTAGGCAGGATGATACGGCGGTCTTTATAGTTCATCTCCAGCTGCGGCTCCAGCTTCATTGATTGTATGGTCGCATCGTCCACACGTTTCAGCTTGCCTGCCACCTTGTCAACGAATGCTCCCATGCTCCATGTCTTGTAGCAGGGATTGCCCTGTGAATCGTAGATGAACGTGTTACGGAATCCGAACATGGGTTCAGTTCCTCTTTGTATTCAGGTACTCGGATAATCTCAACCTGTCGTGTTGCCAAGAGCTGCGCCATATTTTGCTGCAAGAAGTAGTCCTTGACCTCCGGCTCGCTGTCAATCCACATCTCTGAGCAGTCCTGCATCATCTGGAGAGCGGAGTAGAGCTTCAGCCGTCCCTCGCTGTCACAGGCACTTGTCGTTACCTTATAATTCAAACTGTACATGATTATTTCTTCTTTGTTTTAGTATGTTATTCCTTGGTCTTTGCCACCAGTCGCTTGCCCAGTTCGAAGGCTTTTTCGAGGTCGATGGGGAATTGTGTGTTGCGTACCTCGGCCTTGTGAGCCTCGCTGAACGTGGCGGCATCGTAGCGGTCGTAGTTCGAGAACTGATAAGTGTCATAGCTGCATAATATCTCTGTAGGTGGGACAGTTCATCGTATAGATAGTAGCTGAACATATGCGTTTCAGCACGACGGGCTTGGAGTAGTCAGAGTAGTTGACTGCGGGGAATTCCATTCGCTCCATAAAGGCACGAAGGGCTGCTGAGGGGTAACCGCAATAGTTGGGTGAGCCGCACACAAGCACGTCAGCCTCCACAGCCTTCTGAAGAATGGGCTGCAGGTCGTCCTTGAAAGAGCAAACACCCTTCTTGCCTCCCTTCAGTTTGCAGGCGAAACACGACATGCAACCTTTGTAGTTCAGGTTGCGGTCGTAGAGGTTCACCAGTTCCACTTCGGCACCAGCCTCTCGGGCACCGTCCATGGCACGCTTCAGCAGCTGTGCCGTATTGCCGTTCTTACGCGGACTTCCGTTGATAAATAATGCTTTCATAATTTTTGTGGTTTATATTTTATTTGTTAACTCACTTTGCAGCAATGTCCGCATGCCGTGAGCATGAGACCAGCGCAGAGAAATGAGAATAGTTGCTTTTTCATATTTGTTTTTATTGTCCGCTAAATTGGAATTTACTTGGTTGGCAGTGCCACTATCCTGTCTCTGTCATTAGCCCTTTGGCAATCATCAAGTGTCTAGCTGCCCCCGATTGTTCTCAAATATATAGTTTCGCATATATATACAAGAGTCCCTAAGCCTATATATAAGAATCTCTCATAAGGCATAGACGAGACTATCCACCAATTATAAATAACTATCGATAGGAATATTATGCTCAACAAAACAAATAATGCTCTATTTATTTTATTGCAACCATAGAACATAAAAGTAAAGACAAACCCCACAACATATAGCATATCATTATAGATATACGAAATACCTCGTGCTATATCAGGTTTACCTCTAAAAAGCTCATGGAATATGGCTGACACAATAATGTATGCAACCAGTCCTGTTATGATAGAGATTATCTTTTTCGCATTCATAAATTCCGATTTATCTGTCTTCTATCTCTATCTTTTTAATCACTTTGGCAGGTACACCCCCAACTATCGTATTGGGTTCTACATCCTTCGTCACCACAGCACCTGCAGCTACTACGGCTCCATCTCCGATAGTCACTCCAGCCAACACCGTAGCATTGGCTCCAATCCAGACATTCTTGCCAATATGGATGGGAGCATACGACATACTCTGACGCTTAGCTGGGTCAAGGTCGTGGTTGATGGTTGCCAGCACGACATTGTGTCCGATGAGTGCGCCCTCGTCGATGGTGATGCCGCCCTGATCCTGGAACTTACAGCCCATGTTGATGAAGACCCGTTCACCAACGATGGTGTTCTTACCGCAGTCGGTATGAAACGGAGGAAACATACCTAACGTCTTGGGAACTTCACGCCCCCAAAGCTGTTCCAGCAAATCGTGCAGCTGCTCTGGAGTATGATACTTGCCGTTAATCTCTGCTGTTATCTTCAGTGCCTCCTGCGATAACTGATGAAACATCATGTGGACATCACCACCGCCAACGACGGGTTTACCCGATGCCATGTAATCACGAAATTCTTGTATTGTCATTGTCTCTGATTCATCTGATAAAGTTCATGCCTTGCCACTCTTCGCGTTCAGGATAATCGGGATTAGTGTGCGCATGGTCTGCATACCCTCCGTGTCCTGTTTTGCCTCGCCTGGGGTCCTGCCGTAGGCGATGTTCCAGTATTGCGAAGTCACCACAGGCATGTTCATCATCTCGAATATCATGTTCATCGTCTGGTATGCAGCCGTAGCACCACCACGACGGCAGATAGCTACCGCTGCCGCAGGCTTG
>CACWOS010000093.1 GCA_902762565.1 uncultured Prevotellaceae bacterium
CTGCAAAGAGCGAACTGGTGGAGAAGGCCATACAGTATATGTACGACAACATCCAAAAAGACGTTTCCATTGCCGATTTGCTAGAACATCTTGGCTGCTCGCGTAGCAAGCTGTTCAGGCATTTCAGAGACTATAAGACCGCAAGACCCCTTGAGTTCCTAAACGAAATCAGAATCAAGCGAGCCTGCAAACTATTAACAGACACCTCCCTGCATATCAATGAGATTTGCAGGGAGGTGGGAATCAACAATCAGGTGTACTTCACCAAATTGTTCACAAAGACTATCGGTATGTCACCAACGAAATATAGGAATACTCACAATGTTTAATATATGCGTGCGCGTAATATGCGCGTAAAATTATAATTTTTGCGAGCGAAAATAATCCTGATTATCAGCGACTTATGTGGTTCGTGGTAAATTCTCGCTCGCAAAAAACGCTCGGAAACGCTCGGAATTTCATATTTTTCCGAGCGACCAAACAGATTCATTACCTTTTGTCCTGTTATGTATTTTACCTGCAATTCTTAGCCGTTTAAGCAGATACTCTATCTTATTATTCTAGAGTGCCTTTTATCCTGTATTTTTGCCTCGGATGATGTGGTACATCATACATCTTTTCTAAGACATCAGCCATTTGGACTAAAACATGGCTTTTGACATACCTAACATCACGACCTAGCTGGCCCGCGATTTGTTCTGCTGTTACCCAATCTGAACATATAATAATAACTTTTTCCCGTAGTTGCTCCTTTGTATATCTCTTCGGAAGTGTAACATTAGACTCCGAAGTGTAACATTCAAGTGTAACATTAGAGCCTGGAAGTGTAACATTAGACTTTGGAAGAGCAACATTAGAGTCTGGAAGTGTAACATTAGCTTCTGGAAGAGCAACATTAGTCCCATAAACGTGATACTTGGTACCCCGTCCATGACCAGAAGACTCCAATAGATGGTTGGCGCACATATCACTAAGCATCTTGGTGATGTCGGCACGATGGATGTCCAAGGCATACTGCAATCTCTCATTGGTTATCTCTTCCTCTGAGTAAGCCATCGCCAATGCCATCAGCTGTGGCTGCGGCAGTTGTTCTACTCGTTCTCCAAACAATTTGATTAGCCCATTCTTGACGTTTTCATCCAATAGAGATTCCATAGACATGGTGAGAATCACCTTGTTTGGCCGACTCCTCTCAACAATATACGGACGTTTCCAGTTCTGCTTCTCCCAGCCATGAACAATCTTGTCTGCTCCACTGCCAGCCTTCTCGGCAGAACCGAGGAAGGTAAACATTGTCTGCAGATACTTGTTTCTACAAATACTCTCACCTCCATGATAGAATTGTTTTGGAGAGATAAGCATAGTGCCAGGATTCGAGAACACCATCTTATTAGGGTACTTGTAGACATTCAACGTGGCGTTCTCTGTGTGGTCAGCATGAACTAGCATATTGGCTAATGCTTCTCTGACTGCTACATGAGCGGGCGTTTCCGTCTTCCGCTGGTTGTCCTCTAAAATGAACGGTTTCGGTAGGAAGTTCTGCAGAATAGGCAGTACCCTGCTATAGAACTGGAATAGGTTTGACTCCCAGTTGCCATCAGGACAGATTCGATCCACCCAACGGCTATCCTTATCGGTTATCTCCTGATAGTCAGGGAAGAAGTTCGGATTCTCGTCCATAATGGCACTATAAGTACCAAACATCAGCAGGCCTGCGTATGTCAGTCCGTATTCGCCTGTCTTCCTATCCTTCCTGAACACATTAAGCTTTTCCAAGAATTGGTCTTCAGGCAATTTGTTCCAAACATGATCAGGATTCCATTGCTCAAAACGGCGACGATACTGCTGAATGGAGGCAGGATCCAAATCTTCCTTGCTGAAGTTCTGTAGGACACGGCCATCAATGGGACTTGCAAGGTTGGCATCAGAGAACATGCTGTTTACTTCCTCACGAGAACAATGATAGTCGCCGTCAAGGTCGCGACGATAAGTGCCGGTATAAGGATCAAGCCCGCAATAAACAGGCTTCAAGCTCCTATCAACACGAGGAATATAGAAGAACAAGAAGTGAACACCTCTGAATTCGACATCGTACACATCATCTTCTTTCAACAGGGCAATGTTGACATTTTGCTTACTGTGCATACCATTGAAGAAGTCCTTCTTATACTTGGAAATCTGTGTTTCGTCAAGTCCATCAAGTATAAGATTGTCGCCATCTTCTTTCACACCAAATACAATGGCACCGCCATTGGTATTGGCAAATGAAGAATAGGTAGACCAGAAGGATTTGGGGAATCCTCCAGCTGCCGTCTTGAATTCCAACTCGTCAGACTCCTTGTCCTGCAACAGCCGTTCAAATTCAGGTTGCAAATCCTCGTATTTATAAATTCGCCTTGCCATTTTTTTCTTATACCTTATTATATATAGAGTGCAAAATTACACAATTCCTTTGATTTATAATCCAATTTCAGTCCAAATTCACGAAAAATGCGCGATAAGCTGCCAAAAGTATGCTTTTTTACCCACATTTGGCAACTTATCGGCACTTTTTGGTCTTAAATACCCTTTTCTGTCATCATCTTCAGCAGCAATTCTTTCATTTCTTTCTTCGACAGCTTATCAATGTTGATAGTTTCTTCTTTCTGTCCAATATTCAGCAGTTTACTATTGTTGCGGAAACGAATCTCCAAGGGGTACATATCCTGATAGCCACTGGTCACGTCGTTGCCATGAGAATGAGCCATGCTCTCAGAAATATATTGTTCTTCCACTCCTGCCAGTTTCAAATTGGTGGCAAACGAGTGACGGGCCCAGGTTCCAGACACCACCTTGTCCCAACCAAGAACGTCTTTACAAATACGAATCATGCGGTCTTTGATATTCGAGTTCTCTTGTACTGTCATTTTACGACGTTGCGATTCGTCTGTCACTCCTTTGAATATCTGGGGGAACACATAAGCATCTTTTTCCGGTTTGGCTCCGATTTCATCAAGGATAACCTGTAACGGCTTAATGATAGGAACAATTACCACAGACATGTCGTTACTTCTGGCCGATGTCTTCTTACGCATAAACTCAAATGCCTTTCCACCCTCGGCAAAATAAGTACGGTTGTATTGCAATCGTCCAGCATCTGTCAGGTTAAAGCCATTGCAGAGATACTGTGCCAAGAATAGTCCCAACGACTCATGTGCTCGTGCCTTGTATGCAGGATCCCATGTGTCAGGGTAATTCTTCTCGGTAAAAACTTGATATAGTTTCGTCATTTCGTCCACGCTCAAGTAGGACTGTTGGCGACGCTTGCCACGAGGAATGGAGATGAGTGTCTTATCTTTATTAGAAAAAGGATATTTGTCTTCTGTCAGGAATCCTTGGCGGATGCATTCATTCCAAACCACACGACAGGTACGGAGATACATGCCACGCGTAGCATCGGCTATCTTCCCTGTTAATACTCCATCAATATAGACTCCATTCTGCATGGCATCGTTCCACTTGTTGATGACATTCTTGTCCACCTTGAAGCCTCTTACATCACCCGCATACTTCTGAAAGGAGTTGAGTGCCCACTGGTAATTTTCTGCAGTACCAACCCTGTCTTCTGCTTTCATTTTGGCGATTATTCCTTCCCAAACACCTATAAAGGATGTCTCGTGATGTTCCTCCATCGCTTCTCCCGACAGATAAGTACGAATGAGTTCGAGGGTCAATGGTTGCCTTTGGCTCAACTTCTCCACTTTTTCCCGATAGCCTTCCAGTACATTCTGCCATTCAGTTCGTACTGGCATGAGTAAACTCTTGGCTCCTTTCACGCTGCACACATCGTTGAAGTACTTCTCGCTTTGATAGTCCATGTCCTTCAACTTATAGTAATAACGTTTTGCCGCTATCTGGAAACATATCGCCAACGGATATACATCAGTGGCCTTGTTGGTACGTTTGTCCAACACTAAAGTCAGTGAACAGTTGTCCACTTTGCTGCACTTGATAGATGTCTTTAAATCCTTCATAATCATAGTCTGTTGCTATACCTCTGAGCGGTTTGCGAACAATTTGCGAACAAAATGCGAACAAAATCGCTCGATAATTAAGATTTCT
>CACWOS010000094.1 GCA_902762565.1 uncultured Prevotellaceae bacterium
ATGGAAGTTATATCAATTGAACGCAGCACCTACGAGGAGCTGCTGACGAGCTTCAACAGCTTCGTCGCACAGATGAAGGCGATGGCCAGCAGAGGAAACGACAAAAAGTTGGGTGAATGGCTCGACAACCAGGACGTGTGCCAGATACTGAACATCAGTCCGAGAACATTACAGACGCTCCGTGACAACGGGACATTAGCCTATTCGCAAATCGAACGTAAAACCTATTACAAGCCGGAGGATGTGAAGAGCATCATCCCGCTGGTAGAGAAAAGAAAGAGGGATGACATCCTGCGCAACCGTAGAAAGGCTGACAAGGAGAGTCCTTCATGTGGAACATTAAAACGTTGCCAAGATGAATGAGTTGATAATGAGCCACAACTCTGGCGTGAAGAGTGTGCTGGATAGCATGAAGGAAGTGCTTGCACTCTACAAGAAGGTGACGGGTAATTATCGTCCAATGCTCGACGGTGAACGATACCTGACGGACAGGGAGGTCTCAGAGATCCTGAAGGTCAGCCGTCGAACCTTGCAAGAGTATCGTAATGAAGGTGTCCTGCCATACATACCCCTTGGCGGGAAAATCCTTTACCGTGAGAGCGACTTGGAAGAACTTTTGGAAAAGTTTTATCATCCAGCCTATCGGATAACGGAAGAGTGATATTCCAGCCAGAGTGATTCCCATTCAAAAAAGGAGTAGAAACAGAAAGACGGAAACACTGATTGGTTTTCAGTTTCCGTCTTTCTGCTTTTATACGATGTGATATTCCGTCCGTCGCTCATCCCCTCTGCTGATGCTTGGAAAAGAGCATGGGCTTGAAACGGGCGGGGCTTGTGTGGGAAATACGCTCGGAGCCTGTGGAGAGGAAGATTTTCCATATAAGTATCGTCCGTTTCGAGAAAAGCCCGTGCTACCTTTGCATCGGCAGAGGGATGAAGTGGACGGGCGGCTGTCAATTGTCCTGTAACTCATCATTGTTTTTAGGCTCTTCCTTACAAATAGTGATCTTTAGTCTCTTCTTCAATGTACGGCACGAGCCTTTGGGCTGGTTTGCAACTTCTTTTTTCGACAGGCCTTCCTCTTTTCTGCGTTTTACGAGAGCATCCATGTCGGCGGAGATTTTCATGTCGGAGAGTCTGGCGTATGTTGTGGTGCTGCGGAGCGAAGCGTGGCCCATCATCTTGGCGATACTCTCAGTACAGATACCCTCATTGATTAAAAATGTTCCGAATGAGTGCCTGGCCTGATGGTAGCTCAGATTTTCCTCGCGGCCGATACCAAAGCCTATCTCATGGATGTCGAACCACATGGCATCGCGGTTGGGAAGCGGGAACACAGGCTTGGAGTCATCTGTTGTGTTATAGAGATCGAGTATCTGCTCAGCTATCGGATGCAGTGGAACGAACGCCTCTATCTTTGTCTTCTGGCGGTTGATACGGATATAGCGTCTGCCGTCGGCTGTCGTACCGATGTGGTGAGGATGGAGCGCCTGGGCATCCACGTATGCCAGCCCTGTCAGTGTAGAGAAGATGAAGCACCTGCGTGCAAGTTCTGCATGGGCATCAGACATAGGTGTTGAAAGTATCTTCTTGAATTCAGCCTTGGTCAGATGTTTCCGTTGTGGCTCAGGCTTCTTTTCATATTCGATTTCCTCTAGTGGGTTGGCTCTCAACACCTCGTTGTCAACTGCAAGATATATGAGACGGTTGAGCCAACACATGCAATGGTTGGTTTGGGAAGGGCCGAAGTTCTTGTATTTGATCAGGTAGGCTTTGTATTCCCTTCCGAATTCCTCGGTGATGTCGGTAAACAGAATGTCATCTTTACCCATCTCGGCAAGGAACTCACGGATGTAGTTCTGATAGTAGGCAGAGGATCTGTAAGTTGACCTTGAACCTGTTTCTTCGGCTCGTTTCTTCAGGCGTTCACGCTCCAACTCGCCCATCTTCAACAGATAAGTAGGGACTACGACTTGCCGTGTAATCTGGTTCTTCAACAGTTCAGCACTTACCACGCCCTGCTCCTTGAGAGTCCTGTAATAGAGATTCTCCATACGGTGGCGGTATGTGTCGAGTCGGTTATTGTCCCTTGTCTGGGCAATCTCCTGTTTCTTCGGGTTCCAGTCCTCGGGCTTGCAATAGATGCCTGTGGTTAGAGCGGTGCTTTTGCCGTCGATGGTGATTCTGCACATGACGGCTGTTGTTCCGTCAGCCTTTACCTTGCTGCGGTTGATGTAGAATAAAAGTGCAAATGTACTACGCATAGTTATATGAATTTGATGGTTTTACAATACAAGTTTCCAGTCTTTGGTGGCCTTGATGAATTTGTCCATGTCGTCGAAAAGCTTCTTCGGGGTGACACGGGCATATACTTGTGTGGTCACGATGTTGGTATGGCCCAGCATACGGCTGATACTCTCAATAGGGACACCCTGCTCCAGCGTGATAAGCGTTGCGAACGAGTGGCGGGCCTGATGGTAGCACAGGTCTTCCTTGATGTCGGCCAACAGGGCAAGCCCTTTCATGTGTCTGCGAAGGTTGGGATGGTACATCATGGGAAACAGCGTCTCGCGGTTGTCGTCGTGATACTTGTCAATAAGCGCAATGGCTTCGGGCAGGAGTTTCACGCTGGCCGTGTATACGTTCTTCTTACGTCGGTACTTCAGCCAGAGCGCACCCTCGTCATCCGTATAAAGGTTTTCGCGTGTGATGGAAACCGTATCAGCGTATGCCGTACCCGCATAGCAGGCAAAGAGGAACAAGTCACGGGCGAGGATATATGATGGCCTGGTCGCTGGAATGTCCAGGTCACGTATCTTCTCGAATGACTCGCGGCTCAATGCCCTCGGTGTCTTCTCCTTTGGCCTTGGCAGGGTGAAGTGCTGGAACAGGAACCGTTCGGAATAGCCTTCCTTATATGCTTTCCTGCATACCTTTTTCACAATGGCAATATAATGGCGCATTGTATCTATCGCCAGGCCCTTCTCGTCCAAAAGGAAACTCTGGTAGTCGTGGATGAACTGCTCTGTCATCTGTCCGAAGGCAAGATCCTTGGTGTGGTAGTTTTTCGTAATGAATTCTATCAGCGAGAGGCGGGTATAATGGTATGTAGGGTAAGTACCTTTCGCCCTGTCCACCCCAATACGGCACTTCAATTCATCGCAGAGGGTATCCACCATCTTCATAAACGTCATCTGCGTTTCCATGCTTCCCTGCATCTGGTTCTTAATGTCAGTAGCACAGAAATCTGTCTTCTTCTCGACAAGAGCATCGTAGGCAGCATTGACCGCCAACAGTATCTTGTCAATCTTGCCGTTAGTCTCAACCGCCTCCTTGCCCTTACCGTTCAGACGGCTCTCGCGAGGATTCCATAACTCGGGCGTACACGACAGTTTCGTGCTGAACTGAGCCATCGAGTTATTGAGCGTGATACGCCCCATAATCGGTGCCTTGCCTTTCTTGTCCAATCCGCTCTTTTTCAGGTAGAGCAACACCTTGAATTTTTCAATCTTCATAATGCCTATAAATTTTTGTGCAAAAGTACATCCTTTATAAGCATTCTCTGTTACGCAAAACGCAGCACAATACGACATAAGAATCCGTGGTTGCTAATTCCCCGTTTTTAGCATTGTTACCTGTCCCTTCTTCGGTAACAGGTCGGTTAACAGTTTGGTAACTGAACCACTTCAATATTCCTCAGCCCGTTGCGTTTCAGCAAAAGTGCAAAATATAGAAAACTACCTCATTTTCAACCGCTTGCGGTCATAGTTTCTTCTCGTTTCTCCTACCTGCTTTTCTGATAATTAGTCACTGTTTCAGACACAGTTATGCGACGCTACAACTTACAAATGGCACTGACATCTTTACCGTCAGCAAAATGATGGGACACACTAATGTCAAGACCACTCAAATATATGCAAAAGTTGTAGATGCTAAGAAAGAAAAGGCCGCCAAAGCTATCACCATCGACAATCTCGGAAAAAATGAGCCCGTGGGAGTGTGGAGCACGTTTTCACCACCTCCCACCAACGTTTGCACCACCTTTTTTCTCGATTTTTATCCATTTTTATCCCATTTTTATCCCATTTACCCGTCCTCAAGGTGTTTTTCATCTTGATTAATTATTGATTTCTTCCTTTTTTGAGGAGGTTACAATTAATCTCCGTTAAATAAACAGGTGCAATGGTGGTGCATATTAACACTTGATATGCACTTTTGAAATAAAGCCGACCTTTGTGTCAAAATTTAAATTTTAAAATAATGACACGAATGATTAGCAATTTAGAAGAGATGCCCCAGGCATTAAACTACCTTATCTCAAAGGTAGAGAGTTTAGAAGAGATGGTGAACGAGTTGAGCGTCCAGAAAGATGTTCATGAACAGCCGGAATGGATGAACATTGACGATTTGCGTCAGTATCTTCCATCTCATCCTGCTAAGCAAACCATTTATGGATGGGTCAATGATAAGGTTATACCTTATTATAAGAACTCAAAGAAGTTGACGTTCAAGAAGTCGGAAATCGACGAATGGTTACACCAAGGACGTAGAAAGAGTACGGAAGACTTAGAGCGAGAAGCAAGCGAGTTTGTAAACTCTAAAAAGATTAAAGGAGGAAGAGCGTTATGATTGAAAACGATATTATCAACCAGTCATTCAAGGCACTCCAAGATGCAGAGCCTGTGAATGGAGGTGGATTCATCGTTGAGCCGATGAACAAGTGCATTGAAGATGCACATTTGTTGCCACCATTGGTCTCACTCTACCCAGACATTGTTCTCGAAGGTGATCTTAGTATCATCTTCGGACAGTCTGGCATTGGCAAGACAATCTTTGCTATGCAGATAGCAAGATATATTGCCAAACAAGGCAAGCGAGTATTATATGTGGATTGCGAAATGACACCCCGTCAACTTGGTAACCGCTATGAGTGTCCCAATTTCCCTTCCACCTTTCTTCGTGCTGAGATGGATAAAGAGCATCCGGCAGAAGATGTACTTAAAGGGATAGAAGAAGTAGCAGTTGCTAATTATGTGGATGTCGTGTTTATTGACAATATCACAGCTTTGGGACAGTCGCTTGACAGAAGTGCTGATGCTGGAACGTTGATGGCTTCACTAAACACTTTGAAGAAGAAGTACAACTGGACGTTAGTGGTTCTCAATCATGTTCCCAAGATGTACTCTGGTAATGTCCCTCTTTCCCTTTCGGCCATGCAGGGATCTGCCAAGATAAACCAACTCATAGATGACGCTATCGGAATCGCACAATCCAGCATTGACCCCAACCTCGTTTATGTCAAACAGTGTAAGTGGCGCAATGGTGAGTTGACGATGGGCGCTGATCATGTGGCTATTTATGAGCGTCGTAAGGATGAATGTGGTAATCTGGGCTTTATCAGTCGTGGCTTTGGGACTGAGCAGGAACACCTGAGTATTGAGAACGGCAACGAAAGGGATGAGGTGAAGGCCCGTGTCAGAGAACTCTCTGCCAAGGGGATGACACAGACAGCCATTGCCGAACAGCTTGGAATCTCCCAGAGTAAGGTTTCAAGACTTCTAAAAGAGTAATCCAAGATTATTCATTATTCACATTATTCATGCTGCATAATTGCATAATCTGCATAAACTGAATAAGACATGGACGAACAAGAATTGAAACAGATACTCGCAACCAAGGCTCCAGCCTATCAACTGTCTCTCATAGAGATTCCAAAAGACAGCTTTGTTACCCGCCATTCTTCTTTGACAGACTATTTGGACAGTGTGTTAGGGGACAGTCCGAAGATGCTAAACAGGATTGATCATCTTGTCATGCGTTATCGGTTGGGAGCGACTGATGAAGTGAGGGGAGAGCATTATGGCACTGTGCTGCCTCGGATTAACCGCAAGGGGATGATTGTTGGAGGTAATGTCATACACTTCAATGTAGATGACGGATCAATCCTCAATCATGATGCACTTGTCAATCATCTCTATTCTTGGTATGCTTTCGACTATTATGTTGACCCTAACGTGTTCTTTGGTGAACACCTGTTGTATGGCAGACAGGCTGTCGTTGTCCAAGAAGAGAAGACTGCCCTGCTTGGCACGTTGGCTTATCCTGATATCGAATGGTTGGCAGTAGGCGTTGGCAATAATCTGACAGACGAAATGATGAAGAAGCTCATAGGGAGACAAATCGTCCTCTACCCTGATGACTTCTGCGTTGATTTTTGGTCGGAACATTTCGGTGGCAAGTTCAAGGTGGATGACAGCTTTACCCACCAAGACATTAACCAGTATCTGATAGACATCATCCATAAACAGTCAGTACCATGATCCGTAACGAGCGTGCAGGGAGATGAAGGGCTTGCCCTTGATATAGCCCACTATAACTACGAGCTTCGCTTTCGTAGTTGTGGGCTCTTCCGAGGGACTCAGGGCTTTG
>CACWOS010000095.1 GCA_902762565.1 uncultured Prevotellaceae bacterium
CTTCGACTTATAGTTCGAACCAGTCCCCTGAATCAGGGTAGTGGTTTTATCTTCGGTATCAACATGTGTGGCAATAGCGTTTTCAGGTTTTGCATATCCTAGCGCCGTAGCAACATCCTTGCCCACGAACATGATTTGGTTATTAACTTGGCAAGTACGAATCTCACCGAAAATATCACTTGTAAAAATCTGAATGTTTGTTTTCATTGTTCTGAGTCAAATTTTGCGAGAAGAAGGTTGGAATCTTTGCGCATTTACCCGGGAACATCCTCCTCACTTCAACTCAGGGTTAATTTTCAAAAGTACACAAAAAGAACCGTCCCCTTTGTGTACAATTTTCAATTTACTTTCACGATGTCAGTGGCCAGAATCTCTTGGAACGTCTGCCCCTGATATTCGTGTGTAGAGAAACGAAGGGTGGCCACAACCACATCACCTGTTGCACTTCCTGATCTGACCGTTCTCACTCTGTTTGCTCTGTACGCTGAAGGCCTCGCCCTGGCGTACCACACGTAAGATTTTTGTTTCCATAATGTATCAATATGTCAAATAACACCGTCAATCGTTCGTTGACGATGCAAAGGTAGGCACAAAAAAAATGCGCTCCAATCTCTTGAAACGCATTCGGAAATAAAAACGGAAAGTCGGTAAAGAAAGCAGAAACTATAGGTCAGAAACTTTCTGCACGACAGAAACTACTGCAGAAACTTTTTCAGAAATTCCATCAAGACTATCTCGCGCAGGGAAGCACCGCTGTCGCGCCACTTGTCAATGTGCAGACGCATGTAAGGGTGATTGCTGATGGTGCGCTGCACGGTGCCCACCGAACACACGTGCTTGAACGACGGGGACAACGACAGGTTCATCGCCTGACGCTCAAAGTCCTTCACGCTGCCTTCATAGCCACCGCTGTCGCGCACCACACCATAGACCACCGCCCACGACGACGATGCCCAGAACAGATGGGCTCCCTCGGCCACTGCCTTGGCCAGCCGCTGCATCACGTCGTCCTGCTGCCGGCGCTGCTCCTGCATCCGCTTGACAATAGACTGACACTCGCCATACGACCGGCGCACCACCTGCTTCACAATGGTACGCACCACGCCTGATACGCGCACATTCATCGACTCCGTCAGCAGAATGGGCTGGAAGCGCTTGTTCATCGGACACAGCCAATGCCGCCCGTCTTCGTCGGTAAAGTACACCTTCGCCGTGTACTCACCGTCAATCTCTGCCACCACTATGTCGCCATCGTGAGGCCACGCCCCTAACTCCAGTCTCAGCAGGTCGCCATCATGAATGTCGGCATCAATCATCGATTCACCTTGGGCACACAACTCCACCTGCGGGTGCAGTCCCACCGCAGACTTCGGCAGGTAATAGTAGCCCTCTATCATTTCGTCGTCAATACTCAGCGGCGCCCCACAATTCACCCTTCCAGTCATGATGGGGATGGGCACATCGCACAATTTGTAACTGAAACCCTTGCTGTCAAGCCATGCCATAGACTCCTCAGCGCTCATCAGTTGAGGAACGACTGTGTTTTTCTTCATACTTCAGTCTCCTTCCACTTTGCAGCTTTCACATACTCACTTGCCAGGCTGCCAACGGCGGCCAACATAATAAACAGAAAAAATGCACCTTCCATAATCTTCATGTTTTAAGTTAAACTTCGAATGATGGGTGCAAGGACAGTGCCAGCGAGAGCAGAATCAAGCTTGCTTGGGTTATGCCGAGCGCAGCCTGTCTTCGCAACCTGCTTGCAAAGTAAGAGAGATGGTGTTTCATAAGTTGTAACACCCTGCTAAATTTTAATATCTTTTAAGAGTTTCGGCTATCATTTGCCGCATCTTTTCGCGTAAGTCCTGCGGCTGGAGCACTTCGATACCGTCGCTGTGGCGCAGCAGTTCGCCTAGGAAATCGCTGGTGGGACGGATGTCATAGGAGAAATCAGTATAGTCCGGTGTCGATTCCAACTCGCACTGCGAGGGATGCAGAGGCAGCGTGCGCAGGTAGTTGGGCATCCACTTGTGGGCACGCACGATGACGTGGGCCATGGGCGTCTTGTCCGTCAGCACACCATAGTATTCAGAGAAATAATCCTGTGCAGAGAAGTCGGCAGGCATCTCGAACGGCTCGTCCGTCAGTTCCACCATCGTCATGCGGTCCAGCGCGTAGATGCGCATCTGCTCCTCGTCGTTCAGCGCCAGCAGATACCAGCGTTGATGAAACAGCTTCAGGGCGTAGGGGCACACCACCTTCTCGTAGCCCTCGGCCTCGAACTTCTTGTAGCCCATGCGCAGGCGGTGGTTGGTGCGGATGGCACGGATGATGATGTCCAGATACTGTTCGCCGGCAGGTGCATTCTCCAGCACCAGCCGCTCCTTCACGGCAGCACTGTCGGCCAGCACGCCATGCACAGTGAGCGTTGAGAAGAGCCAACGTTCGATGCTGTCGTCGCTGAGCACCTCCTTATTGCTAATGTAGTACTTATACGTCTTGGGATCGCACTCGATGATGATGCCAAACATGTCCTGAATGGCGTCGCGATGGCGATAAAACGACACGCGCTGCAGCGGGTTGCCGTCGGCCACGCCATCGTCCATCCACTTCTTGTTTAGTTCCTCGAGCGTCAGCTTTCTATAGGCCCCGAGCGTATTGATAATCCAGATGTACTGGTGAAATATCTGAGCTGGTTTCATGACTGCAAAGGTATGATACACAAAAGGAACCGTCCCTTTTGTGTTAATTTAAATGTGTTATGCTTCCAACTCATTTAGCAAATCAGTGAGAATATAGGCATCGCTTTGCAACTGCAAACCACTGTCTGGATTGGCAAGCAGGGTATAAGTGCGTGAATTGTATAAAATATCAAGGGCACGCTCGGCATCGATGTCGAGGCGATCGGCCAATAGGGCGGCGATGCGGCCGGTTTTACGCCAAAGTACTTGGTCTCTCATTTTTGTCCTCCTTTCTCTGCCACGGGCTCGGCGGCGATGAAGCGCAGACAGCTGTCAACGATAGTTTGACGGCTGATACACATCTGGTGCGTGGGCTTGGCAAAACGCAACTGACCAATGGCCTGTTCGGCAGTAATACGTCCAGAATAGTAGTCTTCAACAGTGTCAATGACTTGGTCATTAGCCACACCGCCTTCGATAATGTCGTAGTCCTTCCAGGGTTCCTCACCTCGACGGCTACTAATGATGAAGTCAAGCCACTCCTGATCATAGTGCTCAAGACGGAGAAGTCGCACGTTAGCGGGCAGCAGAGCCTCGTCAAATTCGTAGGTGGATAGAGTCGGTGTATCAACGGCACGGATAACACAGACGCGACGTGCCCAGCGCTCAGCCTGTTCACGTAGATTGGTGACGTAGAATCCTGGACCGAAGTCAAGCTCGCGGCGACCAACACCAGTGAGTGGTGAAGGTACGCTCATATAAGAGCCATGATAAAGCGTGATCATTTTTGGCCTCCTTTCTCCTTGGCGTCCCAATTCTTTAACGCTTCTTGCACATTCCACACCACGCCGTCGATGCTCTCAGCATGCAACGTATCGTAGCAGTCGAACAACAATCGGCGCACCAATCCGTGGTGTTTCAATCTATTGAACAGTTCTGTGGCTGATATACCCATGCGCTGTGCCGTGGCACCAATAGCCAGCGTGGCGAATTGTGTCTGCGGGTTTGTTGTTGTCATATCTTAGTTTATATTTAAATGATGGAAACAATTCGTTTATCAATTCAAATATGGCATTGTCAACGAAATCTTGCCGTTTTATCTGTTGTTCTGTCAATTCCATATATCTATGCTCTCATCTGGAAGCTTTCTTAAGACCTCCAAACAATCGCCATTTATTATTTTATTTATATGCTCTTCTAACATATCAGAATTATTTGATTTTGATTTGCAAAGATACGAAGTTTTTTTGAGATATCGCATAACTATCAACGATTTAACACATTATTAAAAGTGCACAGATACTTATTTTTTAGACAAAAGAACAAAAGAAACATAAAAATTATGAATTATGCATTATGCATTATGAATTATTATGTATCTTTGCACACGGACAATCTCCAAAAATGGATATATGAACACAATCAGACTTCGCTATTTGACGCTGGTGGTGACGCTCGCTGCCGTCATTTTCCTGTCTGGATGCGGAGGAAATACCAAAGAACCCGAAGGTAAGGCCTGCTACTGGCTGGGCTACGCCTATGACCGTATGATGCAGAAACGCATGGCCGAACTGTACTGGAAGACGGGTATCGCCGCTGTAGAGAACTCTACTGACGACGAGGACGTGAACGTGTATGCCGGCATTGCCAACCGCCTGACGGGCCTTTTGAGTACATGGACTGAATTCGAAGCCGCCCTGAAAGTGGCCATACCCGCTACAGAAAGGCTAAAAAGCCTGGGGCGCGACACGACCAGCGAATACACCAACATGCTCATCTACATCGGTTGTTGTCAGAGCCGTCTGGGATTGAGTGATGACAAGACCGACAACAGTCTGGAAGAGGCTTATCGCGCCCATCTGAACAACATCAATAATCATCCTGATGCGATCAACTACCGCGATGCTATCGTGGGCGTGATTAACATCAGCTACAACTATCTGGAAATAGCCGACTATAAGAAGGCTGTATTATGGCTTGAGCGCCTGAACCAGTTGATCGACGGATATGAGAAGCAGGCTGACGCGCGACCTGACTATAGCAACAAACAGCGGGCACGCTACAACATCTATTTAGC
>CACWOS010000096.1 GCA_902762565.1 uncultured Prevotellaceae bacterium
CTTTGCGGTCGTAGATGCGATACTTTACCCCCCTAAAGTATCATCGGAACGGGTCGTAGATGACGTCGGAACACCTCAAAGATGACGTTAGCACGGGTCTAAAGTGCCGTACCTTTGGCTCACTTGCCTTTTGACACGACAAAGGTACTGCAACTCCAAAGGCATAATAGCGGCAGAGTGCGGCAGATGACGGGAAGTGACGGCAGGTGACGGCAATCTCTCGCTGAAAGCATGTTTTTTGTCTCTCGCAGATTACGCTGATGACGCAGATTTATCACACAGCATAAGAGACAACGCATAATAATCAGCGAAATCTGCGCTATCTGCGAGAGATAAACACTACTGCGAGAAATAAAACACCACTGCGAGATATCGTATGACAGTATGACACTATGACAGTAAAAGTTATAAAGTCCTCGCGTACCGCGTATACGCGTGCGGTACGCGAGAGGTTTCAGAAACCTGCCGTCATACTGTCATCTGTCATGGCCTCGTCAGCCAGTTTACGACGGTACTCTTCCATCTCCAGTCCTGAGCGGTGCACAGCAATATAGCCAATTGGGCGAGAACCAGTACTGGAAGCCCTGCTGGTACAAGGCATAGGCCTGGCTGTAGATGGCGTCGCCGTCCTTCTCCTGCCACGGCTGCTTGTGCTCCTTGGGAGCGTCTTTGCTCTTCGTTTCTTTTTTCATATACCGAAATTAGTTTCCGGCGGCAAAGGTAAACACAAAAAAGTCCGCAACCAAGCGATTGCGGACAAACTGGTATACAATTGTATACCGTTGTATAGCACTGTATACAGTAACATTTTCTTAAACTACAAAATAATCTACTCAAAAAATGATCACAGAGTCCCCTGGTCTGATGGAAATGTCGAAAAATATTTGGACGGTTGACAGATTATTCGTATATTTGCAGCAATATACTAAAACAAGAAAGAAAAATGATGAGAAGATTTTTAGCAATCATAGCGTTCCTGCTGACGGTATGCGCCAGTTGGTCACAAGATGGCGTCGACCAGCAGCTGGCGCGACACAATTTCTTCTATGCCGGGCAGAGCAAGCAGCGGCGTATGTTCATAGTCAAAGACGGACAAGTGAACTGGGCCTATCAGGACCAATTGAAGAAGGGTGAAATCAGCGATGCCGTGTTGATGAGTGACGGGCATATCCTCGTGGCTCACCAGTATGGTGTGGCAGAAGTGACACAGACCAGCGAGACCGTATGGAGCTATGCAGCCCCCGAGGGTACTGAGATTCACACCATTCAGCCTATCGGACGGCGACATGTGGTGTTTGTTCAGAATGGCAAACCTGCCAAGGTGGTGGTAATGGAAGTACCGTCATACCGCATCGTCCGTGAATTCGAACTGCCTACCAATCCCAAGGGGTCGGTACACGGACAGTTCCGCAATGCACGGCTCAGCAGTCGCGGCACACTACTCATTGCCAACATGGCGTTGGGCTGCATACACGAGTTTACAAGCGACGGCAAGGAGGTTGACCGTTGGACGGGCATGCTGCCCTGGAGCGTGCAGGAGATGCCAAAGACGGGTAACCTGCTCGTCACGGGACGTAAGGGTAAGATCCAAGAAATCAACCGCCAGGGCCACACCGTATGGGAACTGAACACCTCCGACTACGGCGTGACGCAGCCACAGAAAACCGTACGACTGAAGAACGGCGGTCACATCATCAACAACTGGTATAACGAGTGGAACAAGGTGCCTATGGACACGCTGAACGCTCCCGTACAGGCCATCGAGATTGACAAGGGAGGAAAATTGGTATGGCAACTTAAGGCATGGAAGGATCCAGACCTTGGTCCATCGACTACCATTCAGCTACTTGACGATGCGGTGAACCGTGACCGTATGTTCTTCGGTGAGTTCAATCCGCAAAGTCCGAAACTCTTTGTCGGCTCCAACGAGCCTATCGGTGAGGGGCGTGGCATCCATCCTGGACGTGTGGCGTGGATTCACTCGCCGGGGGTGGCTCAGTGGGACGGCAAGACTGGCCTTTGGATGGAGGACCGCTGGAACGACCAGCAGAAGGCGGATGCCATGATACCGGCGGCTATCATGCAGCTGACAGGTGAGGCGACAGCCAGAAAAGCATGGCAGGCTCTGTTCAAACACTTCAACAGGACTCACGGACGGGGCAATCGCAGTTATAGGAAGGGCGAGACGATAGCAGTGAAGCTGAACATGAACAATGCCATTACCCACCACGACACTATCGAACTGAACTCATCGCCTTTCATCACGTTGGCGCTCGTCCGCTCCTTGGTGTGTGACGGAGGTGTCCGCCAACAGGACATCGTACTCTGTGAACCCAGCCGTGCCATCACTGATTCTATATATAATAAGGTGCACCACGAATTCCCGCTGGTTCGCATGATCGATAACATCGGCGGCGACGGGCGCGAGAAGTGCGAATACTATCCTGAGCAGATAGTCTATTCGGTTGACAACGGCAAGATGGCTCGCGGACTGGCCAAATGCATCGTCGATGCCGACTACCTCATCAACTCGGCCCTGCTGAAAACCCACAGTGGTCCAGGCGTGACGCTAACCACCAAGAACTGGTACGGAGCGACAGACATTAACCTGCTGTGGCGACAGAACGCCCACAACAACGTGAGCCAGGACAAGCGAAACGGTAAGCCCCAATACAAGACCTTCGTCGACTGGATGGCGCACAAGGATATGGGACAAAAGGCACTGCTGTTTCTGATTGACGGCACTTACGGTTCCCGCGATGTAAACGGAGCTCCCAACCCCAAATGGATGAAGGAGCCATTCAACGGCGACTGGGCATGTTCGATTATTGTTTCTCAGGACGAGGTGGCCTGCGATGCCGTGGCTATGGACATTATCATCAACGAGTGGCCAGAGTTTGGTAGCCTGAACTACTGCGATGAGTATCTGCGCGAGGCAGCCAGCCTGCCCAATGCACCCAGCGGAACCATTTACAAGCAGGAGGGGAAACCTGTAGATAAACCTCTGGGGCTTTTTGAGCACTGGAACAAGAATCATCAATACACGAAGATAGACCTCAAATATAAGAAGTTGTAATGAAAAGGTTCGTGAACGTCATAGCCTTTATGCTGTTCATGGTTGGTATAAAGGCGCAGGTGAGGGATGCGTTCGATGGTATCCCCTGATCCCTTAATAACAGAACGAATAATGCCGAGGCATCATGTGCAAGTAAACTCGGATATCCTATACCAACAATAATCCCCGCCAATTTGGTTTGACGGGGATTATTTACTTCGGCTGTAAATCAGCTTATTTCATCATAACCTTGATGCTTTTTTTGCCTACCTTAATGATAGCAACGCTACCTGGTTGCAGCGTTGTATTGATAGTTGCGGCCCCGTTTTGGCTAACAGCTGTGCCCACCTGACTGCCATTGACGCTATACACATTGACCTGCGTGCCTTCATCTACACCTTGCACCTTGATGCTACCTCCTTCACTCTGAATCAGCACGGCCTGAGCAGGGATGTTGGCTATACCGTTGGTGATGCCTTCTGTCTTGGGCTGTTGGTCTATCCAGCAGAGCGTAGCTGTTGCCGTTTCTGAGTTTTCGTAGCCCGACTTAGTGGCATAGACGCTGATGTTATAGGTCACACCCAGCTGCACCTCATTTCCGCTTCCAGCCTTGATGTCCGTATCGGTTATGGAGTATTGGCAAACAGCTCCCTCCGTCTCACTGGTGAAAGTCAGTTTTCCATTCTCATAGCTGATGGTAGGCTTTTCGCATTTCTGCGTAGTTGGCGTATCACCACCAGGTCCCACTCCTTCCTCTATGAAAAAGAAGTCTTTCCAACCACCAGTAGCTTTATATTTTTCTATAGTACCCTTCGGAACATACAGCGTCGCGTTATTGAATGTGTTTTGAGAGAAAGTTCTATAACCCGATGTCTTTCCTGTTATCGTAAACGGATTCTCTATCAAAGAAATGACAGTTGGAATATCCACTCCTTCGAACGCATAATCTCCAATGCTCGTCACACCACTGCCTATGGTGACGGAGGTAAGGCCAGAGCAGCCAAAGAACGCATAATTTCCAATGTTTGTTGCGGGGAAATTTATAACTCTTTAGAAATCATTCCGTTACCTCGCTTTGAATGGTAATTAGGTAACGATTTAGAAACGAGCTGAATTACATATTCTGTCTCGTTATACACATTTCCAAAGAACGCTTCTTAGTGAGTGCAAAGATAATATAGGTTTTTGTTACCTTTTCCTTGGCTGTTTTATGTCTTTTAGTTACCAAGTCCATATTGGTAACGATTTTTTTCTTACGATTGGTTCATTGTCCGCCCACTATCCCCACGGCAGACTGCTTCGTTATTGGGCTGTCCTTTTATTGCCGTAACATACTCTTGGGCAAGCCGAAGAGAATGCTATGGCAATGGAGTGACGAGAAGACAGCACGCTAACTTATCCCTATGTCACTCCTTCCGGACGGCCTCAATGACGGCAGTCTGTCGTGGGGATAAAGGCGGATTAGTGGAAAAGCAATCAGGCATACAACATTCTGTATTTCTCGCATCGTAGCAGGTACGACGGGGCAAATACAGAGAGTTGTCTGCAATTAGGCAATCCCC
>CACWOS010000097.1 GCA_902762565.1 uncultured Prevotellaceae bacterium
CACGCCCAATTACCTGAGCACCATCCGCAAGGATATCACGTTCGAAGCGAAAAAATAGCGCCACTTTCTTTAAGTAGTTTAAGACTTTCACCCTCGGCATCCGATTTTCGGTTTTGTCGGGGTCTTTTTCGTGGGACTTTCTGTAACTTTGTGGCTCGGAATGACTCTTGGAGGCGGTTACAGCATGACATGAATGCCCCGAACGGGATATTTCCGTGTAAAAATCGTATATACAATAAAAACAATTAATATGTATGTTAGCATTTGAGATAAGAATAAATAATTCTGCGCCTATGATAGTTGCTGCGGATAATCATGTGATTGCAGATTTTATATACGGCGTTGGGGCAGTTAACCCTAACAGCGTCGTAATCGCAGGATTTGACGACTTCCACAGATATGTCTGGCTTGACGGGGAAATTCATCATAATGATGAAGTCCATATCCGCGTGGTCAATGTTGACAAGGAGAAGGTATCAGTTCCATTAAAGACAACAAAAGAGAGTCTGGAACACTTAAAAGAGAAATATGGAAAACTCCAACAGGAACTAAAACACAAGGGTCTGATATGAAAGGTATAATTGTAAAAAGCCGCGTGGGGGGAAAAGATGATATTACAAAGGTCGCAATTCCAAACGGGGTCGCAACCGCTGGTCTGGGGTATAGGAGCAATGACGATGCCTGAAGGCAAAAGCCTCTCTTGGAACGGAGGAAGAATGAATGTCGGCGACAGCATCAGTCTTAAGTTCACGGATGTTGACGAGCCGGGCCAACCGCTAAGCCAAGAGTTCATTGCTGATTGTATGAAGAAGGCTACCACGGAAGGTGACGACGATAGAGAATGGAATTTCAAACTTGAGCGTTACCACAGATTAAAGGCATTTCTCGAGGCCGAACATGTGATTTAGTTGAAAAATGAAATGATTATGCGCTCGATTAAAAGCTACCACAACTTCAATTACGAACTACAAAGATTGTTGGAGCGATTGAAATAAAAACGAGTCAGACAATGAACATGCCAGCAAGTTCTTTAAAAAATCTTAAATTCTGGCACCGTAGCGTGACATTTTGTCGGTTTGCGTCTATATATAGATAGAATGACGAACGACGAGAAGATGCTCATACAATTCATGCGAGACGACAGCGACAAGGACTTTGGCCTGCTAGTCAGACACTATGGCCCTACGTTGATGACATTCGTGGGGCACATCGTCGTACAGCAGGAGGATGCCGAGGACGTGGTGCAGAACACGTTTGTTGCCGCCTACGAGCACCGCAAGGGCTTTGATCCGCAAAGGGCATCCCTGACTACATGGCTGCAGCGCATAGCCTACCACGAGGCACTGCATCATCTGCGGCGACAAAAACGCCAGGCCGTGCTACCGCTCGATGTGGGCGATGACTTCCCCGATGAGCTGCCGACGGACACGACTGCCGAACAGCTTGACGAAGCCATCCTACGACTGACACCAGAGGAACAGATGCTCCTGCAGTTCTACTACTTCGACCAGCGCCCGCTCAAAGAAATTGCCTACATCACAGTAGGAGGTCAAGGCTCCAAGCCCAACAGCGTGGCGAAAAGTATGGAAGGCAACGATGAAAACTCTCTCGACCGTGAAGTATCGCGGCTCACCACCCAGCTTCACAGAATCAGACAACGACTCAGAATCATCCTAACACGAATGAACGATGAATAATGAACAGCTTTTCCGCCAAGCCTTGCAGCGACAGAACGACCGTGCCGCACGGCTGAAGATGCCCGACGACATGGAGCAGCGGGTTATGCGGCGTGTCAAGCCCCGGAAGACCATCCGCCGCTGGCTCTACCCCATATCCATCGCTGCTGCAGCCGCCAGCGTCCTGCTGTTGCTGACGCTCCAATATAATAATAAGGTAGAGTCGCCCATCCAACAGTCGCATCGTTTAAGCCAGACCAATGAGATTCCTACATGGCAATACGAAGACGAGCTAATGAGAGCAGATGCCTGTCTTACCCATCAGATGGAAATCAAAGAAAAGGGTGAGAGGCTTGCCGCCTACATCCATCAACAAACAACCATTGACATACAATACTGATATGAAAACAAAGAACATCATTCTGATTGCGCTCGCAGGCATCAGCATTGCCTCTTGCACACAAACCGTTGCCGTGAAACAGCAACACCAGATAGAGACTGTCAGCGAACTTTTCGACAGTCTCGCGAATAGGGGAATATATGGGCAGCGTGCCTTGATATGCAAAGAGGATTCTTGCATGTATGAAGAATATAGCATAGTCCATTCCGTGCAAGACAACACCGCAGAGCACGACTTTCTGTTGAGTAATGTGCAGGAACTGCTCGACAGGTTGTGCCTGACCGCAGAAAACAGTTATCGCTACACATCGCAAGACTCCCTTGATTATAGCATCACCTTGGGAAATGAGCCGCAGGAGTATCTATACATGAAGCGCTGGAAAGACGAGACAGAGCGGGACTGGTTCGCCTTTGGCCATTCGATTAAAAAGCCAGTCAATATCACACTGAAATCCGATGACATCGAGTCTGTACAGGAAATGCTAAAGGCGTTCTTGTCCGAGCAGAAGGGCGTTAAGGTCTATGTGGTCAAGTATGAGTGGGACAGCGGTGTGGCCATTCCAGATAACTATGATAAATTCCTGCCGCAAGCCGTCAGCAAGGGACGTGATGCGGACTCGTTGGCAGTGTCCGTAGTCACTGGTAACCACTATTTCATACCCGCCAAGGACAGCCGCCGCATCGACATGGCAGTAGATTTCTACAACCGTCTGAACCGTATTGCCACAGAGCAGCCTCGCATGGGAACAGTACTCAGTACGACGGCAAGATTCAAGGAGTATTTGGAGCGGGGAGACTGGTTCGCAGACATATTGCGTTACTCGGTCTATGACTACGCAGCAAAGCGTCGCATCTACAACATCATGATGGAGCAGTCACCAGAAGGCATCCACATCCTGGAACTCAACACCGCCGACGTCCCCCGATTTGCCATACCGCGCCTTTGGCTGAAAGTCCATCAAACTCACAACTTTGATTTCATTCCCGAAAAGGATTTCAAGGGGTTGTATTAAAGGTAAAGACAAATAAGAAACGAACAATGAACAAGAAAACCATCATCACCATTCTGCTCGCCCTTGTCGCAATGACGGGGCAGGCGCAAGAAATCAAAAAAGTAGCAGCCACGCCCGAAGACTTTATGGAGCACATGGCCTTGTGTGGCTACGAGGTTTACACCTACGACATTTCCTCTCTGCGCGACTCCGTGTCGGGCTTCACCATCGTCATCCGCGAGTACAACCAGCAGGGGATGATTGATGAGAAGAAACTGTACGGCTTTAGGACAAAGACCATGATTTCAGACTTCAACGAGCAGGACCAGCAGGAAATCTATGCGGAGAACGATGCCGACGACATGGAGCGCGGCATCTATCGTCTGGCCAAGACCCTCGCCGTCGGTTTCTCTCCCGTTCAGTCGGACTCCATCGAGACCATCACCCTGCGTTCTTCTCGCAATGATGCCTCGCCATGGAAACTGACGCTGAAGCCTATTCCCGGAGCGCCTCAAACCGTTTACCGCTATCAGAAAGCGCCATACCAGCCCACTTCGTTCTCCCTTGACACCTTCATTCCCCTTGTCTTCTACGGCTCTTTCTGGTGGGACGAGCAAGCAAAAGGGTGGCGTTTCTGTGGAGAGACCGAACTGACTGAAGAGAAAGCCAAGACCAGCGACTACTTCAAATTCTGCCCACACTATTATATCATTGGCGCAGTATTCCATAAATAAAACGAAATGAACATGAACAAGAAAACCATCATCACCATCCTGCTCGCCCTCGTCGCAGTGGCAGGGCAGGGGCAAGTGAAATGCCATGTCGAAGGTACATTAGAGACCGACGCGTGGGGCGACGAAATCATCATCTGTGAGGCAGGGACTGACCTGCGCGTGGTGGACGAGCCGCGCTTTCATGTAAAAGCTAAGGACGGGCACTTCACCTACGACATCGAGACCGACTACCCAAAACTCTATGTGGTATTCTTTCTGAAGCAATACGAAACGAGTAGTTGGTTCGAGGGCAAGTTCATCGCCGAGAACTGCAACGTGAATGTCACGATGTATGAGGACAAACGGGTGCGTATCGTCAGCAACGGCGAGGAAGGACGCAAACATGCGGTGAAGGACAGCATTGAGGAT
>CACWOS010000098.1 GCA_902762565.1 uncultured Prevotellaceae bacterium
TGCGACATTTCTGTTGTGCAAGAAATATGTACAATAAAATGAATTTTGTCGCTTTGCAAGCAAAATCCCACTAAACCCTATAGGTTGCGGATTTGAGGAAAGTTAAATACGTTAAAACTTGACCCTTTTCATTCACATTAGTAATTTCGGTAAAACACCTTTCTATCATTTAAAACGTAAATCGTTGATTCTCAATATTTAAAGCATTCTCCTTTTGTTCGGATGGATGATAAACTTCGACTGACCATCGGTATAGATAAAAAATTCACCGTCGTAGTAGAGTTCCATCTGGAAACGGTTCTGAGGGAAGCCTATCAGGTCGGCATCGGAAACCACCAAACCTTTCGAAGCTTTTGATGCTCTCATGCAATGTTGCAACTGCTTGGAGCTCATGTAGAGTTCGTTGCTGGCAAGAGTGATGGCATTAATTTTGGCAAACTGTATCATTCGCTCCTCTACTTGACCGATGCTGAATGGTTGCACAGAGGAATATCCTTTCAGGCGAATATCACTCAAAATGGCTGCTATCTGTGATTCTATCGTATTTTCTGAAGTTTCCATAATCTAGATGCAAAAGTACGAATAAACGAGCACAATACAAAGCAAAAAATTGATTTTTTGTTTTTACTCTTTGGAGATAAGCAAAAAAATGCTTCTCTCTGCAGGGCAGACGCTCAATAATATTAACATGTTTTTTTGATTCCCAATACCTTGTCTCTTGTGTTCTCGTCCCAACTGCAAAATTTCCTCTTGCTAGCAATGCCAACCTTCTTGTCCCATGCTTTGAGCATCATCAGCGCCATTTTTCCTAATGCGGAGAAATTTATGGCGGCATTGTCTGTCTTTCTTGTATAGTCTTCCCTGAAGGCCACGTCCATCCTCCAGTGCAGCTGGTTCTCAATGGACCAGTGTGCCCTTACAGATTTAAGAATCAGCTCTGGATCATCAGGCAGAGATGTGATGTAATACCTGGTTTCTTCGGAAACGGGACCGTCGCCAATCTGCCTTTTTGTTGTTACCCTAGCTAATGTGCGTACCCCTGTCCATCCTTTGAGAAAGAATTTTGCCAGCTTCTCAAAATCCGTGCATACGCACTCGCGCCATTCGTGCCTTCCATGCCCGTCATTACTATGCTCACACCATTTGCAATAGCCCTCAATCTCCTTCTTGCTCTCGTCTACATTGAATGCAACCAAGTCCCTAAGATGCTTCTGGTTCTTCTTTGCACACAGCACGTAATCTGCACCTGCTTTCACAATGTCTTCGGCTATGGATTTCTGGCAGCCGATGGCATCTATCGTTACGATGCATCCCCTCAGGTCCAATGCTTCGATGAGCTTGGGAATGGCCGTTATCTCATTTGATTTGACGCCGACCTTCTCCTGCCCAAGACAGATGCCATTGGCCTCAGACCATGCACTCACCATGTACAGACGGTTCCTCACACTGTTGGACGTGTCTGAGGGATTCCTGCAGACAGCCTTGCCGTCGATGGCAACCACGCCTGATATCCGGTCACAGATGTCTTTTACCCAATCACGGAACACCTTTTCAAACCATGACGGGTCAAGTACGGAGAAGAAACGGTTAAGCGTGTCATGCGAGGGTACTCCGCGGAGACTAGGAAGCCGGTCCTTGAAATACTTGAAGTTGTATTCGCAGAACTCCTCTATCTCATTCCACGTCTCTGAACCGCAGAGTACGGCAACCACAGAAATAAACACCAGTTCAGAGGCGTCATAGAGCCTGTTCTTCTCGTTCCTGCAGTCGGGAACGCGCTTGCTAAAAGTCAGTATATCCATTGTACTTTAATAATGATGATTATAAAGTACAAAGATAATAAAAATATTTGATACACACAAATAGTAATAGTTAACATAATATAATGTATATCAGATATATACATAATTAGAAATATCTATAAATACATCTATAATATTTTACAAGATACAATTTGTAATAACTATTGAGCGTCTGCCCTGTTCTCTCTGTGATACTTTTTTCTGAGATGAAATAAAATGATGATTTTTACTGTCAAACATCATATTAGCAGTTATAGTACTAATAATCAGAAAGTTAAACTATGACGTTTAGTATTTTGAAACGTCATACTAATGTCATAGTAATTAACGGCAAAAATGAGATAAAGGCTTCAAAAAGCATGCAAGATACGTGTAAGTCACTTGCATGCTACGAGTTAGCTGGTTGTTCCCACGGAGGGAACGAACCGTTTCCACGGAGGAAACGAACTGTTCCCACGAAGGGAACGGACTGTTCCCACGAAGGGAACGGACTGTTTCCATGAAGGGAACGATGTGTAACCATCAAGGGAACGACCGAGACAATCCCATCAAAAAGGCGAATTATAAGGATATTATGACATTAGTATGACGTTTCAAAACACTAAACGTCATATGATAAATAGCTGAATATAAACAGCTTAACTATCATTATGACGTTTGAAAGTAGTTTTTATGATTTTTTGCGAAAGAATTTTTTCAATAACACAAAATCACAAGACATCCACCTTTCTGAGGTAGAAAATACGCTCAAAAAGGTGGAAAAAACTTCCGAAAGGAATACTAGCTCAGTTCTTGATAATCTTTACGCTTTGCTGGCGACCCTCGCTGTCCGTAGTGCACATGACGTAGGTCTCGTGCGACTGCATCTGGCTGACCTGACGGCCGTCGAGGGTGAAGAACTCGCGGCGGACGATGGGGTTGGCATCGGAGGTCTGAGGTCGGATGGCTGACGTGGCATCGGTAGTGATGGCAACGCCGAAGCGTTGGGTGAAGGTGGTCTCACCATCGTTGACGGTGACAAGGATGGTGCCTACCCCACTCTGTTGCGCAGCATTAACGGTGACAACGGAACCATTGACCGATGCCGTCAGCAAAGTGCCCTGAGGGGCAACGGTATAAGTTGGCGTGACGACCTTGCCGTTCTGACCGTAGAAGCCTGCGAAGTAGGGGTTAACGTCGAGCGTGCCTGAAGCGTCAGGCTGCAGCATGATGTAGGGATGAGCCATGAAGTCGAGGTAGTCCTCTAGGAGCGTCCAACCATCGTGGTCGGGGTCGTCATTGTTGTTGGCTGTGTTGGGGTCGCTGCCGATGGTCTTTTCCCCCCTGTTGGGCATACCGTCCTGATCGGTGTCCCAGTCGGCTGCGCGCTGCTCCTCGGGATAGGCCTCCCAACCCTTGCCGTCGGCATGTTCGGTAATATTTCAGTAAATGCTTTAAGAGCACATTCGGACAGACACCGTCAGAATATAAACAGAACCAGTCACAGTAAGAGTTAAAATTGGCCATCTGACGAAAGGGCAAGTATTGCACAAAACAGTCGAAGTGTGCACATTTTGGCTGATTTTGTGCATTTTATTTGGCTATAAGCGAAAAAAAGTGTAATTTTGCACCCGATTTTGCAAAAGGATATCATTTTTACACATTATTTATAATAATATGGCTTTGAAAATTGTTGTGCTGGCCAAGCAAGTGCCAGACACCCGTAACGTGGGTAAGGATGCAATGACTGCCGAAGGTACCGTCAACCGTGCTGCCCTACCCGCCATCTTCAATCCAGAAGATTTGAATGCCCTGGAGCAGGCCCTTCGCCTGAAGGAGCAGAACCCAGGCTCAACAGTAGGAATCCTCACGATGGGTCCTCCATACTTCTTATGCGCTGGCTACTGCCATCAAGAAGATTGGCGACGTTGACATCGTGATCGGTGGTCGTCAGGCTATCGACGGTGATACCGCTCAGGTAGGTCCTCAGGTGGCTCAGAAGCTGGGCCTTAACCAGGTAACTTACGCTGAGGATGTTCTCAGCGTTAAGGACGGTAAGGCTACCATCAAGCGTGTGATTGACGGTGGTGTGGAGACTGTTGAGGCTCCTCTGCCTGTGGTGATTACCGTTAACGGAAGCGCTGCTCCCTGTCGCCCCCAGAATGCTAAGTTGGTGATGAAGTACAAGCGCGCTACCTGTCCTATGGAGCGTCCTGCCGAGGGTACAGCATACGACTATCTGTATGACGAGCGCCCTGAGCTCACACTGAACCAGTGGAGCGTGGCCGACGTGGATGGCGATGTAAACCAGTGCGGTCTGAGTGGCTCACCCACGAAGGTGAAGACCATCAAGAACATCGTGTTCCAG
>CACWOS010000099.1 GCA_902762565.1 uncultured Prevotellaceae bacterium
TGATTGACAGTTTAAAACGAACACAAATTGCACGAATCAAACGAATTATCATGAGGCGCCATAATATTCGAGAGATTAGTGAGATTCGTGTTCAAAAAAAGAAAAGTGTTTAAGGTAACATAGAGGGGACAGGCACCCTGTGAGGCACATGATGCCTCGACATTATTCGTCCTGATATTTCCTTATAAAGAAATGACGTGACGAGTTCGTTGATTGATATATATACCCTTTTGAGTCGGCTTTCCTGTGAGCTTACGTCCGTCAATCGTGTACCAACTATCGTCGGTTATTGGCTCACGGTTATTGGTTATTGTTTCAATCTCCGTGGTCTGTCCGGCATTGTAAAGGTGGCTGGCATAGTTATAATAGCCACCATTGGCGAAGGGCATGATGTCAGTCAGCAGGTCGTGGTTGGTGAAGATCAGCTCTACAGGCTGCGGTTCGCTGATGGCAGGTCCTGTCCAACGCCAAATCTGGCGACCATTGGCTGTCGTGCCTACGAGTTCACAGAGGTCGCCGCCCTCATTGCTCTGCAGGTCGGTGGTGCCGTCAGTTGTGCGTACCTTGCAATAGATGGGCGTGTCCCAACAGAAGCGAGGCAACTCGAAATAGGCGCAATAGTGGCCGTTAATGACTTGCACGCAGTCGGGGGCATCGGCAGGCCTGGTATAGTCAGGCTCAGCAGGCGTTGGCAGCGGCTCGGCATTGGCGTCGGGGAATACGGTAAGTCGCAGCTCAGTGCAACCGTAGGGAACGAGTTCGATATACTGCATCTCATTGCTCAGCATTTCCAGATGTCCCTGCTCTGGCATGGCGGGGGTATAGCGTCCGTCCACCAAGTCCCAAGCAATCTGCTTGACAGGGATGCGCAGTTTCACGTTCGCATAGTTGAGATCGAAAGGAATGGTTCCTCCGATTTCCTCAACTGCAGGATAAAAGACCTCGATAGCCTTGCCGTCGCTGGCATAAGCATAGTTGAAAGCACCTGTGGGGGTGATGTTCCAACACTTGAAGTCGGGGTTCTCAGGCTTCTTGCCATGCATGTTGGCATACTCTTCAGTATCCTCCGTCTTTTGCTGCGGAATGGCGTATGAGAACAGCAGCGGACCGCGTTGGAAATAGACGCCCTGCCCTTCCAACTCCCTCTTCTCCACCGTCATTGGCAAGGTGAGCACAACGACATCTCCAGGCTTCACAGAGGCAGAGAGGCGTACAAAAGAGCCTGCCTGCAACACTTGGTTAACAGCCACACCATTGATGCTCAATGTGGCATCGTCACACCATGTCGGAATACGCAGCGTCAAGGGGATGGAAGCATCTTCAGCTCCGTTCACAGTGAATTTCAGCGTCTCACCAAATGGATAGTCCGTCTCGCAGGTAATGGTCACGTCGCCCTTGTCCGTCTTATATGTCACCACACTAGGACCATAGATGGCAGCCACAGCCCCACCATCGCCATCGCTCAGCCACATGCGTCCCACGAAGTTGGGCAGCATGCGGTTGACATTGCCCGAACAGCACTCCGTTTCGTGAGTCGGACGGTAAGCCATCCACGTGGAGCCGTGTTTGTAGATGTTATGGTTCGATGTGCCAGTAGCAATAAACTGATTGGGCGATGAGAAATACTGCAACGCCCGGAAGTCCTTGGTGATGGCACCCAGTCCCGCGTTATAGATAGCCGTCTCTATCTTGTCAGCCCATTCAGCCTGTCCTGTCACCATCAGGTAGTGACTCAGCGTCCATGTGAAGTCCACGATGTCGCACGTTTCATGGCTCACGTCCACATCGTTGCCCACCAGAAACTCCGCACTCGTCGGCACGCCATCTGGCAATAGCGACTCTCTCTCCACCTTCCTGATGGCAGTCATAGCCAGTTCCAGATAACGTTCCTTACCGGTATAGGCATAGAGCAACAGAGGCAGTTTCAGCATTTCACAAAATGTGACGCTATGCATATAAAACGGCTCTTGGCTCATGATGGCTGTCTCATCGACGGCAAACTTATCCTGCACAGCCCATGCATCTTCTGCCAGCTTCAGCAGGTCGGGGTTGCCCGTCTTGCCATACGTCCAGAGGATGCCCTCTATCGACATGATGTTCCTTCCACCCACAATGCCGCCAGCCAGGTCGTCAACCGTGAAGTTCAGGTAGTGGCGTTCCAATGCAGCCGGAATCCGTTCGTCGCCATCGTGTTCATACTTTGCTTGCAACACACGGAAGAACACAGACATGGGCCACGTGATGCCCACCAACGTACGATTGCCCAGTACACCGTTCTCATTCGGATTTGCCAATGTATATTCAATTCCCTCCATCGCCTTGGCCACCATCGCGTCATCACCCAGTTCATAACCCAACCGCAGCAAGCCATCGGTGTAATATGCCGTCTGTTCATAGCGCCACCAGTTTTCGCCGTAAGTCTCGTCAGCGCGCGAAATCTCGCCTGCCCACAGACATGAATTATACGGATACGACAGAGCCTCAGGGTGCCCCGTCAATCCGTCGTGTTGTCGCTGCATCATGGTTTGCAGCCATCCCTGCGGTTGTGTGCCGACTATCCGCCCTACATGATACTTACTGGCGGTCTGTCCCCACGCCCCCTGTGCTATGGTCAGCATAAGGAGCAGAGAAAAAGATATGGTCAAAATCTTTCTCATTGATTAATCGTTTCTATTAGTTTCTTATGTTATCGCTGCAGCTTCGAGGTCAGGAAGTCCAGGGCGTAGAAGTGGTCGTAACCGAAAACGTAACCCTCGGTCGGCTCGATGCCTGCATCGGTATTCGCGAAGTTCTTATCGGTGGAACGATCGCGATAGGTGTCGGTTGGGAACCCTCACCAGCATTGTCAACATTGTCGGTACACGACACTATGCTCAGGGTTAGCACCAAGAGCAATAGTGAAATCCATTTACTTCTTATCATACAATAAAACATCCTGTAATAGATCATATCTGTTGGGGTGAAATTTCGACTGCAAAGATACAATTATTTTAGAAGTTAGAGCTATATTTTTATGGAAATCATTCAAATAAACACATAAACTTTTGCATATCAAATCAGAGTCATGAACAAAGGGGATAAGAAAAAGCCCTGAATCATTGCTGACTCAGGGCTTCTCTGCCTTGCGGCTCTAATTGAAAAGTGGCGGCCTCCTACTCTCCCGCATTGCATTGCAGTA
>CACWOS010000100.1 GCA_902762565.1 uncultured Prevotellaceae bacterium
TTTTGTTGTGATAGTTTTCTATTCAAGTCAAAATCCTTTATCATGTCCTCGGCACTCTTGATCATCTCCTTGAGTTTATCCGTCGGTTTCTCCTCCTTGCGGGCGAGGTCAAGGAACTGGCGATAATATGATTCTGCCTGCTTGCCGTCTTTGAGGAGATAGGCGTAGGCATTCGCAATATTATAATAGGTGGCGATGGAGGTTGGGTTATAGGTGAGATGTTCCTTCCACGCTGTGACGGCCTCGTCGTAATGCTGTGTCAGATAGTAGCCCTCGCCCTGCGAGAGTGTAATGGCCTTCATGATAGTGGTATCAGGTCGCATGAGTTGTTTGGCAAGGTCGAGATAGCCAAGCCCCTCGGGATAGCGCTTTGTATCGACGCAGACCACTCCAAGACGGTAGGCGCAGCCGTAGTGCTGCATGCCACTCATCAGGAAAGCCAACTGTAGATAGTGGTAGGCTTGTTCCAAGTCTTCGATCTGAGCATAGCACATACCTGCGGAATACAAGGTGTTGAAAGTAGAGTCACCCTGCTCCAGCAGCCGATCGTATAACTTGGCGGCCGCTGTAAAATCACGATTGATGAACCATGCATCGGCCAGTGCCCTGTTCACGAGGATATTGGTGGAATCCCTCTGGCTGTATATTAGTCCATGGACAATACCATTCTGCGGTTGTTGGGCTTTGACATGTGCGAGTATGAGATTAGCAACTATCTCGCCATCCATAGGATAACGGTAATTCAGCTGACTGGCCCAGTAGATAAAGGAGTCGTTGTCGCCCTGTTTCTGATAGCTGAAGCATAGCTGGCGGAAGGCATCGTGGGAGAGGCTGTCCTCAGGTACCAGTTTCAGGAGATTGGCAGTCTCGCGATAGTTGCCACGCTTATAATGGCAATTTGCGAGTTTCATCTGAACCATGCAGTCCACTATCGAACTGTTTTCAGCAGATTGCTTCAGATGCTCAATAATCTCATCCTGTTTCTCCTCAGGCAGTTCATCAAACTTGTCAAGAGGAAGGTCATGCTGTTCTACAGCCTGCTGCTGACTTCGGCTTTTTGCAATGGCATACGCCTCTTGATAATACTTCAGCGCCTCAAAGGTGTTATACTGCCGCATGCAACTGTCGCCAGCCTGTACAAATAACAGCAAAGAATCCGCTTTAACTTCTGCTGTCTTTGTCTTGGCTAGTCCCGCCACTGTGACGAGAGCGAGGAGGATGGTAATGATAGTTTGCCTCTTCATAATTTGTCATTCTATAGAAACATCGCGGATGACGAAAGCACCATCGCCGTCGCCCTCTATGAAGTCGAAAGTAGCGGGGATGGTGTCGAACGGTTCGAAGGTAAGTGTGAAGTCGATATAGTAAGTGTTGCCTAAAAACTCGTTTGTAGATTCGGAGGCTTTCACCTGAGTATAGTTGTTCTCGTCGAGTTTGATGCCATCGGCTGTTGTTAGTTTGTATTTTTTGCCATTAGCGTTAAGATAGGAGTCTTTGGCGATACGGAACCAGTAATCCTTATGGCCATAATAGCGGAAACTGATAGTGGTTCCATCAACTTTGGTTTCGACTTTCCGGATGGCGAACTGGAGATTGGAACTGTTGTCCTGCTTAGGCCCATTGAGGGCTTCAGCCATACCCAGGAAATATCCAGGCTGATAGCCCACTGCCTTCCAGACGATGCGCTTATCAGGCGAAATCATTACATAATAAGGGATGGCACCCACATCACAGTATCGGCTACTAATGTCCTTCATGGCGTTGTTCCAGTTTTTCCCAACGATGCGTTTGCTGAATTCATGCTTCTGCCACTCAGATAGTTTGTTCTGATTGATAGCGACGATTTCCAGTTTATCCTTCATTTTCTCGTAGACCTCTCTCATCTCAGGCTCAGACATCATGCAAGGACCACAACCGATGCCCCAGAAGTCGAGCAATACGTATTTGTCATTGGAAAAGGTTTCAAATAGATGGTGTTTCTGTCCTTGCATATCAAGGAGTTCGGCATCAATAGCTTCATCACCCACCTGCAAAAGTCGTGGTGGATAGACATAGTTGTGAATCTCTGCCAGTTGCTCCTCAAATCCTTTAGGAGCCCGTGCGACAATTTTCTTTTCCAGTTGCTTTAACTGCTCCATGTGTGGGAAGTTTGGAGTGTTCTTTGCCGTCATGGATATGCCCCATAGTGCACGGATCGTAGCTGCGTCCACAGGCAGTGAGGGCAGGATGTCCATTCGTTGCTTCATCCACTTCATTTCGACGATTTCTCTCTCTTCCCAAGGCTTTTTATCCAAATCCATCTGCATTAATTCCGTTACCACGTCACGGCAATACTCCGTTATACGGCTCTGAGTCTGCTGTTCTGACAAAGGGCTTTCCACTTTCCATAAAGGGTAGAAGCAGTCATTGCCTGTCAATTTCACAGTCACACCGGGACGTAGGAAGAGGGTTAAATTAAAATTGGGACAACCTTCACCCATTAAACCGAGAAAACCTTCGGTGAGTTCCTCTACGGGTAGAGTGAAGGCGAACCGTCCAGCTTGGACTGTATCTACAACATTCCCAATAGTGCCTGTTCCGGCCAGTACCAACGTGCCGTCTTTAAGTGCGGGTGAATAACCAGTGACAGTTGCTGTCTTTGTCTGTGCCTGCCCCGCCATTGTGACGAGGGCGAGCATCATCGTAATAATTGATTTCTTGTTCATATTCGTTTCGTTTAATTGTCTGCAAAGTTATGAAATAATATGCAAGTTAGTCTTCAATAAAGCTATAAACTGTGTGCCGAGGGTGAAAGTCTAAAACTATTTTTAGGATTTCATGTGTTTGGGCACATAATTGGCTCGCGTTTCTCTAATTCTTGCATATATGTCATCTTATTCCACCTTCAGTTTCTCCTTGCCTTTGTACTTCGTCATGTCGCTGACGATGACCTGCTCGCCAGATTCCAGGCCGCTGATGACCTCGATGTAGTCGTAGTTGCACTCGCCGAGGCGGACT
>CACWOS010000101.1 GCA_902762565.1 uncultured Prevotellaceae bacterium
ACGTTGGCGTTGCCGTCACGGTTCTCTATACCCACGATAAGGTCACCGATGACTGCCACGCCGGGGCTGTAGCCCGTGAACTTCTTGTAGGTCATCTTCGCATCGTACTTCTCCATCTCGATGAACTGGTGGTCGAAGTCCAGGTCGTATGACTCTCCGGCCATAAGCTGGCCAGTATTCTTGAGTACCTTCACCAGCAGGCTGTTCAGCTTCGTGGCCGTATTGAAGTCATAGCTCTTTCCAGTGTCGGAGGTATAGGTCGTGTTAACAGTAGCCAGTTCCGAAATCCCTCTCAAGATGGTGTCTGAGCTGCATGTGCGCAAAGTGGGATGAAGCGAGAGATGGGGCATCAAGTGACTCGTCACGTCCTCAACGCAGTCACCGCCACAGAAGTAGACGCTTGACAGCGAACCCGCAATCTCGCTGTACTGATAGCCGTATGACGTACACCGAAGACCCAACACTTTGTCGATAACGGGGTCGACGTAACGGGAAAAAAGCTCTCTCACGTGAAATATTCCTCCAAAAGGAGTGATTTTCTCAGATTTTATGCTTAACTTTGCCATGTCATTGATGATTTTGCTTGTTTTGATTTTGCAGCACTAAGATAAGTGAAAAATCTGACATGACAAAATCCTGGGCAACTTTTTGTTGCTCAGGAACTTATAAACAAAGTTAAACTAAAGTGCTGCGGAATTTAGGAAATACTAACGATGAAGAAATTTGTATTCTTTCTTTTCTGCCTCTTGTGCTGCCAGATAATAGCAGCACAGCGCGTATGCTATTCTGATGGCAGCATCACCATAGAGGGCGACCCGATGACGTGGACACTTGCTACCGACGGAACGCAGTATCCGTGGGTCACCAGTCAGTACCAGTGGGGCAAGACCTACTATGAAGCCGACGGAGAAATTGCCGTCAATACAGAACGTCGGCAGGACGGCAGCGACATCGTCGAGACATATACCTTCACAAACACGTCGAAGCGCAAGATGTCGCTGAAGAACGTCGGCATCTACACGCCGTTTAACGACAACTATCCCGATGCCAAGACCTGCATGACGCAACGCTGCAACGCACATATCAATGCCAACGGACGCGGTGCATGGGTAAACGCTTTGCGGATGAACGGTGTGGGCCCGCACCTTGGACTGATGGTCACCGAGGGCGAAATTACCGACTATGACGTATGGGAGCGCGGACAAAAGAAGGGTATGTCAAACTTCCGTGGCGTCCTTGCCCTTTGTCCGCCTGACATGATGCTGAAGCCCGGCCAGAGCTACCGCCTGACGTGGCGCATCTTTACCCATCAGGGCGGCGACTTCGACCAGCAACTGCTCAGACGAGGCGGCACGGTGGTCAGGAGCGAGAAATATGTCTATGCCGTAGGCGAGACAGCCAAGGTCGATTTCGCCACCAGTAGAGGTACGAAGACGGTCAGACGGAAGATAACGGCAACAGGCGACATAGATATTGAATACAAAGGTACTCACGCCCTTCTGTTAGGCATCAGTGACGAACAAAAGTTGATTGAGAAGCGCATTCGCTTCATCCTCGAACGACAGCAGATGCAGGACAAATCCGACTCTCGCTACGGAGCCTTTATGATTTTCGACAATGAGGGTGACTCGATACTGACCAACGACCAGGGACGCAGCGACCTCAGTGAAGGTCGTGAACGCTTGGGAATAGGTATAGCACTTGCGGCATACGGCCTAATTGAAAAAGAAGAAAGTAGAAATGAGAAATTGCTATCTGCCTTGGAACGCTATGCTAAGTTCGTACGCGAGCGGCTGCAATATCCCGACTATCGGACAAAATCAAACGTCAATGGCGGCAAGAACCGAGGCTACAACTATGCCTGGGTAGCTGACTTCTATTTCCGCATGGCTATGCTGACTGGCGAGGCGCAGTATGCACGTGACGGCTATGCTACCTTGCAGTCGCTCTATCGTCAGTTCGGATATGGCTTCTATTGCATCGACTATCCCGTAACGACAGGTCTGCAGGCATTGCAACAGACGGGACTGACTTTCGAACGCGACATGCTTCTTCAGGACTTCAAAGCCACAGCGGATATTTTCGTAAAGAACGGTCTGAACTTCCCAAGCTTCGAGGTAAACTACGAGCAAAGTATCATCGCTCCTGCTGTGCAGTTCCTATGCGAAGTATATTTAGCGACAAAAGAACAGAAATATCTCAAGGCAGCACAAGGTATGATGCCTGCACTTGGAGCACTCAGCGCACGGCAGCCCAACTACCATCAGCACGAGATAGCCATCCGTCACTGGGACGGATATTGGTTCGGCAAGCGTCAGACCTACGGCGATGTCTATCCCCAATATTGGAGCTGTATCACCGCTGCCGCCTATCACTACTATGCCAAGGCTACGGGCATTCAGGACTATCAACAGCGTGCCGAGAATATTGTGCGTGGTAACCTCTCGCTCTTCCGTGAGGACGGTAGTGCCACCTGTGCTTTCGTCTTCCCTCGCCGTGTCAACGATGAGCCAGCCCATTATGCCGATGCATACGCCAACGACCAGGACTGGGCACTGCTTTATTACATGTTGGTAAATGAGAAAAATATATAAAGGAATTAACTATAACCTAAAATCCGCAGATAATTTTTCGATTGTCTGATTTAGTCCTTGCTTATGACGATTCTGTCTGACTCTGGGCTTAGAAGCTCTTGACATGACTTGTATGCAGACACCTTCCCCTTACCCCGTAAGGTCGAGAGGCTTTGACCTAAGCATCAACGAAGAGTGTTAATCTATCCGTGCTCCCTATTGTCTTGCCGTTTTAATCCACTTGGCAGGCACAGCGATGAATCTGAACAGGAAACTCTTGACTCTGTCTGTGGCCTCGATTCTAAAGAGGACAGCCATGAGGGGCAATGCCACGATGTATCGGTAGAAGTTTGCAGCCATGGCGGTGATAAGCAGGAACACGGTGTTCTGGTTCATGAATGACTTCGGCAGGTGTGCCCATGGTAGAAGTTTGCAGCCATGGCGGTGATAAGCAGGAATACGGTGTTCTGGTTCATGAATGACTTCGGCAGATGCGACCATCCGAAGTCGTTGTTCTGGCGGTCGAAGACCTGCTCTGCAGTTCCTCGCTTGTTGTAGTCATAACAGAGGGAAGGTTCTTTTGTTATCGTGCTATGATAACGAAAGAACCGTCCCCGTGTATGTTCCGAAGTCCTAAGTGTGAGTCTATTACAGAGGACAGAATAGAGTCGAATTTGTCCAAAACGAAAAATATTCCACCAAAAGCGGTGATTTTCTCAGATTTTTGTTGTACCTTTGCCATTGATAATTTTTGCTTGTCTTGATTTGCAGCACTAAGGTAAGTGAAAAATCTGACAT
>CACWOS010000102.1 GCA_902762565.1 uncultured Prevotellaceae bacterium
TGCTGGGCAACACCTATCTACTATTACGAGATGAGCGGCCAGATGAAGACCCTCATAGACCGCATGAATGCGATGTATGAACAGGATTATGCGTTTCGTGACGTCTATCTGCTGACAACGGCTGCAGAGGATGATGAGCAGACGCCGAAGCGTGCCGAAATGGGCTTGACGGGCTGGATAGACTGCTATCCCAAGAGTCACCTGGCAGGAACGCTTTTCTGCGGAGGTGTGAATGACCCTCGTGAGATTGAGGGTAATTCCAAACTGCAGGAGGCTTTTGATTTAGGAAAGAGCATCGGCTAAGACAATGAAGAGTAAAATGGTTCCTAGTGAAACCAAACGGCTGAGCCGAGTGCTCCGTTCTTATGCTGAAAAGTATGAGACGGCATCTTTCATTGAAGGAGATCCGTCATGGTTCATGCATCAGGCAAGTGGCAAGGCAAATCAAGAAGTGACTGCTTTCATTGCTGCGTGTCTGAGTTATGGCAGCAGGGAGCAGTTTGTTCCCAAGATACAATTGCTGTTTGATTGTGCCAAAGGAAACCTTTATGAATGGGTAAAATCAGGCGTGTATTCAAAGGACATTCCTCATGATTCTGATGATTGTTTCTATCGTCTATATACATTCCGTCAGTTCAACACCTTTTTATGCCGGTTACGCCAGATGCTGCTGGAATATGATTCCATAGGCCAGTATGTTCGCCAGCACTGTGGTGGTGACGCAATGTCCGCTATAGAAACCATCTGCCAGTGGTTTGCCGATACTGATACCAATCATATCGTACCGAAGGACACACAGTCCCCCTGCAAACGTATCTGCCTGTTCTTGCGCTGGATGGTGCGTAGCAATTCACCTGTTGACCTCGGCTTATGGGCTGACTTCATTGACTGTCGCACACTTATCATACCTCTTGACACACATGTCCTTCAACAGTCTGTTCGTCTTGGACTTCTGTCAGGTAAGACAGCTACAATGTCAACCGCCAAGAAACTGACAGACAGACTTTCTGAGTTTTTCCCTAACGATCCGCTAAAAGGCGACTTTGCCCTTTTTGGATATGGGGTTAACTCAGCTATGGCCAATCGGACTCACGCTATGCTGCTGAAGGTCATCAACAAAACATTTAGTGTCTGTAAAGTTACCGACTATTCTGAGGTTGATCTGATGTCCGACTTCGTTTTCATTGGGAAAACTGACGGAGAATGTTCACTTGTTTGCGAGACATCAAAAACCCCGTCAAATACGACAGAACGAGATGACGGTTGGCGAGCTTTCCGCATTGAGGGAATACTCGACTTCTCGCTCATCGGTATTCTTGCTAAGATATCAACTTGTTTGGCAGAGAATGGCATTGGTATCTTCGCCATCTCGACCTTCAACACCGACTACATCCTGACCAAGGCAGAGAACTTTGAGAAGGCAGTCAAAACGTTAGAAGCCGAAGGATACAAGATATGTTGACCATCGACACAACAAATATGTGCTCACACCTGCAAAGGAAACTATTCGAAGAAGATGGAATCTATCATCATCTTTGGATAGCCATGCAGGATGATCCAGAACTGACGGCTGTAGTCCGTTCTCGCCAGCTTCACATCTACCGAAATGGCAAGAAAGTTCTGGTCTTGGCAGGAAAGGCAGCTCCCAAAGTCATCAGAGAGGATAAACTATGTGAGATTTTACAAAAAGAAAAATAGAGATTCCATGACGCTGACCTACATCTTCCATAGCGGCTTTGTGCTCGAAACGGAGCAGTCCATCCTGGTATTCGACTACTGGCTTGATCCAAGTGGTGTGATGGATGGTGTGCTGCGGAGCGAGAAGCCCATGTATGTCTTCTCCAGCCACTTCCATGAAGACCACTTTACGAAGGATATCTTTGAGTGGAAGAAGCAGCGTGAGGGTGTCACCTACATTCTCTCCAAGGACATCTACAAACATCGGAGAGCCAGCAAGGAGGATGCTGACGTATGGTTGGCCAAGGGAGGCACATGGTCTGATGATACCATATCCGTATGGGCATTAGGCAGCACAGACAGCGGTGTTTCGTGGATTGTCGAGGCTGAGGGCAAACGCATCTTCCATGCGGGCGACCTGAACAACTGGTATGCCAAGTTCTTATCAGACGACAATCCTGATCAGGAGCGATACAGCTTTGAAATGGAGGAAGTATTCAATCCGATAGCTCACGAGAAGCAATATCTTGGCGAGCTGAAGGACATCCGCAAGGTTGCCGACAGTTTCGATGTGGTGATGTTCCCCATAGATGGGCGTGTCGGCAACGGATATACCCTTGGTGGCCGGCAATTCATCGAGCGGTTCAAGGTCGGACTGTTCGTTCCTATGCACTTCACTACAGGCTTCGAATCATCATGGCGCATGAAGGAATTTACTGACGAAAAGGACATCACTTTCTGGAAAATCAACAGGGAAGGAGAAACTATTGAAATCTGAGTGCAACTTTTTCCTATCAATATACGTCTAACAGATAGAAACTTTTAAAAGATAACGATTATGATACTCTCAACAACCCCACAGATTGAAGGTCACACCATCCGCGAATATAAGGGTATTGTGACAGGTGAAACCATTATTGGTGCCAACATGTTCAAAGATCTCTTTGCAGGCATCCGCGACATCGTAGGAGGCCGTGCTGGCGCTTACGAGAAGGTGACATCGACTATGAAACAGTCGGTGCTAATGGCTCAATGCTCATGGTAGCCACCAGCGGAACGGCTGTTGTCATCTAAATCAGATCCATGAAGACGTTAGGAAACATCATCTGGGTCATATTCGGAGGCCTGCACATAGCCTTGGAGTATTTCATCGCAGGACTGCTACTGATGATAACCATCATCGGCATCCCCTTCGGCTTGCAGAGTCTGAAACTGGGTATGCTGGCCATCTGGCCATTCGGTACGAAAGTGAAATGGCGGGGCAACCTGGGTGCCTAAGCATCTTCATGAATGTGCTGTGGTTCTTCGTTGGCGGCATCTGGATATGGCTCACACACATCTTCTATGGCCTCATTTTCTGCATCACCATCATTGGCATCCCATTCGGAAAGATGCACTTTAGGCTGGCAAAGCTGGCCCTTTCACCTTTTGGGCAAGAATTAGGTTAAATTCCGACTCTATATAAGTTCCATAAACTTCTGCATGGCCTTGCGGATATACATGTCTTTGGGATAGAGCCAAACGACAGGCATTGGGAGGGCAGCTTCACGGAGGGGGACGGCACAGAGCCCCTCCTCACCATGGGTGATGCTGTCAACAAGTATGGCTACCCATCGCCCTGTGCGTACCAGATGGAGTATGGTGTGGATTGTCCATTTACTAATTATTCTAAAACATTCTGCAAAAATAGCGAAATTTCGGTATTTATTACTACTTTTGTAGTCATATTCAAGTATATTTATGAGAAAAGCAAACTTTATTTTGGCAGCAGCCATGTTGATGGTGTCAGCTGCGGTGATGGCTCAGCAGTCATCAAAGGTGTATCTCACAAGGGAGATTTCACCGGAATCGTTGGTAAAAATCTATAAGGCACTTGGCGTTGAAGCCAAGGGGCGTGTGGCAGTGAAGATGTCAACAGGCGAAGGCAGCAATCCCAACTACCTGAAACCTGAACTGGTGAAAAACCTAATATGGGAGGTAGACGGCACCATCGTGGAGTGTAATACCGCTTACGGCAACGGACCTGCCGACAAGAAGGACGAGCGCAACACGTCAGAGAACCACTGGAAAGTGATTGAGCGTCACGGCTTCACAAAGTATTTTCCTGTCGATATCATGGACGAATACGATGAGATTCGCATCCCCGTAAAGGATCAGACGCACATCAAG
>CACWOS010000103.1 GCA_902762565.1 uncultured Prevotellaceae bacterium
ATCTTCCGCATGAAAGCCTCCGTCACCTACCTCACGGGCGACTGGATGCTGCGCTTCAACTACCACACACCTTACACAGCACTCGACATCCGCGAGCCGTACCTCATCAGCCGCCGTCCCGTCTATGAGTGGCTCGTCAGTTGGAATCACAAGAACTGGGCTGTCAAAGCACTGGTGCGCAATCCTTTCAGCCGCTATACGAAGCAGCACATAACGATGGACTACGGCTGCTACCGCCGCGACATCTGGAACTATGGCGAGGCCGACGGCAGGAACATCAACCTGACTGTGACCTACAGCCTCGGATACGGCAAGAAGTCTGAGCGTGGCGATACCGACATCGACAAGCACATCAACAGTGCCATTATGAAAACATACTAAGCAATGAGAAAGGCTATCTTCATATTCATTGCAATCATCCTCGTGGCTGCGAGCATCGACTGGATCCGTTCATGCAACGGCTTGAAATCGCACAAGGAGGTCTTCGGGCGGGAAATCACTTATGCAGATATGTTCGAGTACAAGGATACCGATTATGATTACGTTGTCCGCGTCCCGTCGTTCTTCACAGCCCAACCAGATTCCCTTCAGGAGGAAAAAGGCCGCATGCGCTTCGAGTATGGCGACCAGTGGATCACCGTAGTCATCGAGAGCCATGTGATGCCGGGCAACGGCCAGTCGCTAAAGGACGGTATGGACTCGCTGGCACAAGTGCTTTATGCGACAGACCGCAAACTCGGCAGCGATTACTTCATCCTCTCTGGCCCGCAGTACGAAAACGGTAGTCTTATCGACGGCTACAGTTATTACTCGAAGGTCATGGCCAATCACAAACTCTGGTTTGTCTATACGATGATCTATCCCGACAATTATAAAGACGTCCTTACCCGTCTCTTCAAAGAGATAGACGACTGGCAAATCTGGGAACGTCCGCATCTACAACTAAAGCAAGGCGAGTCACAAACGCCCAAAGCAGTATCGGAATAACAGCAAATTATGAAAGCATTTTTTTGTCTCGCTATGAACGCTTTTGTGGGAAATTTAGTAACTTTGCAGCCAAACAACCACTGACGATGGAACAGAAATTCGGAAAAAATAGCATTGACATCAAGGTGCTGCGCGAGTTTTGCGAGCGCGAGGGCAAGGAGGTGACTTATCGCAAGGGCGACCAGCTGGAGCGCGAAGGCGACCCTGCACGGTGGTTCGGCTTCGTCACCGAAGGGTGCTTCAAGTACGTGACACACGGCATCAGCGACGACAAGGAGCACATCACATGGTTCTCGTTCGAGGGCGAGTTTGCGGGCGACTATCCCGCCTGCCTCGACGGTGGCCCCGCGCTGACCACGATCGAGGCGATGATGCCCACCCGCATACTCAGGGTGAGCGGCGAACAGCTGGTGGACTTTTTCCGTCAAGACGCTGAAAAGATGGAGTTGCGCAGTGTCATAGCTGAGCACTTACTCAGTCAGGCCCGCGCCTGTTACATCGACCTCCACCGCGCCACAGCCCGCGAACGCTACGAGCGGCTGCTGCAGCGTTGTCCCGGTATTGTTGAGCATCTTGCCTTGCAAGACCTCGCCTCGTTCCTCTGCATCACCCCGCAGATGCTCTCCCGAATCCGCAAAGAAATCTCTTTCGGATCACAAAAATAGCATTTTTACAAAAATTCACTGAAACTAGTTTCAGAGTTTCACCCCGGCATCCGATTTTCGGTCATGTCGGGGGCTTTTTCGTGGGACTTTTAGTAACTTTGCGGCAAAACCGTTAAGTATTCAAATTGATTGGCAAAATGAAATTAGTGTTTACAATTAAAAAGTATCGTACATCTATCATATTGTTCTTGGTATTCGAAACTATTGCCGTCTGGCTGTGGCAGGCTACGGGCAAACTGTTCTTTCTGCTTAACTTCTCCTATATTGGCATTTGGGTCGCATTGGGACTTCTTCTTTTCACAGAAGGCTGGAAGTATGCCAGAGAATTTACTCAGTTTGGTGTCGGCTCTTATATGCTCTTGTTTCTCGGTCTGATATGCCGTGAGAATTTGCAGATTGAAGGCCTTTGGTACTATCTGCTATGTGGTGTCGTGGGGGCTGGTACGCTCCATTATGCTATTGCTAAGATTCTCGGCCCGTTACTATTCGGGAGAGGATGGTGTGGATTTGCCTGTTGGACAACTATGATTCTCGATCTATTGCCTTACAAACAGAACAAAGTACCAAGAAAGAAGTGGGGCTTCATCCGATACATCATGTTCGCCTTGTCGTTGGCTATCGTCCTTCTCCTATTTTGGTTTGATATGGCTGATGCCTATACGATGTTTATACTCTTTGTAGTAGGAAACTTGTTTTATTATGTTGTTGGAATTGCCCTTGCCATCTTGCTCAAAGACAATAGAGCCTTCTGTAAATACATTTGCCCAATAACGGTATTCTTGAAACCTATGAGCTATTATTCTCTACTTCGTATCAAGTGCGACGAAGACAAATGCATCCGTTGCAGAAAATGTCTGAGAACATGTCCGATGGATGTTGAAGTAAACAACAATTCGCGCAGTCGTAAGAATGCCACCGAATGTATCCTCTGTCAGCAATGTACGAAGGTCTGTCCTACAAAGGCACTGAAATGTTGAATCAGTTTAAGTTATAAC
>CACWOS010000104.1 GCA_902762565.1 uncultured Prevotellaceae bacterium
TATCTTCGCAAACCACATAAATGCGGTCACTTGTTGGGAAGAACTTATCCCACGATTGTTCGAACCCAGCCTTGCCTATCAATACAATACCAGTTGCCAATCCTACGGCCAGGCACACAATTTTAATCCAATTGTGCTGCCCACGTTGATTCAGTGATTTTAATACGTTCATCGTTTATTCTGTCTTAATACTATTGATTGGATTCTCAGAAGCAGCGCGCCAGCTCTGAATGATAACGGTGAGCAGGGAAATGATGAAGCAGGTAAACCCAGCAGCGAATATCCAGAGGCTGAGCGCGATGCGATAACTATTCGGTCCTAATACCATCAATGGGATTCTTGTTGGCAATCCTCATGGTCTGGCCCAGGATGGACAGGATGACGATAAGGATAGTGATGCATGCCGACAGAAGGATGACCCACCAGGGGAAGTCTATCCGATAGTAAAAGTCCTGTATTGCTATGAAAACAGCTATCAACGACAGGAGGATGAAACGCCATGAGAGTCGCCATATTGATTCCTTGACCGTAGCCCCCATAATCTTGCAAATGGCGATCTCCTTGCTGTGCTGCTCGCTATAGTTGACTGATATGGCGAAAAGTCCAAGGGCCGAAATCATGATAGAGAGAATCATGAAGCAAAGAACAAGGTGCATGGTATTGCGCTCCTTGACCAGCGCATACTTTATGACATCATCCAGGAAGGTACAAGTCATGTCCTTGGGGTATCCTATCAACTCTTTGGTTACTGCGCCACATGCTTTCTTTACGGCGGCAAGTGCCTCTGACTTGTTGCCACTGATCTTCACAATCTGACACCACGACCAGCCATTCTCGCCAACCAATTGTATTACATTATGACCGTCCTCGAACTTGGGGGCATAATTGCCTATCCCATTTCGGTAGTTCTCCACTACTCCACACACTTTATATCTGGGACGCATGACAACTTCGCCGGTAGACTCTGCCTGATTACCATCAATGGAGAGATGAGATGCAGATATGTTATAGCGTTTCTGAGTATCCTGGTCAATGTAGCAAAGACTATCTGTAGCATCACAGAAACGTTCTGTGATTTGGAATCCCAACAGCCGGAAGGCCGTGGTATCCATCGATGAATAATAAATCCACGACTTGCTGCCTTGAGCATCGACCAAACCATTACTGGAGGATCTGAAAGGCAGACTGCCAGCCTTGCCAACAGCCTCCACCTGTGGTAATGAGAGCAACCGCTGACGCAGGATTTCTTGCCGGTCTGAGTTATAGCCAATGTCCCAAGCCTCGATAAAGATAAGATTCTCCGTCTGATAACCAAGTGGCAAAGTCAGCAGATGGTGTATCTGTAAGGTCATGGTGATGGCAACGGCTATCAGGCACATACTGATGACGTTCTGTGCTACGATAAAAACCTTGCTGAACACCATCTTGTTTTTTAATTGGAAACTGCCCTTTACCACATCAACAGGCTTGAAATGAAGCACAAACATGGCAGGCAATATACTGGAAACAAGAGAAATGACAAGCAGGGCAATGACAGCAATCGTCACTAATTGCAGGTCGGGCAAAAGTGGAATGCTCGTCGAAAGCCACCTTTCGAACATCGGGCGAAACATATAGGCTATCACACTGCCCGTCAGAAAACAGATGGCAGCGAAGGACAAGGCTTCCAGAAAATAACGCCACAACACGCCATTAGTCCGCTCTCCCAAAACTCTCCGCATGGTCATCTCCTTGGCACGTTTTCCGGTGAGCGCAATGCTTAGATTCACGTAATTGAAGCAGGCAGAAACCAACAGGACGAGCGCTACAATCAACAGAATCTGAACCAGCGTTTTGTTGCCCCCTTTAAGGGTGCCGTAACGTTCAAGAGATGAGAAATAGACATCATCGAACCGGGTGAGTGTGGAACCCCATATCATCGCTCCTTCACCTCCATCTTTAGCATAAAACTCTGGCCAATATTCCAAGTATTTTTCCAACAGTTTGTCTGCTACTTTTTCAGGGGCTGCATTTGGTTTCAACGTCAGGAACGTCTGGGTATTACCAAAATTGTCCATACGCTGGTAATAGTTATAGGCTTTCTTGATGCTGAAGAAGACATCGGTCTCTGAGAAAAGGTCATTCCGTCCAAAGTCCTCCACAACACCACTGATGGTATAATATTCATCGCCAACTTTAATTTTCTTTCCCAAAGCATTTTCCTGTCCGAAGGCTTTACGCGCAAAAGATTCTGAGACAAGCACTTCGTCTTCACTTTTCAGAACCTGCTGGCGATTGCTGCCCGTCAGACGATAATCGAACAACTGGAAAAATGTGGAATCGACAAAGACAGATGATATACTGTAATAGTCATCGCCAACAACGACATCCGAAAGCATGCCATTGGATATTCTTGTCCAGGATTCAATCTCTGGCAATTGATGGAAGAACTCCACAGGCGTATCCAGTGTCATTCCAAACATGTCGCCAGTGCCAAGAAGATAAATCTTGTCGGCATCCTTTATACTTCTGCCTGTGCTGAACTCTGCTTTGGCGTATGACACCAATAAAATGACAAAACCAAGGGCAAAGGCCAAACCAAAAGCCTCGATAATCGCGTATAGCTTGTTGCGTGATAGGAACCTCAGGTAACTCTTCATATTCTCTTCTACTTTTTTATAATCAATACTTCATTGTCCTTGAATGCTTCGTAGCCGCTGGTGACTACTCGCTCGCCTGGCTCCAAACCTTCGAGCACCTCGTAGTGCTGTGGGTTCTGGCGACCTATACGGATGTTGCGACGATAGGCTTGCGAGCCATCCTTCGAGAGGACGAAGATCCACTGTCCGCCTGTGGTCTGGAAGAAGGTGCCGCGAGGGATGATGATGGCCTGCTCGGGC
>CACWOS010000105.1 GCA_902762565.1 uncultured Prevotellaceae bacterium
AGCGAGTTCGTAGCCAATATCATTGAAGGCATAGACGGCTCCGTCTTTCCTCGGCTTAATGGGTAGTATCGTCCACACATCGTTTACCCGCTGCTCAATGGTGTATGCTTCGCCCGTTATGCAAGTACTTTTCGTGTTGTTAACTATTTCTACTGTAATAGAATCCAATGGAAGTCTCAGTGTCCTCCGTATAAGGGAGTCGGTTTGCGCCAGGTGTTTGTCAGTGATGACGAGGCGTAGGGTGTCCGCACTGGTCACGGCCTCGGTGCTGTCCGTCGGCTGTTCCGCGTCTGTCACCGTCTGCCGTGCCGATGGTTTGCAAGAGGCGAGGGAGAGCAAAGCAGCGCACATCACAGAGATGTTTACATAAATAGCTCTCACTCGGCCATTCGCAAACAAATTTGCATGGCACTCGCTTAATCGCGATTTTCTCCAGATTTTCATTGTTCTCATTTCTTCTTAATTGTGAACTGCAGAGAACAAGGCCGTAGTGCAATTTTTCACCCAGCGGCATCGATTGCAGGACGTGGGCCATCTCGCTCTCGGTCAGTATGTCCTTGAAGAGAAAGGCAGAACGATTGCCCGGCACAAGGCGAATATCATCGATTATGGCGCATCGGCAGACGGTCGCACTATTTCGTCTGTCATAACTTCCCATAAAAAATCCCGTGAGCAGTTCGCCGTCCACGGGATTTTATGGATATTTAGTAGAAGATGTTATTCAGTGCTATTTAAACCTCTTCAGCCATGTCGTGATGATGTCAAGGGCTTCGGGTGCAAAGGTTTCTTCGATGTCCTTATACTCAGCAGGGGCACCCGTGGCGCAGTGCTGGAACATGTGGTTGAGTCCCTCCATAGCTTTGATTTCTTTCTGCCCTGCAAGCCCATTCTGGAGTGCGTTCAGGTTTTCTTCGCTGTTCACTTGGCGGTCTTTTGTTCCGTTCAGTGCCAGCACGGGGCAGGTTATCTTTCCCAAGCGGTCAGTCAGGTCCAGTCCGAGGAAATAGCGCATATAGAGTGTGCTACTCTGTGCCTTTGCTATCTGGAGGTTCTGCTCCAGTTCTGCGGGCAGACCATGGTTCGTCGGTTCAGGATTTCCGCCTGCTTTCAGTTCGTCGAACAGGCTTTCAAGTGCTGTGCAATAGCGGTCTGTAACGTCCTGCGAATACCCTGCCTGCTGTAGCGTCCATCGGTTTTGGTCCAACAGTGTTTTCTCAAACGAAACGACACCTCCTGCCAGACTTACCACGAAGTCTACTTTGCCCTCGGCTGCCAGCATCAGTCCGATGGTGCCACCTTCGCTATGCCCAAGGATGCCCACTCGCTTGAACTGCTTGCGCAAGAGTTCTACCCCTGCCAGCGCATCGTTTTTGAGGTCTTCGGTGGTGACATTCACCAGGTCGCCCGTTGATCCTCCGAAGCCGCGGTCGTCATAGCGGAGCGTGGCGATGCCCTGTCGTGCCAGTGCGTCGGCAATCACGGCAAACGGCTTGTGCTCAAAGATTTCCTCGTCTCTGTTTTGCAGCCCGCTGCCTGTCACCATCAATAGTACAGGGGTGTTCTGCGTGTGGTTCTCTGGCAGTACCAGCGTCCCTTTCAGCACAGCACTTCCATTGCTGAAACTCACCTCCTGCGTCTGATAGGGATAGGGGCCGACGGGTGTCTGCGGACGATTGCGCTTCACCGTGCCTGGCTTCAGCGTCAGCGGAAACGACTGCCCGTGCTGTTTGAACGTTCCCATGATGGACTCGCCCATATTGACGCCTTCGTAACTGGCATTGATGGAGGCGATCGTCACCTTAATGCCAGTAGCAGTGTGTTCCAATTTGGCAGGAACGCCCTTGATGCCCTGGTCTGGCGAGTCCAGCGTGCAGTTCACGCTGTCAAGATGGAACACCAGCGTCAGTTCGGTTCCGTAAACATTCAGTTTTCCTGTCCAGGCACCTTTTGCGTCGCCACTTTGTGCTTTAGCAACGACAGATGCGAAGCACAGCAATAAGAAAATCAGTTTCTTCATTTTTGTTTCTATTTGTATTTGTTTGCATTTTGTATATTTGACACAGATGATTGTCTATTTACTACATACGAGTGCGTTAAACTTTCCTAATCGCGACTGCAGCGAGCAGTGCGGTGATGATGGTATGCTTGTTCATTTCAATGATTATTCAATCTTTTTCTGCGAGACGATGCGGATAAGTTCGTACCTGACGTTTCCTGAATCCTGCGGAGGATTGGCGAGCGTGGTTTTCTTCACCAGCAGTTCGTACTCGTTGCCACGCTCGTAGGTGAAGCCCGTGATTTCCATGAAACTGACACATTCCCAATTGGCTGCACCATTCTCCTTAATCAGCATGCCTTCAACATAATTATTGTCTGGAACATTCTGATAGGTTCCAGTTTCTGCCGAGACGAAGATTGTCACTTGTTCTACGATGTCCTTGTCGTCATCGTCGCTGCTGCAAGAGGCGAGGGAGAAAGCAGCAAGCATCATAAATGCGATTCTCCAGAGTTTCATTTGCCACATATATTACGAAACCGATAATTCCAGCAAGAGACACTTGTAATATCTGCTTTTTATTCATCTTCGTTTTAGAGTTTTTCTTATTACTATTATTATTGTCCTTTGCTGATACCACCTACAACATCATTATTCTCAATCGTAGTCTCAGTTTTCTTCACGCTGGCTTTGAGCTTACCGAAACGATAGGAAAGACTGATCTGGAACCTGCGGCCAAGGTAATCGTTCTTTCTGACTCCTGTATAATCACCCTGATTGGTGACAGACTCGTTATGGTAATACTTGTTGAAGGGCATATTGGCGGAGAGACGCAATGTCAGACGGTCTTCCTTGAGGAAGGAGCGTTGCAAGGCTGCACTATAGCTGAACCAAGAACTGGAATAGCCATAGACATTATAAGTTTCATGACCAATCTGTCCGTAGCTACTAATGGTCAGCCTCAGTTTCCATGGGAGTTTCTGTGTTAAGGACGCATAATAGAATCCACTCCAAACGGAATTCTCTAATTGCAGGCTGGGATTCTTATAACAGTCATGGCGGAAATTTCCATTGAAGACAACGGTTGTCTTGTCAAAAGGTTTCCATTGCAGATAGGTTTCCATTTCATAGCGGCGCAAGCGTTCGATATTGTCGATGGTGCTGTAGATTTTGTTGTTCTTGACATAATGGATATCACCAATACCTCCATTGTAGAATCGGTACATAGGTGCCAGTTGTAAGGTCAGGCGGGGCGAGACATACATGTATAATAAGGTTAGGGACTGTTGATGCGAACTGGTCAGATGATCGTTTCCGAAGTTAACACCTTCAGGACTTTCAGTGACTGCAGGATTCAGATAGGAAATACCAGGGCGAGAGATGCTGGTGGTGTAGTTCAGTTTCAGTGAGTTGGCATCGTTAATCTGATATTTGATGCTGGCCTGAGGTACCCAGTCGTTCAACCGGTCACTAAAGTCTGTACTCTTACCATCAGGATAATGAGCCTTCATATAACTGTATTCATAGCGTAATCCAGCACGGGCAGACCATTTGCCTAATGTCAGCTGATAGTCCGTATATACGGCAGCCACCTGTGTGGTATGTTCAAACTCTGTATCAAAAAACGGGGGCTGAGGCGACTGGATAAACGACTGAGTCGAATGACTGTTGTTGTGGCGCTCAATATACTTTCCGCCTACTTCTAACTTATGTCCTTTCCAGAGCGGCCTGACATAATCTGCCTGAAAGGTGTGTTCCGTAAAGTTCTCCCTGCTGTTGATAAGATAGCCTGTATAACTGAAAGGGTTGCCGACAATTTCAGTAAAATTACTTTCCTGTTCTGTACGCTGACGAGTCAGGGCAAGCATATAGGATAAAGTCAACTTCTCGCCTTCACGTTTGGTCTTGTGTTCATAGTCCAGTCGTCCATTCCATGAATGATGTTCGTAGCCAGGCATCCAGTAATGCTCGTTGTAACTATAGAGAGGGTGCTGATTGCTATCGTACATCGTCGTCGGTCCTCCACCTTGAACATTGACATTATAGAAATAGCCACCGAATGAGGCTGATAGCAGATTGAGCGTATCAATATCATAACTGGCACTAAGGTCTGTATAGAAGATATCACCTGGGTTAGAGCCTTCCGAATGTGACTCCTGGGTTCTGCCAGATTCCAGATAGGTGCGTTCCATATCTCGGATACTTTGGGAACTCTCTTCCGTCATTTTGTTATAACCAGCGTCAATGGATACAATAGCCTTGCCGAATTGTGTCGTCATGTTTCCACTAATACTCGGTGCTTTTGTGGTGCTATAGGAGAGGTTTACTCCACCTGTGACACCATTAAAGCTACGGCCATCCATCATGACGATGTTCAAAATGGCATTCACGCCCTCAGCATCTTCGCGAGCTCCAGGGTCGGTAATAACCTCGATACGCTTCACCATGGAGGCAGGCATAGACTTCAGAATCTCCTTGGCGTTTTGGGTAAGGCTGGGATCAAGGTGACCATTCTTGTATATCTTAAAACTGCTGTTGCCTTTAACCTTTATATTATCTTCGCCATCAACGGTTACCATCGGCACCTTGCGCAACATATCAAGCACGGTTTGTGTTTTTGACTCTTCATC
>CACWOS010000106.1 GCA_902762565.1 uncultured Prevotellaceae bacterium
ACTGCCAGCTGTTCAGGACATAGCGGAGGTCAGCGTTACGGCGATCCCACCAGATGCCGAAGACATCAGCGTGTCCGTTCAGGCTCATCAGGTAGTCGAGATTGATCTCATAGACAGCCTCATACTGTGCAGCGGTGAGGTTGAGCTCGTAAGCCATCTTATCAGAGAGGAAGAGGGCCTCGTTCTTTGCTGCATTATAGCTCATTGCGTTGGCTGAGATAGTCATGACCATCATCACTGCCAGGATCATCATCTTCTTCATATCTTAATCTCCTATACTTTAGAGTTTGACATTTTGTTTCTTGTTCACGGTGCAAAGTTCGGAATTAAATGGTGGTTTTGCAAAGGATAAACTCTAAAATGATAGGGGTAAAGTCCTAAAGGTTCGGGGGGATTTTCCTCAATTATGAATCTGGTTAATAAGTATATATACAAAAAATGGGTCGCCGCCGCAACCCTGTTAACCTTAAATCTAATACCTTTAGTTTTGCAGTCGGAAACCTAGAGGACTAGATTTCTTAATTTATCTTAATGCTCGTGAGATAGAAATTTAATTAGGAATGACCTATTCATAGTTTTATACCTGCATTAGATGAAATAGAACTAGTTCAATCTCTGAGTCGTATCATGCGATTTGGTCGTAATTAGGAGTCCTCTTTAGTTTCCATCTTTTGTAAAAGCAAGACTAAAAGATATGAGAAAAGAAGAGTTTGAATGTGTAGGTGTTGACGTGTCGAAGAGTACGCTTGACGTAGCGCTGTTTCGTGGGGAGGTTGACTGGAAAGAAGGACATGTCAAGGTAAGTAACAACGAATCTGGTTACAAGGAATTGAAGAAGTGGCTCCGTTTGAAGAATGCAGGAAAGAAACGTCTGCGTATCTGTATGGAATCCACTGGACTTTATACTCATGATTTCCGTTCCTGGCTTGAAAAAGAGAACATCGTCTACTATGTTGTGGATCCGAAGTTGATGCACCACTTTGCACCTCCACAAAGCATTAAGGGTATCAGGCAGACAAAGAATGATAAGGCCGATGCTTTCCGTATCGCCATATACTGTTCTCTTTTTCATGAGAGCATGACACCCTCAAAGCTTCCGTCTGCTGCCTATTTCAAGCTGAAGCGACTCCTTGCAGAACGAAGACAGTATGTGAAACAATCAGTACTATACAGACAACAGCTGAGTGACATATCCTTATATGATTCCGTCAATTCCCGCACACGCAAAAAGAATGAAGTAGCAAGCCTCAAAAAGAACATCAGACAGACGGATGCGGAGATGAAAGACATCATAGATACTGACCCGGCAATCAAGAGGAACTATGAACTGTTGATTGGTATAGTGGGCGTCGGCATTGTCGTTGCCGTTACCGCTATCGTATTGACAGAAAACTTTACCGCCTTTACCAACCCAAGGAAGTATGCCAGCTATATTGCCATAGCCCCATTCCCCCATGAGTCTGGGACAAGTGTCAGAGGGGCAACAAGGGTTTCCAAACAGGGATTTAGACAGGCCAAGGCTGATTTGTCTATAAGCGTTCTGTCCGCCATGTCTCACGATCCAGAACTCAAAGAATTCTTTCTGCGCAAGAAAGCTGAGGGGAAACATGCAGGCACGATTCTTAATGCCATAAAATTCAAAATCGTACTGAGAATGTTTGCTGTTGTAAAGCGTGGAACTCCCTACGTAAACACAAAGGGATACAAGGGATAGGACAAGAGGCGGTGAACCAATCTCTGGCGTGGAATAGAACCATTCTCTGCTTTAGTACTGCCTCTTTTCTGTCTTTTCAATGATTTGCTGTACCTTTGCACCCGATTGTGCGATAAAAGGTAAAGCCGGGAGGGGACAGTGAACCATTATTGGCTTAGATAAAGCTCTTTCTGCGATTTGGTCTTCCCTTCCTTCAGACGCTGGCACGGCAATTTAGAAATATAGGTCGCTCCCCGTGAGGGAGTCCTTTTAAAGGATGCTGCCTTAAAACCAGTCATCTTCGGCTTGTACCTCGCTTAAACGCGCTGCAAAGTTATGAAAAAAGAATGGTTTGTAGGCATTGATGTCTCAAAAAAGTGGCTCGACGTGGCCATTTCAGATGGTCTGCAGCACTTCCTTGACAAGAAAGGCTACAAGTACACGATGCTGGAGCCTGCAGTCATCAGGCACTATCCCATCCAGCCTCGTGAGAAAAACGACCGTCTAGATGCTGCTAAGATTGCTGACTACCTTTTTCGTTTCAAAGACACCATCAAGATGGGCCGTGTGCCAGACAATACGATGGAGGAGCTACGCAACCTGCACAGGGAACGCAAGTTCTATGTCGAGGACAGGGTCTGCTACATGAACCGCAAGCAGGTCGTAGGCAAAGAAG
>CACWOS010000107.1 GCA_902762565.1 uncultured Prevotellaceae bacterium
GCGCGCCTACTTCAAGATTGGCAGCGACGGCGCCCTCCTGGCCCGCCGCCTCACCGCGTTCAACATCGACTTCGGCGACGACGAGACCACGGGAATTATTTCGACCACGAATTACACGAATGACACGAATTCTGATGCGTGGTACTCCCTCGACGGCCGCCGCCTCTCCGCCAAGCCCTCGCGCGCAGGCGTATATATTAATAAAGGTATAAAGGTAGTGATTAAGTAACAAATGGTCGCTTCGCTCAAAATCCGACAAAATCTGATTCAAAATCTCACAGCCAATGCAGGAATTGAAAGATTTTCTTATAGATTTTCTTATAATTTTGAGCGCAGCGACCCCTAAACAAATAAAGACAATGAAAAAGAACTATATGAAGCCCGCCCTGCGGGTAGTGAGAATCCAACAGAAGTGCCAAATCCTCAGCGGCAGCGTGACCAGCGTAGAAAGCGGTGACACCGGCATCCCCGCCCGCGCACCACGGCGTAGCGGCATCGACTGGGACGACTGGGACGAATAGCCCCACACAGGCCCGCAGGGGTTCTTGCTAAGGCAAGCGTCCCTGCGGGCCGAGCGCGACTCCCCTGTGGGTCACAAAGACGAAATCATAACAAAGGAATAAGGAATAAACAATTTTAATATTATCTCTTAAACAAAGAATGATGAAAAAGATGATTCAATGGGTGCTCGCCGCCACCCTCGTTTGCGGCGCAAGTGTGTTGAACTCGTGTAAGGATGCCCATGCGCAGGAGGACAATCCCGCGCCGCAGGTGGTGAGCACCGAACTCATCCGCACTTCGCAGAGTTGGGACGGCGTGGAGCTGCCCGACTACTTCGAGGGGCGGCCCGAGCTGGTGGCGGTGAAGTACGTGTTTCCCGCCGGGCAGAAGCTGGGCTGGCACCACCACCCCGTGATGAACTACGGCGTGCTGGTGCAGGGCGAGCTGACCATCATCGGTCTGGACGGCAAGACGCATGTGGTGCATGAGGGCGAGGCCGTCGTGGAGATGGTGGGTACCGTACACCACGGCGAGAACCGCGGCACGAAGGACTGCATCCTCTACATGTTCTACCTCTCGCAGAAGGACCTGCCCCTCGCCGTGCAGCATCCCGACATTCCATTGGAATAGTGAGTATTGTTCTGCCACAAAGGTAGAAAGATTTTCTGGGTAACATGAACGGGCCTCCCCGCAGTGCAGACTGTAGGGGAGGCTTTTTCGTTGTATGGAATGGGGATATTCCCAGATAACAATTTAATCAATTACAAAACAATGAAGCATTTATCATTGATTGCGTCGGCCCTGGCGGTGCTGGGGCTGACAGCGTGTGAGAAAGGGCTCGAGGACGAGACGGCAGTCTCGCCGACGGGCCAGGTAGGTAACTCGGTGCTGCAGGTGCGGACGCGCTCGGGCGGCTCTGGCAGCGAGGCGACGGTGGCGTACCCCGTGACAGTGTATGTCTTTGCCGGAGAGGAGTGCCGGGCGGTGCAGACCATCGGCGACGAGGGGCAGACGCTGAACATCGCGCTGACGGAGGGGACGTACTCGGTGTATGCCGTGGGCGGCGCGTCTGCGGAGGACTATGTGCTGCCCTCGGCGGATGAAGCCACGGTGACGTCGGCGATTGCGCTGAGGGAAGGCAAGGCACACGGCGACCTGATGGCGGCCATGGCCACGGCGACGCTCACGGACGGCGGCACCAACACCGTGACATTAGGCATGGCTCGACGGATGATGCTGATTCAGGACGTGGTTTTGCGGAAGATTCCCACGGCGGCGACGGCGGTGAGCGTGACGATTGCCCCGCTGTGGCAGAGTGTCACTGTGGGCGGTGGCTTTGCCGTAGCCTCCTCCAGCCATACCATCGCGCTGACTCGCCAAGAGGACGGCCGCACATGGCAGAACGCTACCAGTGCCTACCTGCTGCCACCAAGCAATCAGCCTGCCAGCGTCAGTGTGAACATCACCATCGGCAGCACGACAAAAACCTACACTTACAGCACCAACAACGAACTGGAGGCTGGGTACAAGATTAACATCGAAGGAACGTACACCGAGGCCGTGGGTGTCAACTTGACTGGAACCATCACGGGGGCAATGTGGCTTGGGGAAAGGACTATCAGCTTCAAGTTCGACGAGAACGGCAGCAGTGCGGCTGATGATGGCAATGGTGGTGATAATGGGAATAACGACACTCCAGGCAACGCAGAAGGCTTCCCCGCTGTAGGCTCCACCTATCAGGGCTGCTACGTGCTGAAGTCCATTGTAGCCGATGATGGTCAGTCGGCTGAGTTGACGTTGCTTTCACCTAACGAAACAACGATAGGAAAGGCTTACAACGATGTCAGTTTCATAGGGCATCCAGAAGTCCTCGAAGCCCTCATTGATGAGAAACTGGCCGAGGCGGACGTGGATGGCATCAGCGATTGGCGAACTGAATATCATCTACGCCTCACTTGATGCTATCAACATGGCTTTTGAATCCGACGTAAGCGCCAGTGGGAAATACCTCTATGATGCAGACGGAACCATTCTCTTTCGTATTCTCTCCCAGACTACTGCCGATGGTTTCGACAACTTCGGTGCTACAGCCCGCATTCGTCCCGTCACCATAGTTTCTATCACTAAAGACTGAGCCATCATGAAAAAGTACTTGTTAATCGCTCTCGCCCTGCTGGTAGCAGCGTGCGAGAAGCCTGTCTTCGACGAGGACATTGTATCTATGAAGGAGGCAAACGTCATCCTCCACATGACGCAGTATGAGCTGGAATCGTTTGGAACCCGTGCTGCCACCGACATCACGGAATTGTGCAGTCGCCTGAATGTAGCCATCTTTGACGCCGACGGCACAAAGGTAAAGACGGTAGCGCAGAAAGAAGGAGATGCTGGCTACGGCACCGTCGCCCTGACACTCGCTGCAGGGACGTATCAGTTGGTAGTCATCGCCCACAACGGCGAAGGGTCGGCCACGATTACCTCGACGGAAAAGGTGACGTTCCCCAACAACAAAGTGACGGACACCTTCTACTACTACGGCGACCTGATTGTGACCTCAGAAGTGCAGTCCTACGACCTCACACTGACCCGCGCAGTCGCCATGTTCCGTTTAGTGCTGACCGACGAGGAAATCCGTCTACGGTGGCAAAGTTCAAGTTCTACTACACTGGCGGCTCCTCCACCTTCAGCCCGAAAGATGGCTATGGCTGCGTCAACTCGAAGCAGACGGAAATCCGCGCTGTGGCCGACGGCGTGACCACCTTCGACATCTTCACCCTGCCGCACACCGAGGATGACGTGCTGACAAAGCTCACCGTCACCGCCCTCGATGCCAACGACAACACCGTGAAGGAGCGCATCTTCGAGAACATCCCCGTCACCCGCAACCAAATTACCCGCTACACTGGCAATTTTTTCGGTAGCGGCGGCGGCCAGACCTCCGACGGCACCTTCCGCCTCACCGCCGATCCCGATTGGGACAGCGTGAACGGCTACACGTTCTGATTTCTATCAACTTCGAGAGCCGAGGCTCACCGCCCCGGCTCTCGTTAGCGATAGATGTACCAATCTCTATCCCAGATGCACGTTACCCGTTATGAGCAGGACAATCATTACGATTGAGATGGCAGAACTGGTACAGAACAGGGCAAGCAGCCAATAGGACACCTTTTCGGTAAACCATATCCCATTGCGCGACAATACGTTCGACAGGTCGTTGCAGAAGTTGTTGAGCATCCTTTGCTCCGTGTTCTCAGATTGAGTGAAAACGTTTCGAAGCTCCGTCAGGAAGTCCTCCTGAGCCTTCTTCTCATCATTGCAGAAGCCATCGAGATAGTTCTTCACGAGGTTTGAGTAGAGCGCCAGGATCCTGTTCAGGCTCTCCTTCGACTCCTGCGTCCATTCGTTCTGATACGTCGCGGTCATCATCTCTTCAAGACCAGCGTGAAAGGCCTTCACCATACGCTCGGTCTCACCGACGAAACCTGCAATGGTGTCACAGGTGGTTTTCAACTCATGCTTGCCGTTCTCTATCAGCCGCAAGCCATCCTTTACCGTCAGAAGTTCCGCACCAACCTTGTCGAGCATCCCGTCAAGCGTCGCCAACTCATTCTTAAACTCTTCCTTCTTTTCAACCTTTTGGTCGAGTTCATTCATCTTGGCCTCCAGGTCGAGGCCGGATTTTACAAATCTATTCTTCATTTTTTCAACTTTATATATTTACCAGTGAATACCACGCGAGCGGCGTTTGTGCATGCCGAAGGCCTTCTGAGCACAGCGGTGAGCCCATGCAATATCGTCCTCATCTTCCTTTCTTCCCCAGCCGGATTCTGGTGCATTTCCTCCACCACCACAAGACTCCGAAATCTCCGTAGCTGCATCTACATAGTTCGCAAACAGCAGCAGAGCCGTATGCTGGACGTCGGTGAGGGTTGACCAGAGCACATCATCAGGCAGAGCCATCTCTTTCATCAGTACATCGTCAGCCTTTTCAGTGATGTCAACAGCATAGTTCCTGCCGTTCCATTCTATGTCGTGGTGAACCATGACAGGCTGCTGTTTCGCTGACTCTGAAATTGTGGGATGCAACGGCATCTGTTTGGGCGATGACTGTTGCTTCGGCTGCGTAACTTTTGCTGTAACAGATGCGAAAGGACGGGTTATAGGTTGTGGCTTCTTCGGAACCATTGTCTGAGCATGAATGCTCTTGTCCTGATGCAGTTTCTCCCAAGTCGCTCTTAGCCTCGACGGGTGGCCCAATAGGGTGGACTTGTATGTGGAGTTTCCTTTTTTGAGGGAGTATCCACGAACCTTGCCAATACTGTCACGTATGACGTTGACCCCATAGCCCTTTGCTTTCAGCTTCGCCTCGTAGGTATTGAAGTCGAAAGAGTCCATTTCCTTCAGTGCCTCGATACAGGCATTGGTTATCTCGTCGATGTTCCATTCTCGCTTGGCCATCGATTGAACCCACCCACGCTGCTCGTTGATTATGTTCGCAGCCATTGTGGCCCGCTTGCCAATCATGTACTCGTTGTTTACGTTGCCGTCCATGTCGATACGGTTGGCATTGATATGAAGGTGGAGTATTTGGCTCTTGCTGTCGTGGTGAAGTGATACGACGTACTGACTGTTGGCAAGGTGAGTATGCGGGTCGTCGTCTTGCCTGTCCGGGCGCTTGAGACAGACGGCATCGAACTCGCGGATGAAGTCATCTGCGAGTTTCTGCCAGTCTGCCATCGTCCACCCTTTCGTCTCTTCCTTGGCTGGGGACAATTCTATTCGTATCGAGGTATTCTTGATGCGGCGATGTCCC
>CACWOS010000108.1 GCA_902762565.1 uncultured Prevotellaceae bacterium
CCGGTATTGTGGAGCATCTTGCCTTGCAAGACCTCGCCTCGTTCCTCTGCATCACTCCCCAACAGTTGTCACGCATCCGCAAGGCCGTCACGTTTTCGGAGAAATAATTCCAAATATTCACTAAACCCCTGAACATTTGTTCAGACTTTCACCTCGGCAGATATTTTTTCGGTCTTGTCGGGGGCTTTTTCGTGGGATTTTCTGTAACTTTGTGGCTCAAATAACAATAAAACGAAATGATTATGAACAAAATGAGACACTACAGACGATTCCTGCTCCTGCTGGCTATGATGTCGGCAGTGACATATGGAATGGCTCAGGATTGGGCAGATGTGCCAGAAAACCGTTTTGCAGTGACGGTAAAAATAGATTCCGCCATTGCCAGCGAACCGCAGAAGTTGTATATGTACTCTATGATAGAACGACAAATGCAACTGCACGACTCTATCAGTTTTGATTCCATCCATCGAGTAGGAACGATGCATGGCTATGTGCCATACGAGTATAATGTAAACCTCTTGTTCCAGCGTCGTGGTCCTCAGTGTGTGCCCATCGTGGTGAAGGGTGGCGATAGTCTCAGCATCCATATTGGCGACGAAGATGATGGCTTCCGTATGCGCTATATTGATAAGGTGGAGGGGTCACCTTCAACACTCGAAATGGTGCGATTTCAACATAAAAAAGATAGTCTCCGTCAAGAATACCTCAATCAGAATAGTCAGTCGCAACTCTATAACCTTACTGATGCCCAACGAGATTCTATCAATGCCATTGCCAAAAAGGAGAAAGACAAATGGGAACGCTATATTTTAGAATTTGCCTGCACTGGCAAGAGCCCGTATAGTGTTATCGATGCTGCTGGCGATGTGTTCTACTCCTTCCGCCGAAATCCCACACTTTATCCCTACACAGAGAAAACTCGCTGTTAGTGCGATTTCCTGACTATCCACCGATGAAAGCCTTTGTTAATGATAGCACGTTGGGCACATATATGTCGGCACAGAGTTTTGAGATTTGGGGTTCCTTGGAACTTCGGGCATATAGTGAGCGATTCCAGAAGGACGAGAAGATTACGATGAAACCGCTGAAGGTAGGTGATTATATGAATTTGAAACTGTATAATGGGCCACTTGGTAACGTGAATGATTTTCGCGGGAAATATGTGTTGGTAGATTTCTGGGCATCGTGGTGCCAACCGTGTATGGCCCAGATGCCAAATATTCGCTATGCTGCCCAGGAGTTTCGTGATGATTTGGCGGTATGCCTGATAGGAATAGATGAAAACCGCAAGCAGTGGTGGAGCACCGTTAAGGAAAAGGATATGCGCAACAAAGACCTGACACAAACCGACAGGCCCTACAAAATCAATAACTATTATGCATACGATGAGAAGAAGAGGGCAATGTATCCAGAATATCAGTCGCTTGACATCAAGACCATCCCTCATAACTACCTCGTGGATCGCAGTGGCCGCATTATCGCCAAGAACATCAGCATTACACTGGCCATTGATAAAATAAAAGCACTATTAGAAAAAGAGAAACAACAATGAAAAAGATATTATTAGTAGTATTTGCTGTCTTTATCTCAATTTTGGCATTGGCACAGAATCATGAAGACCTCCGTAATGATGCCATCCGACTGGCTTCGCGAGGTTATTTCAATAAGAGTCTCGAATGCCTGCGACAAATACCTGCTGACAGCCTTCATGCAGATGATTTGCGTCTCTGCTACAACAACTTTGCTCAACTTGGCCAAAATGATTCTCTGGCTTATTGGGGTGATGAGATACTAAAGCACAATCCGTATGACGCATCACTGATAGCCGACTATACACCCCGATTGAATAATGGTTGGCAAGGTATAATGGGCAGAAAGAGTTTCCCCCAAAAGGTGATTGACATTTGTAAGAAATACTGCGAAAGAGATTCCACTCATATACTCATTAACCGTCAACTGGCAGAGGCTTATTACAACATTGGCAACTATGATTTGGCTCTATCAGAATTAAAAAAACTCGAGGCCATAGGCGATACCTGTTTCGGAACTCTCTACACTCTTGGATTGACTTATTGGCAGATGGGAAACAACTCTGCTGCCTATGACTATCTATATCGGGCTTATGAAAAAAATGATCATCATGCCTATTGCCTCTTTGTTTTGGGTATTGTCAGCAATAAAGTAGGTTTAGGCGCAGAGGCCCTTTCCTATCTCGACGAAGCAAGAAAACTGCTAATGCCAGACCGTAAAACCCTGTTCCGACTTCACAAAGAACTGGCCGAGGCTTTCAAACTGAAATCAGAACCCGACTTCCGCTTAGATGAACTGCAGGAATGTATGCGCTATGCCGAAGAAAAAGATGTGAATGAACTCACCTACCAGATAGGGCAATGTTACGTCGCCCTCAAACAGCACAACAAAGCCCGCGACTGCTTCAATAGATTCTTGGAGGCAACCGAAAACAAAGAGTATAACGACAAAATAAAAACTATGCGTAGCGATGCCCAGCGAACACTTCGCATGATGATGTGGTAACATGAAACAAAAACACTACAGACGATTTCTGCTCCTGCTGATTCTGCTGTCGGCAGCGACATTTGCAAATGCACAGAATATAACTGGCCGTATCATTGACGAACAGTCTCAGCCAATGCCATTTGCCAATGTTATGCTCGTCAACCGTACCGACTCAGTTTTCATTGCAGGAGCCGTAACGAAGGATGACGGAACATTCAACATCAGCACTGACAAGCAAGATGGTTTGCTGAAAGTGTCGAGCGTTGGATATATATTAATGTATATAGACGCACGGCAGGGCAATGTGGGTGACATTCAGATGCAGCCCGACACGCAAACGCTCGGTGAAGTCGTGGTGAAGGGCTACGCCTGAAATCTACATCAACAACAAGAAGGTGCAGAACGCTCGCGAACTGAAACAGTTAAAGTCCACCGACATCAAGAGCGTGGACGTGATTACTTCGCCTGGTGCCAAGTACAATGCCGAGGTCGGTGCTGTCATTCGCATCAAGACGAAGAAGCATCAGGGCGACGGCATAAGCGTGGAGGCATATAGCCAGGTGAAATACAATGAGAAGTGGACGACCTACGATGATGCTACGGTAAAATATCGAACGGGAGGTTTGGAAGTGTTTGGTGTCGGAGTGTTCCAGAATAACAATCACTCAGAGGATAATACGCTGACTACTGATACTCGTGCCAATGGCAACCTGATACACATTTCCCAATATGCACCCAATAGTTTTTGGTACACCAATCTCTCTGGCAAAGTAGGTGGTAACTATGACCTCAACGACAGCACATCACTGGGAATGACTTACGAGTTAAGTGGGTCGCCATACGAAAGTGGCGACGCACATACCACGCAGACTATTTTGCGCAACGGCAAGCAGGAAGGAACCATCGGTCAATATATGAGCAGGAAAGACAAGGACGGCCCTTCGCATGAAGCCAATGTCTATTTCGTTGGCAAACTCGGACGGCTCGGCATTGACTTCAACGGCTCGTACCTGTGGAACAAGAGTTCTATCGACATGCTGTCACAGGAGCGCAGTGATGACCTGCCGGATCGCGATGTGACTACCCATAGCGAAAGGCGAAGCCACATGCTGGCAGGGAAACTGGTGTTGACCTATCCTGTATGGCGAGGTGAACTGAGTGCGGGCACGGAGATGACACACTCCAACAGCCACGGCATATACAACAATATAGAGCAAATCGTGAGGTCATCCGATGACGAAATAAAAGAAAGTAATATGGCTGGGTTTGCAGAGTATCATTTACGACTTGACAACTGGAGCATCGGTGCAGGATTACGATATGAAGCCGTCACCTCCGACTACTATTCTTTCGGACAGTATCAGACGGAGCCGAGCCGCAAATATCAAGACCTGTTTCCTAATCTTTCCGTCGGCTGGCAAAAGAACAAATGGGGCATCCAACTGGGTTATAACAAGCGTATCAGCAGGCCGGGCTATTATCAACTTAATTCCAACATCCAGTACGACAATCGTTACCAGTATGAAGGTGGAAATCCCCTGTTGCGCCCAACCATCAAGCAGAACCTCGACCTCAACGTCACCTACTCGTGGTTGAACTTCACGGCAGGTTACAGCCACAATAAGGACATACGCCTATCCTTTGGTGACCTGTTCCAAGAGGGGACAGAAATAACGATGTGGACCAGCCGTAACTTCGATAAGTTCGAGAGTTACAATGCAGCACTCACCGCTTCGCCCAAGTTTGGCTTCTACAGCCCCACGCTGACACTCAGTTACTATCAGCAGCAGTTCGATGCACAGGCGTATGGTACAGCAGTTTCGCTTGATAAGCCACAGTTCGAGGTAAACTTCCGCAACTGGTTCACCATCGGCAAGACCGCGAAGGCCATGCTCTATCTGCACTATTCCACCAGCCACGACTACGGCTTCAACCACTATGCCCATGAGTTGAACGTCAATGCCCGTATGCAGAAGTCATTTCTCGATGGCTCACTAATAGTATCCCTCTTTGCCTACGACATCTTCCACAATCTCCGTGAACGCTGGACGGGCTACTATCCCATCACCACGACGGGTAAGGATGCTTATGTCTATACACAGAGCATCGGCCTCTCACTCTCGTATGACTTCAACACCACACGCAGCAAGTACAAAGGTACGGGTGCTGGTAATGCTGAAAAGAACAGATTATAATAGTATATGCAAAATGAAAACAATGAAACTCTGGAGAA
>CACWOS010000109.1 GCA_902762565.1 uncultured Prevotellaceae bacterium
GCCGAAGCGGCCTTCAAGGAATGGATTGTAAACCTTGTCCTTCTGCTTGTTGGTAATTACCCACAGTGTGTCGGCAAAAACAGTCTGTTCGAACTCGCCCTTCTCCCACCTCTTGTTGTAAGCTCCAAAGAGATTGGCAAACAGTTCCAACTTTCCTGTGCGGTAGGTAAGGTTAATACGTTCATTGTTCGCAAAACCATGTCCCTTGCGACTCCATGATGATAACTCTACACCAAGGCCTTCGCCTGCCGTTCGCTTGGTATGGACGATAATGACCGCATTGACCGTTGCATCGTAGCGTGCACCGGGATTCTGGATGACTTCCACGTTCTTGATGTTGTCCGACTGGATGTTACGCAGTTCCTGCAAGTCGGTCAACTTACGGTTGTTCAGGTAAATCAATGGCACTCCTTTTCCCAGGATTTCAAAGACATCTCCTTTCTTTGAAATAGTTGGTACACGGGAAAGTACATCTTCGGCGGTGCCCATTCGTTCCATAACTGTGCCCTCTACATTCATAATTAAGGAATTGCCTTGCAGTTGCACCTTAGGGCGCTCGCCAGTTACGACGACGCCTTTGATGGTCATCGTTTCTGGCTTCATTTGAATGGTACCCACTTGCTCATTATTACATAGGCGATAGACGGTCTTGTAGCCCACGTATGAGATGCGGGCTAGAACGGTAGGCTGCTCGTAGGGGATGACGAAGACGCCAGCCTCGTTGCTCACGCCTCCACCGATAGCTGATGAGTCTGATGGATGAAGCAGGTAAACATTGGCGTAAGGCACGGGCTGGCGGTTTTCGTCAATAATGGTGCCCGTCAGATGGCGCTCGGTCTTGTGGGTACATTCTACATAGATTTCCCTTTCACCACGCTTTACGACGCGGACGGGATAGAAGCCTACAAGTTGGATGATGGCATCAGGAACTGACTTACGTTGCACATGTGTTGTTACTCGGAAGTCTTCAAGTTCGTCGTATATAAAAGTGATATCGTAATTTGTAGTTTGTTCCTGAATGCATTTTAGGGCTTCCGACAACGATACATCGTAGAAATCACGGTTGATGCGCTGTGCACTGACGGTTATACCTGTCAGCCACAGCAAGATAATCAATAACTGCTTCATGGCTGTGGCTCTACGGTTGATGAAACATACAGGGTGTCGTTCTTTAGTTCCAGTTGCAGCCACTCGAAATTATTGAGCATGTCAACGACTTTCTCGATAGTATATTCAGGCTTCCACTGGTAGAAAAGACGAATCTGTCGGGTAGCATCATTACGATATACCGCCTTTATTTGATAATAGCTAGAAAGTTCATCGAAAATATCGCTTAATGGCACATTTTCGTATAGCTTGGATTGTGGGACGCCTATAGTGTCTTGGGACTGTGAAGATTGATGGGTGAGAGATGAAGCATTTGAAACCACTACAGTTTCTTTTTCTTTATGAGAGTCACTGTGGCTAATGATGTGGATGGCTGCAAAGGCAATGCCTGAGAGCATGAGGATGCCGACTAACATAGCAGCGAACTTCCTTAATTGAAAGCTTGACTGTACGGAAGAAAGGCGCTGCCATTCTCCATTTATCATCTCGTCGGTGACCTCCTTGTCTGCACGGGCGGTATCAACAGCACTTTGCGTCATAGACATCAGTGTGTAAAGTTCACGGCATTCGTCATCCGCAAGTATTTCCTGCCATTCTTCGACCGTGTATCGATGGGGCTGTTCCATCATCTGGAGCAAAAGATCTGTCTTGTTCATACGCTCATTGTTTTTTTAGTTGTGTACGTAATTGATTAAGCGCACGACGCAGATGCTTATAGACGGTGGTTTCGCTGACACCCAGACGATTGGCAATCTCTTTGAAGGTGATACCATCGCGGAAATGCTGCATGATGATGTCGCGACAAACGAGTGGCTCTAATTGGTCTATGCCCTTATATAGGGCTTCCAATTCTTCTTCTAACCGTTCCGTCGGTGTGATGGTCGTGTCGAGGTCAAGCAAGTAGAGGTGTTCCACCCGTTCCTGTATCTGTCGGCTACGAATCACGTT
>CACWOS010000110.1:0-3085 GCA_902762565.1 uncultured Prevotellaceae bacterium
AACCTGGGCTATCGCACCTTTGGATGGTCCGACAATTTCTATGCCAATCTCTCACAAAAGCTGCCCTGGAAACTGTTGCTTTATATGGCGGCATACGGCAAGATTGGTCATAGCCCTAATGGAATCTATTATATGCAGCACTCCTATCAGGGATATTACTTCTCGCTGCAACGATCATTCCTCAAGGACAACCGTCTGACCGTCCGCATCGGAGCCAATGCACCTTTCAACAAATATTGGAAGACAGAGGCTGAGACAGTCAATGGCGACTATCGTGATTTCCAGCAGTCTTGGAACAATGCCCGTTCGTTCAGTCTCTCTATCACTTGGCGTTTCGGGTCTCTTAAAGCAAATGTCAAGAAAGCCGAACATAGCATCGAGAATGATGATGTCGTTGGTGGAATTACGAAGAAATAAGCATCATGACTTGCAAGACCTCGCCTCGTTCCTCGGCATCACCCCGCAGATGCTCTCCCGAATCCGTAAAGATGATAGAAGAATGTAGATATATGAAGGCAATATCGAAGAGTGAGTAAAAGGAGGCAAGCGTGCTTGACGCGAGCGTCATACGTGAGTGATGGGGATAGGTTCCACACGTGACGCGAACGGTCTGCATAGGGGTACAGGAGACGTCTGCACGATGCAAAGAGACTATTCGGATAGCTGACGGGACCTATCTCCACAACCCACGCCAAGCCTATGTCTAACTTTTTAATTTTTCAAGCTCAGAAGCATCAACCGTCAAGAAATCTTTGAGGATGATGAAGACTAGTTTTCTCTCAATCATAATATTTGCCTTTTGCGTGCGTTATAATTAAGGTATGCAGTGGACTGACAGAATCAGACAGGTTAAGATTGTATTGGTGATTGTTGCGGTGGTGATAGCCGTGGCGTCGCTATTGGTCTCTCATTTCCTGGTGCGTGATCTCTCGAACGAGGAGCGGCACCGTATGGAAGTGTGGGCTCAGGCCTTGCGTTCGCTGAATGAAGCCGATGAGACAACTGACTTGTCACTGGTACTGAGCGTCATGGAAGGCAACAATACCATACCTGTGGTGGTGCTGAACGAGGAAGGTGGCATTGATGACTATAGGAATATAGAGGATACGGTGAATATCAGCAAGTATGCTCAACGTATGATGAAGGCCGGTGACACCATCCGGGTGGGCAGTCAGCTGGTATGCTATGATGAGTCTGTGATGCTGAAGCGTCTGCCTGTCGAAAGAGACCGCTCACCAGTTGGGTACTCCCGTGTCGAGTCTGATGGCATGGGTGGAAATGTTGAAGGAACAGTATCCTGACGATGACTTGCTGCCCGAGATGGATAAGGATGTGAAACGTCTGCAGTTGATAGCAGATCGTTTCTCGAAGATAGGCTCTCTGCCGGCTCCGGTAGAGTCGTCCATGAATGAGGTTCTGAATCATGTGGTGGACTATATGGACCGTAGGACCTCCAGCCAGGTTCAGATGATTCGCCATTTCCCAGACCACGAAGTGATGGTCATGATGAACGCCTCACTGTTTGAGTGGGTGATAGAGAACCTGTGTAAGAATGCCGTTGATGCGATGGAGGGCAAGGGGACTATCACGCTCACGTTGACGGAAGAAGATCAGCGAGTTGTTATTGACGTGCAGGATACGGGCAAGGGTATTAAGAAAAAGGACTTGAACGATGTGTTTACTCCCGGCTTCACGACCAAGAAGCGCGGCTGGGGCCTGGGTCTTTCGCTGGCCAAGAGAATCGTGGAGGAATATCACAAAGGACATATCTATGTCAAACAGTCCGAGGTAGGGAAGGGGACAACGTTCCGGATTGAGATGAGGACGAAATACTTGCACACGGCTTGGGCAGTGTGTGCAAAAAGCATGCCGAACGGAGGCCGATTTTCAATAAAAAGCGAAATTTTTCTTAATTCTTAATTCTTAATTCATAAATTCTTTGTACCTTTGCAGCCTAAAAGTGTGACTATGTGTAGTTTGGATGCCTTTAAGATAGATTTGAAAGAGTTGAAGGAGGCCGAGACAGTTCTCGGTTTTGACCTTGATGATGGTTTCTTTCAGGCTCTGGACGGCTCACAGCTGGAACATGGAGCATTGCATGTGTCAGTATCTATACGCAAGATGCCTGGCTTTTTCGACCTCCAGTTCCATACGGAAGGCGAAGTGACTGTCAGTTGCGACCGCTGTCTGGACGACATGCAGCAGCCCATCGTGGCAGACAACAACCTGATGGTCAAGTTGGGCGACACATACAACGAGACAGACGATACTGTGACGATTGATGAGAACGAAGGAATACTCGACACGTCATGGTTCCTCTATGAGTTTGTCATGCTGGCCATACCCATCAAGCACGTTCATGCACCTGGAAAATGCAATAGTGCGATGACGCAGAAGCTCGCAGAGCTGAGCGGCGCTGTCCGAAGCAGCGAAGAGGCGGCAGAGGTGACAGACCCCCGTTGGGAGGCACTGAAGAATTTAAAAGTTTAAAGTTAAAAGTTAAAGTTTATACAATTATGGCACATCCTAAAAGAAGACAATCGAACACTCGTACCGCAAAGCGTCGTACTCATGACAAGGCAGTAGCACCCACACTGGCAGTATGCCCTAACTGTGGTGCTTATCACATCTACCACACTGTATGCCCCACATGTGGCTACTATCGTGGCAAGATTGCTATTGTGATGGACGAGGCAGCAGAATAAGGTAAAAGGTAATCATAAAAAGTGAAAAATAAAATCAATGCGATAATCACCGGCATTGGTGGCTACGTGCCCGACTATATTCTGACTAATGAGGAACTGTCGCGTATGGTAGACACCAATGACGAGTGGATTATGACTCGTGTCGGTATCAAGGAGCGTCGTGTCCTGACCGAGGAAGGTCTTGGCACCAGTTATATGGCCCGTAAGGCTGCCAAGCAACTGATGCAGAAGACCGGCGCAGATCCGGATACCATTGATGCAGTCATTGTTGCCACTTCCACGGCTGATTATAAGTTCCCTTCTACAGCAAGTATTGTCTTAGGCAAACTCGGATTGAAGAATGCGTTTGCTTTCGATTTCTGGGGTGCCTGCTGTGGATT
>CACWOS010000110.1:3124-3926 GCA_902762565.1 uncultured Prevotellaceae bacterium
CTCTTGACGTGGCCGCTTCGATGATTCAGTGTGGCCGCTATAAGAAGATTATCGTGATAGGTGCTGACAAGATGTCGTCAGTGACAGACTATAAGGACCGTGCTACATGTCCTCTCTTTGGCGATGGTGCTGCTGCCGTACTGGTGGAAGCCACTGAGGAAGAGAACATGGGTTTGTTGGATTCCTACTTCCGTTGTGATGGTAAGGGTCTTCCCTTCCTTCATCTGAAGGCCGGCGGCTCAGTCTGTCCTCCTAGTCATTTCACCGTTGATCACCGCTTGCATTATCTCTATCAGGAGGGACGCACTGTGTTCCGCTACGCCGTCACCAATATGAGTGAAGACTGTGCACTGATAGCAGAGCGCAATCAGCTGAGCAAAGAGAACATCCGTTTCGTGGTGCCTCATCAGGCTAATATGCGTATCATAGAAGCAGTGGGTAAGCGTTTGGAATTGTCTATGGATCAGGTGATGGTCAACATCGAGCACTATGGTAATACCTCGGCAGCCACCATTCCACTGGCTCTATGGGAATACGAACCGCGGCTGAGAAAAGGCGACAACATGCTGTTTACGGCCTTCGGCGCAGGTTTCGTTCATGGTGCAAGTTACTATAAATGGGCATATGACGGAAATAAAGATGCATAAAGCAGGTTTTGTAAACATCGTCGGAAACCCTAATGTGGGAAAGAGTACGCTCATGAACCAATTGGTTGGTGAGCGTATTTCGATTGCGACCTTCAAGGCGCAGACTACGCGTCATCGCATCATGGGCATTGTCAATACCGACGACATGCAAATAG
>CACWOS010000111.1 GCA_902762565.1 uncultured Prevotellaceae bacterium
GAGTTTTTCAACCACGAGCGGCAGGTGCTCATTTACACGCCAGTAGGCTATCAGCAGTATGACCAGACTTACTACGATGTCATCTATGTGTTCGATGCACAGGACAGAACAATGTTCGACCTCGTACATTGCCTGCTCAACATAGCCTGCAAACCAGACCCTGATGGTGGAAGAAGCCAGAGTTTCATCATCGTAGGCATCTGTTCGCCAAACCTATGGGACATCAACTATTTCCGTAACCACGACTACCTGCCCATGCCCCTGCACGGCAACAACGGACTGTTCAAGGAGGGCAACTACTACGGCAAATCACCAGACCTGAAGAAGTTCGTCAAGGATGCCATACGTGAAATCCCACTATCGCACGTCTGGGCGTTCCCTCGGCATCGGCCATTCGCTGAGCGCATCGTTCGTGCTCGACGCGATGAGTACCGACGACCTTTTCGACGACTACATCGCCATATCGCCCAACTGCTGCTACGATGAGTACCGTCTGGCTACGGACATTGGGAACTACCAGTTCAAGAACCACAAGGCTCCCCGTTTCATCTATGCGTCGATGTCTGGCGAGATTGACAGCGGCCCTGAGTACTGGGGCGATGAGTGGAAGACGGGCTGGGAGCGTGTCAGCACGTTCCTAAAGGACAAGGCGCACTTCCCCGAGAACACCGTCACATCCGTACACACCTTCCCCGGCTACGGCCATTACAATGGCTTCATGCCCAGTCTCACACAAGCCCTGAACGACTACATCGTTTTCGGCGCCAAGAATTTGGTGGGCTATGTCGGTGAAGAGACCTATCCCGTCCACATCGAACTGCGCGGCAAGAACCTCACGGACACTATTTATATCACAGGCAATCAGGATGCGCTGGCCAACTGGGAGGCAAAGGGCGTCAAGATGACGCTCACCAGTGACAGCATCGCCTCCATCGACCTCCGTCTGCACCTGCCCGCACAGTTCAAGTTCACCCGAGGCAGTTGGGAACGCGAGGCCATCATATCAAATGCCGACGCAGGCAACCAAATCATACACGACGCAGAGCATGCCAACCGCGTGTACCGCCTATGGGAGAGGAACCAGTGGATGGGAGAGTAAAAAATGAAATGAAAATGAAAACAATGAAAAACTGGAGAAAAGTCTTGCTACAAGCATTATTCTACTTTTGTGGCTTTATGGCAATCATCTGGCTGTTAAACATGGTATTTAGCGACGGCATAGATGATTGGAAAGGGGAAATCATCAAAGGAAGTCTGTATACAGTGACCATCATCATTTTCAATAACTGGAAGGAAATAAAAGAGCATATATGGAAATGATGTCGAACCCTCAGACAAAGAATTTGCACGATTTAAGAAGATAAAATATAAATGAAATGATAATGAACAAACAAACTATCATCACCATCCTGTTTGCTCTTGTTGCTGTGGCGGGGCAAGGGCAGAGTTCTTTCGATGTGGAAGAGGGCTGTCTGAATGTCATTGATGTTACTTTGGCGCAAGGCGTTGGTGAATATGGCGATAAGTGCATTTCTGCAAACTACCTGCACGAAAAGTTCATTAACGAGCGGTTCAGCATAGGCCCCGGAATCGGATATAGCCATCATAACAACTACAACTTTTCCGCTATCCCCGTCTTTCTTAGTACACATTATTTCTTTCTTGACAAGCGGTTTTCTCCCTTTGTCAATCTGCGCGTCGGTTTATTCGCCCTGTTCAATGCAAAGAATGTAGGGACTAACGAGAAATACTCCATCTCAAAAGAAAAACAAGGTCTCAGCCTGTTTATGTCGCCAAGCGTCGGCGTGAAGATGCACATCACTCCGAACATCGGCATAATGGCATCAATATGTGATGATGCATATCTCGTAGATGCGTTTGATACGAACAAGAACGATTACAGAAACAAGTTGATTAATAGTTTGGGTATCAACGTCGGTATTTTTTTCCAGATTAAAGGTTGGTAGAAAATGAACACAGAAAAAATGAAACAAGTAAAACTTCTCTCCATCCTGATTGCCGCCCTCGCAATCGTTTCTTGCCGTCCATCATCAAACCAGCCGACATCGGAATCATCTGCAAGTGATTCTGTAGAATTGAAAAAGCAGGAAGCATGGGAATCGG
>CACWOS010000112.1 GCA_902762565.1 uncultured Prevotellaceae bacterium
GGTCGCGGTTGATGTGTGATGCCAGTCCTGCACTTGGGTCGTTAGCATGATAAGCTATATTGACGGTCATGGAATCTTTGAGGATATTTATCTGACCTCTCAAACGATCCAGTTTTCCTCCCGCAATCACGCTGCTCACCTGATAGCGAGATGCGTTACTGCTTAGTTGTGCAGGAATGGCGTGAAACAGGTCGGAGGTTTGGCCTGATGGATCCAAGTCGTAGAAATCTTCATCGTATAGGTCAAGAATGCTACGCTTGCGTTGGTCAACAATGCTCATGTCGTTCGTGTCAAGGTAGTCATTGACTGCCTGGGGCATGCCTCCAACCAAAACATACAGACGGAAATCGCGCATCATACGACGATTCGTATCATCACTCAGCGGACTCAAATTGTTGAACATTGTATGCAAAAGTGGAATAGTCTGGTCATCTCCCAACGCCCAACGAAACTCCTCATAGTCCATAGGGTACATATCAAGGCGTGTCTCCTCACTGGGAATGAGAATGTTGTTCTGTTGGCTATTCTTGCCTGCTGATTTCCATTTACGTTTGATGCTCAACAGAGAGCCTGTCTCGATGTAATCGTAGCGTCCATCGGCCACAAGCGTTTTAATGGCTTGCCTGGCTAATGGCTGCTTTTGTATTTCATCAAAGATGATGACAGACTTGTGTGGTTTCAGGCTTTTTCGATAGTTAAGTTGCAATTGGGTGAAGATGTAGTCCAAATTGGAGACATCTTCAAACAAACGGTGTATTGCTGGCGTTGCCTTTGAGAAGTCAACCAATATGTAGCTCTCGTATTCATTACGGGCAAACTCCTCGGCAACAGTGGATTTGCCGACACGCCTTGCACCTCTGATAAGAAGTGCGGTTGTCCCGTGCTGATTTTGTTTCCAACTCAGCATTTGCTCATAGATCTTGCGCCTAAATATTCTTTCTGCCATCGTTTTTTATTTTATTCGGTGCAAAGATAGCTATAAAATTCCAAATTCCAAAGGAAAATAATAAAAAATGCCGAAATCCTCAAAGATTTTTCATAGAAAAACGCCAAGATTCTCAAAGGAATACGTCTCACATATGCCGAAAATCTCAATATGTAACAATCAAATTCTCCAGATTAACGGAATATGCTTTTCCTCCATCAATGTGTGAAGGGAGATTCCTGTTTTTCATTACTTTTGATGATTTGTTAAATAAAATATAATGTGTCCGCCCTGCGGACATACTTTCTTTTACGTGTTCCAATCTTTATACCTTTACAACGTTAACTGGACTATACCAGTATTATAAACGTTGAAAAGTTAAAAATATTATGAATGATGAAGGATTTAATTTGGTAAAGACTAGTATTCAGCGTAAGAATCAGGAAAAAAGCACGTCAGAACAGGCAGAACCGATGCAACGAGAGATAGACGAGCTGCTGACAGAGCGCATCACGACAGAAACAGAGTTACCGTCCATGCAACCGCTGTTCCGGATGTTCGACGTGCCGTGTTTTTATCGCGGTGAACTGGTAGCTGACTGTGGTAAGGCAAAGAGCGGATAGACCTACTTTTTGTCAATTCTAATGGCAGCAAGTCTGGCACAGAAAGCATTGGCATTGGAGAGGATAACGAACACGAATCTCACTAATGACACGAATAACCATCTGCAGAACCTGCGAAAGATATTAATTCAACTCTTTTCGCCTTTAATCTGCGTGGACTTGGATTCGAGAAACGCGGCAAGATGGTCGATGTAGCCATTCGGTCCATCAAACCAGACCTCTGCATCATTGATGCCAAGGCCTATTATGCCTATTTTGCCCAAGCGGAGCAGCAGGAAATAATTATTAGCCCCTTAAGGGGCTTAAATAAATTAATATTTAATAACGCGCGAGATTCAAAATGAAGTGGGACGAAGTCTTATGACATCAACGTGTCTGTCGACACCGTCTTAGAGAAAGCCCAGAAACTACCACCTTATGCCGTCCGCTACATCTGTGAGGACTACTGCATTGACCTTCCGCCCGAACTACAGGACCAGCAGGCCCTCAATGCCTCGCCAATCCGTGACATCATCCTCAAATCGTGGGAAGAAGAGCAGAAAATGAAAAATATTTCCCGCCTGTCGGACAAAGTCGGACATCGCCCTTCGCAAATGTAGTACCTTTGTACCCGTTAAGGCAAGTGAGCCAAAGGTACGGCACTTTCGACCCGTTCCGACGATTGTTTCCATCCGTTCCGACGTCATCTACGACCCGTTCCGATGATACTTTAGGGGGTAAAGTATCGCATCTACGACCGCAAAGTGACGTACCTTCGGGTGATAGGAACGTTCCAGACGACCGCAAAGTGATATACCCTGCGGCACCACTGATTGACAGTTTAAAACGAACACAAATTGCACGAATCAAACGAATTATCATGAGGCGCCAGAATATTCGAGAGATTAGTGAGATTCGTGTTCAAAAAAGAAAAGTGTTTAATATCTAAAGATTATGAGTCAGAAGTATGTCAACACCAAGACGCTGCTGAAGGACGTCGTCTTCGAGGAGGCCCACGGTCTCATGGCTGGCAGCAGTACCGGCACAAACAACGAGAATGTCGCTAAA
>CACWOS010000113.1 GCA_902762565.1 uncultured Prevotellaceae bacterium
TTTAGGGCATTTCTCGATAAGTAAATTTACGTGGCGTTAAGCGAGATTTACGTGAGATTTAGACGAGCTTAGACGAGAATTTAGACGGGATTAGACGAAATCTAAGACGAAAAAGAAGTGGAGAAGGAACCTTAGCCTACTCCACCTCTTCTATATAGAGACAGGAAATCTACCAGCCTAAACCTTTCTTCTTAGTGCCATCCCAGTTGGTCAACTCGTCGGCATTGCCGTTGCTACCTCCAACAGATTGTCCTCCCATTGACACGCGCATTTCAGAAGCCAGTTGGCCGATGCGAAGAACAGCTGTGTCCCACATGAACTGAGAGATTGAACCGATGGTCTCTTCTGCCATTTCAGCGATGCCACTGGCAGCAGTCTTACGATCGGTCTCACTAACAGGATTGAGACCTTCAAGCTGACACTTCGCAATGATGCCCTGACCAATGACACGCTCGTCGTCGCGGCTAAAGATGGAGGCTCTGCTGTGGGCCCAGGCATTGAAGGCTGCAATAGCCTTGTCTATAACCGCAGTAAGATGTGCCCAACGGTCAAAAGCCTCTGAAGCACCAGCCTGTTTGACAAAACGCTCCATCATAGAGAGTCGGCTCTCGGCATTGTTGGCACGTTGTTCTTCACGATTAGCACGGGTAGCCTGTTCCTGAGCCTTACGCTCTGCTGTTGCAGTTCTTCCCTTCTCACGGGCAATGGCATTCTCATCCAACTGAGAGATGCGATGCTTCAGCCGTACATTCTCTTCCTCTGTCTTGGCTGCAAGAGCGACTTTTTGCTTGGCATCGAGGTACATCTGCTTACCCACGTTGTTAATCTGCAATGGTGACAATCTCCTTTGCCTTAGCATTACGTTCCTTCTGCCACTCTTCTCGCTTCAAGAGGGGAATAGGTGTGCTGATGTCATCGTTGATAAGACGCAGTGCGTCGTCAACAAGATCCTGAACGGTCTTAACTTCATCAGAGTGTAAATGATAACGTAAAAGTATACCAAATAATAATTTAAAAGTATACCACTTCGACTGAGCGCAGCAAAATTACACAAAAATATTCGAATTAGTAACACAAAACAACAAAAATCACACAAAAAGTGATGAATAAGTTTATTATTCTTCTTTCATACGCTCAGAATTAGAGGAAAATTCGTAATTTTGCCCAGCATAGCCTTGCTGCACTCAGCGAACAGTCGGCAATTAGTAAGCAATTAGTCGGCATTGATGTGCGGTAGTACTGCGATACTTCTGCTGTATATGTCCGGTTCAGAACCGGACAAGTAGCGGACAAATAGCGACCAAGTATCGGACAAGTACCGAAGAACGACCGAAGGTGTATCGAGGCTATATCGAAGCAGTAACGAAGGAGCACCGAAGCAGTAACAAAGAAACGACGAAACAAATAGTGGTCAGGTGATTGGGCGCGTGTCAGAGTCGTGGGAGAAGCGCAGCAACACGCTGGCGCAGTTTATCCAGCGGCAGAAGATGCGCCATACGACGGCACTGTGGAAGATGCTGCGCTACGCAGAACCGATGTTCACCGAGCGGGCCAATGCCTACCAGGACTTTGCGTCGCTGGCCAACGGTCTGTCGCCGGTGTATGTCGAGAAAATACAGATGACGGATGCCTCGTTCTTGATGCCCGGTATACCAGTGAGCAACGGAAAACTGCCCACCGTCGAGCAGCACCTTGGCACGGTGGACGGCAAGCCAGCCCTGTTGACCGACCTCGGTGTAGGCAATCGTCAATGGGGCGAACAGTTATGGCTCTACACGGCAGAGCAGCGCGGAGAAGACGTCATTCCCCGCGTGCGCTTCACTCGTCACATGGTGTCAAGACAGGAGATGACCGCAGTAGACGGACGACTCGCGCTGGTTAGCGACGAGTTTGCCGACTCTACAAAAGGCTGGGCACTGGTACGCGTCATTGGCGACCGCTGCTCGCCGCAGACTATCCAGACCCGCTGCACGCTCTACCAACAGTACATGACCGACGAAGCCCTACAGCGTGCCGCCAAGAGTTATGGCGGCATCACCGACAAGCCCTTTCTTTCGCCAAGATAGTCGAAGAAGGATATACTTTAAAGATATTATTTGAAAAAATTAAGCGCGAATGAGTTTTTTTCGTAAATTTGCATCCACGATGCAAGCTGGAAATATCTTTAGTATAAGAAAATATGGAACAGAAACGTACTACACCAGAGTTCTTGACGGGCAAGCGTACTACGTCCGAGCGTATCACATCATTGGAGCCGAACGAGATTTCCCTGATAATCGCATTGGTGCGTTCATCATACTGGTTTTCCACATAGATGACCTGTTTCTTATCTGGTTCGAAGGGTAAGCCCTTAAATGCAACTGTATACTTCATATGTTTTCATTTTTGTGGCAAAGATATGAAGAATCTTTCACATTTCAAAACTAAAAACAAATGCAAGCCTTGCATATAAGAAGAATTAGCATTTTCCTTGTACCTTATTTCTCTCTTGGTGCATACAATTGTGGCACATGTTTTAAGAAGTCCTGGTAGTATGAGAGAATCATATCGTGCAACGGATGATCGTGACGCATAAGAATGCCAGCATAATAGTTAACCGACTTAACTTGTAGGGTGAGCGCAGGTTTAGTATGTCTGCAGAAAGTGTCATTGTGCGATCTGGGCCTCCTGCTCACGTACTTGTTCGCGCCATTTTTCACGAGCATCTATCATCTGCTGGAAAATCCGTTTAATTGTCGTTCTCGGCTGCAAAGATATAAAAAGTTTTGGAAAGTTATACGGATTTAAAAATTATTTTTTATTTTTGAGACTTTGTCTCGAATATACTTTCATTCGAAAAAACAAAAAACATTTTGATTTTTGCTCACTTATTCGTATCTTTGCAATCAGATTAGAAAATTGTTCCTTTAAAATGGAGGGAATAGGCATTCTCAAGCGAAGAGGATGTTTCTAAATTTGAAATTATGTAAATTACAACGGAGCATATCTTTACTGAAGTGTGATGGCTGAAGGATGATGTATGAGGGCTCTTTGACCTGAAGGTGCAAAGCGACCTGAGGGTCAAGCGGATGGTTAAGGGTTCATGGTTCTGGAAAGCGATTCAATTCGAGTATAGGAGCACAGTCGTTTGCGTATAGGCGAACAATCGTTTGGGTATAGGCGCACGATGGTTAGACGGGAGGTTCTCCCCGTTATCCTTAGGCTTTTCCCCTGCAAGACTTAGTGCTTCTCCCTGCAAGACTTAATGCTTCTTCCAGCAATCCCTAACACTTCACTTCGAGACTCCAAAAAACGGTTACGGTTACAACTGTAACCATGTAACCGCAGAGATAGAAATAAGATTGTAAATATGGCATAACATACACATATTCAATTAATTACAATCATTAATTAAAACGACAAAAAGGTTACATGGTTACAGCTGTAACCGTAACCGGAAAAGAAGATATGAATACAGCAGAAATAAAGAGTATTGTTGACGACGAGCGCGCCAGCAGGTTCGCCCTCTGGTTTGCCGAGCGTTGTTTCCACTACCAGTTGGAGATTTATGGCGACAAGATTGATGCCCTGCACAAGAACGCCATAAGTCCTCAGGCTTCGATGGGCAACATCCGCTATCTGGATGCACTCCCCAAGGAGTTCACGAAGGAGGACTTGGTAAATTTGCGTCTTGCCAACAACGAGTCGCCTGTGGTGAAGACCATCATCTGTCGCTGGGTGAAAGAAAGCCTCATCGCGAAGATCGGGACTAACCTTTGGCAGAAGATTCAATAGAAAAGAAGCCCGGCTTGCTAATTGCAGGTCGGGCTTTGATTTTTGTTTTGAGTCCACATGTTTTATGAAACCTCAATGGCCTTGGTGACCTTCTCCTTCGGTTCAGTCTTCGGCATGGTGATGGTCAGGATGCCGTCCTCAACCTTGGCAGAAATCTGGTCTTTCACTACATCGTCTGGCAGCACGTAGTTCTGCTCGTAGTTAGAGTAGCTGAACTCACGGCGCAGATAGTGATGGTGCTTGTCCTCATGCTTGTGTTCCTGTTTG